>JAYRFH010000130.1:0-6580 GCA_041908405.1 Candidatus Zixiibacteriota bacterium
AATTCGTTCTTCGTCAAGTTTTCGCTCAATAGCTAACAAAAAATCGTCGGCCCCCGCGCGGGAAACCGCCGACAGGAAAAGATAATCTTTCGGGAGCTTTTTGGAAAATGCTTTTACTTTGGCCGTGGTCGTAGTGTCGATCTTGGGTATCACGGTTATAGACGGTCTCCCCGGCAGTTCCGGGTCAAAAGTCGCCAGTTCGTTCTCCAATAACTCCCGGGTCTTGATAATATCTTCCTCATTAATGTCAATCACATAGACCAGCAGGCGGGTGCGCTGGATATGCTTGAGGAACTGGATACCCAGTCCCTTTCCTTCGGAAGCGCCTTCGATAAGGCCCGGGATATCCGCCATCACGAAAGACTTGAACTCGCGGATCTTCACGATCCCCAGGTTGGGTACAAGAGTGGTGAACGGGTAATCCGCGATCTTGGGACGAGCGGCGGAGAAGGCCGCCAGGATAGTTGATTTGCCGGCATTGGGCAATCCGACCAGGCCGACATCGGCAAGGAGTTTCAATTCCAGCGCGAGGCGGCGGTGTTCGCCGGGGGCGCCATCCTGCGCTTTGCGTGGTGCCTGGTTAACTGCGGTTTTGTAGAAGGCGTTCCCATGTCCGCCTTTGCCGCCTTTGGCGAGGACAACTTGCATCTCGGCAGTGTCGAGATCGGCAATAGTTTCGCCGGTGTCCCGATCCTTTATAATAGTGCCGACCGGAAGCCGAAGGAATGTCGGGTCGCCGGATTTGCCGGTGCGAAGTGAGCCGGAGCCAAAGCGCCCCTTTTCCGCCTTGTAGATCTTCTTATAGCGGAAATCGAGGAGTGTGGTCAAGTTGCTGTCGGCGATAGCGATAACATCGCCGCCCCAGCCGCCGTCGCCGCCATCCGGGCCACCTTTGGGGATATATTTCTCCTGCCGGAAGGCGATACAGCCGTGCCCGCCATCTCCGGCAAATACTTCAATTTCAACATAGTCGATGAACATCCGGGAGAATATCCCGTCCCGGACCGACCTTGTCAACCGCCGATTCTGGCTGTCTTGACCAGTTGACTCCGGCGACTCAACTATACATATTGGCCGGTCATGAAGACCGAGCAGCAGAATCCTGCGCCAACCATCAATCAGCGCAAGCGGCAGTGGTATGAAGAGACCTCGCTGGTCCTGGGCAAAGCATGCTACCGCATGGGGCTGACGCCGAATTTCCTCACGGGAGTTTCTCTCGTCTGCGCCATCATTTCAGGGATCTACTTCTGGAAGGATAGCATGGGGTGGGGGGTTTTCTGGATGCTGGCGGCATCGTTTGCGGATATGCTTGATGGTTCTACCGCGCGGGCGGGGAAAACCGGGACGGTTTTTGGCGGGATTCTCGACCATGTCTCCGACCGCTACGGTGAATTTTTTATTCTCGCCGGTATCACACTTTCAGGCGCGGCCCATCCGGGATGGGGGTTATTCGCGCTGTTTGGAATGTTGATCGCCAGCTACACGCGGGCGGCGGCGGAGTCAATCGGCAAAATAGAGAACTGCGCGGTTGGCATTATGGGGAGACTCGAGAAGTTCATTTTGATCATCTTTGGCGCCATCATGGAAATATACTTCCCGACCGGCACATGGCCGCGCGGCGGGTGGCTGGAGTTTGCCCTCATTATAGTGGGCGCGACCTCGACCATTACGTCGGTGCAGAGACTCATTTACGCGCGCAAACTGCTGGGCGACCGCCAGGAAGTCTAAACCCGTTTTCACTCACCTCATCGAAGAAAGTATCTATGATCACGGCAATCGGCAATCCGGTCTATGACTATATCAAAACTCCACGGGTCGATACCAAAACCCGCATTCTCTCCGGCTGTTCGACCAATGCCGCGCTGGTGCTGGCGAAACTGGGCAAGGAAGTGACACTGGTCGGGTCGGTGGGGGATGATCTCAAAGCGCAGTTCATGGCGGATATGCAGAAGTACAAGATCACTCCGCATATCACTCCTTCGAAAGAGACCGGTGGATTTTCGCTGATATACTACGACGCGTTCGGCAATCGGACGCTCGATCTATTGGGACGGGCAGCGAATGTCGGCGAGATCGATCCCTCGCTCTACAAGGACTCCGAGGCGGTATTGATCGGTCCGATCCTCAAGGAAGTCTCGCTGGAGATGGTCGGGCAGATACGGAAGCATTACCCGAACGGTCTGTTTTTCCTGGATCCGCAGGGACTGTTGCGGGATATCGATTCACAGATGCGGATAACGCATGACAAACCGGAGGGGATCGAGAAAGCGTTCGCGCTGTTTGATATCGTCAAGCCGAACGAGATGGAAGCGAAAGTGCTCACCGGGATCGATTGCCGCGAAAATCCTTATGAGGCGGCGAAGATACTCAAGTCGTGGGGGCCGAAGATCGTGATTGTCACGCTCGCGGAACTCGGGTCGGTGATCTTCGACGGCAAGCAGTTCATCGATATTCCGCCGTATGAGATAGATCTGATCGACGCGACCGGCGCGGGAGACACCTACATGGCGGGGTTCACGTACGAGTATCTCAAGACAAAGGGGGACTTGCGACGGGCGGGCTGTTTTGCGTCGTGTACCTCCTCGATCATGATCGAGCATGTCGGGCCGGATTTTGTGATGACGGAGAAGGAGATACGCCGCCGCCAGGAGACCTTGCTGGCGATGGGTGGATTTCGTCCGCGGGTGGCGGTAAATATGGCGTAGACGGGTCAAGTGCTTAACACCGAATGAGGGGGGATTCCGCTTTGAATTCTTTTTCGTATTATAACTTTTCTCGAATCCATCAAACACTTAATATTCCCTTGGCGACGGCCGCTGGCGTAACTGACAAGCTGCGGGAGGTCGCAGACATCGTAAAACTCTGGGGAAAAAAGAACGCAGCGAATGAGTAACCTACTTTACTATGGCGACAATTTGGACGTGCTTCGCCGCTACGTAGCCGACGAATCAGTAGACCTGATTTACTTGGACCCGCCGTTTAACTCTGCACAGAATTACAACGTCCTATTCCAAGAACAAGATGGCTCCAGATCTGCCGCACAGATAAGAGCCTTTGAAGATACATGGCGTTGGGATGAAGCCGCCTCCCTAGCCTATCAGGAAATAGTTGAATCGGGCGGTAAGGTTTCGGAAGCTATGCAGGGCTTTCGCGCTTTCTTAGGCGATACCGATATGCTTGCCTATCTGTCGATGATGGCTCCGCGATTGGTCGAACTGCGCCGCGTCCTGAAACCGACTGGTAGTATCTATTTGCATTGTGACCCTAACGCAAGTCACTATCTGAAAATGCTCATGGACGCAGTATTCGGGGTAAACAATTATCGCAATGAAATAATTTGGAAACGTACTAGCGGTCACAGTGATGCAAATCGATTCGGGAATGTGCATGACGTAATACTCTTTTACGTGTCAAGTCCAGCGGCAACATGGAATGAGACTTTCCAGAAATACGACCAAGATTACGTTCAACAATACTACCGTTATCAAGACCCCAATGGACGAAAATTTATGTCGGGCGATCTTGGAGCGGCGGGCTTGCAGGGTGGTGGCTATGATTACGAATGGAAGGGTATACGGCGAATCTGGCGTTGCCCAATTGAGACCATGAAACAATATGAAGAGGACGGTCGAATCTTCTATACGAAAAACGGAATTCCACGTATTAAGCGCTACCTAGATGAATCAAAGGGGTTGCCGATGCAGGATATCTGGGCGGACATTGAAGCCCTGAGATCATGGCATGATGAGCGCCTCGGCTACCCAACGCAGAAACCAGAGGCATTACTCGAACGGATATTAAACGCTTCGAGCAATGAAGGTGATACGGTGCTGGACCCTTTTTGTGGTTGTGGCACAACTATAGCCACTGCACAAAATCATAAACGAAAATGGATTGGTATTGACATAACCCACTTAGCGATTTCGCTCATTCGCCACAGACTCAGAGATTCGTTTGGTGACAAAGTAGAATTCAAGACAATAGGGGAACCCGCTTCATTGGCCGATGCCCGTGCTCTGGCTGAATCCAACGATCGTTTTCAATTCCAATGGTGGGCGCTGGGACTTGTCGGTGCACGTCCAGTCGAGCAGAAGAAGGGTGCAGATCATGGTATCGACGGTAGGCTGTATTTCCATGACGAAGGGCCAAAGGGAAAGACCAAGCAGGTAATACTTTCTGTAAAAAGCGGAGGAGTAACAGTCAAGGACGTACGCGATCTAAGAGGTGTTGTTGACCGCGAGAAAGCGGCGATTGGCGTACTGATTACACTAGAAGATACGACGCGACCGATGCGGTCAGAGGCAGCCTCAGCTGGGTTCTACTCTTCACCCTGGGGGACCAAACACCCAGCACTCCAAATACTCACCATCCAGGAGCTGCTCGATGGTAAGAAGATCGATTATCCTGCGACGACAAACGTCACAATGAAATCTGCACAACGAAAGCAGTCTCATGACGGCTCAGAGCAAACCGGCTTCTGACCTTCGCATCTGACGTAATTGCATAGTTCGCTCCGCCGCTTTTTCCTCATTGACCAGTCTGGTCCATTATAGTATCATCCTCCTGTCCGGGCGGGAAGGTTGCTGAACCTCCATTTCCTCTTCACCTCAACAGACACGAAGGAGGATCGTATGTCTGACGAAAAACAGTCCACCGGATGGATGCCTGTTTCCCGCCGTCGCATGCTCGGCCATCTCGCGATCGGCGCCGGCGCCGCTCTTTCGGGACTGGGCTTCTCAAATCTCGCCGCTCAAACGACCGAACGCGGCAAAGTACTTCTCGACAAAATGCCGTCACTCCCCAAAGGATTGGAGCAGGCGGTCAATTTCCCGCTGATCGAAGCATTGCTGGGACGTCGCGCCCGACGGTTCGCGATGGGGGATGAGATCCCCGATGGCGTGCTGGCATACAAATCGAAACATGCGCCGATGCCGCTCTCTGACCTCGAGCAGATGCTGGTATTGGCCGCCGCGACCGGCAACAATGGCTGGCATTACATGCATTATCGGGCCAAGCGGTACGCGCCGAAATTGTCGAACTATGCGTCCGCGGCGGGTGGAAGAACGTTTCCTTCGGCGGCGGGATTTCATACGACAGAGTTTTTCTTCACCGATGACAACGGCACATACTTTCTGCCGACTCGCGACTCCGGGTCGCTGTTAAAGATGAATGAGAACGGCGAGCATGATCTGGAAGCGTGGCTTTCCGCGCACAAAGCCCGCGTCAGAAAACTGGATGACAAGCGAATCAACCTGCCGGCAGAAGAACCGTATCTTGAGCCGCACAATACCTGGTGTGTGAATGTGCCGGGGAGCACGCTGATAATCCCGGTGGCGGATGTCGCCCAACACAACCTGGCGGGGATCGCCTATCTGGCGCAGAACGGCAAATGCCTGATGGATGATATCAATGGACGCCCGATACCGGGGATCGAGAAGTTCAAGGAGATAATCGACCCGAATGTGGCGTATCCGATGTCGTTCATGGAGCAGTTCGGGTTGGCGGAGGTTTGCGCGGAGTTGTCGACCTCCTGTTATGCCGGGATGCTGATGTTGCAGGCGCTCGGGTTGGGCGGCTGGATGTTTGACGGGATCGATCCGTTCTCGCTGTTGGGGGCATCGGGAAATCCCGCGGTTCCAGGGCTTGGGTTCCGGTTTGACACGAATCCGAAATGGCCGGTGCCGAATTTCACCGGTCGTGAAGGCGTCTTCGAAGCATACTGCCCGCCGCACTACCCGACTATGCGGGCGGCGGTTGACGCGCTGGTGCAGCGGAAGTATGGCGCAGGCGGGCCGTTCAATCCGGAAACACCGGGACCCTGGAAAGAGACCGCCAAGGTGCGCGGTTCGGCGGCGCAGATGAACGAGCTATTCAAAGAATGTGTGGCGCATCAGGCGCAGTATATCTACGATACGTTCGGGCGCTTCCCCGCGACGGTGCCATCGGTCTACACGCTGACTTTCCTGCAGGCGCATCATCTGGATCTCGATTTCTACGACAAGAATATGCAAGCGGGAGGATATCTGCATACGCATGCCGACCATATGAAGATGTGGCATAGCTAAATCAGCAACAACCGGACCCCCGGTTCTCACTTGCCGGGGGCTTTGGTTTTGGGTTGATTGCCAACATGACAGAACCACTCACATATGATGATTTTCTCAAAGTCGATATCCGGGTGGGGCGGATAATCGAGGTTGTCGACTTTGAGCGGGCGAAGATACCGGCGTATAAGCTGAAGATCGATTTTGGGGCCGAGATCGGCGTTAAACAGACCTCGGCGCGTTTCAAGACAGACTATACGCCTGAGCAGTTGCTTAACCGGCAATGTCTGGCGGTGGTGAATTTTCCGCCGAAAAATATCGGCGGGTTCATTTCTGAGGTTCTGATGCTGGGGGTACCACGGCCGGGCGGTGGGCTGGTGCTGGTTAGCCCGGTAGAGGAAGCGGAAATGGGCGGACGGCTGTATTGAAGACCCTCACGCGCCCCTTCGGGGCACCCTCTCCCATGGGGAGAGGGGAAGTTTCTCCTGACACCATCCATCACATAAAAAATACAGTAGCGACTCCACGATTTGTCC
>JAYRFH010000131.1:0-18869 GCA_041908405.1 Candidatus Zixiibacteriota bacterium
CGCGACAAAGAGAATCAGGGACTTCATACCAGTATTCCTTTATTGTGTGAAAGAGAAGAGTTGAATGTTTGACTACCTATATTCTGATTTAAGAGTACTATATCGGAAATAGTGACAAATGTATGTGCACGGTCCGCTTTCATCTTGTTACCTCAATTCCGAAGTCCGCTGGATTGCAGGTCTTTGGCCAGGCTGGCCAGGGTGGTTTTTTCGAACATCCGATGCAGATCTTCGCGGCGTTTGGCCCAGCTTGCGTGTAGGGGGCAGGGAGTATCTTCGCCGCAACCGGGGAGACCAAGCGCGCATTCGGTGAAAATATCCAATCCGTCAATCGCCTCTATCACATCGACCAAGCGGATATCCTTTGCTGGTCGGGCGAGGCCGATTCCGCCATTAGGACCGCGAAACGATTCCATGATCTTCGCTTCCGTCAACTCCTGCATGATCTTGGTGAGGAAATGGAAAGAGAGGTCGAGCTCATCCGACAGTTCCTTGATCGGAATAAATTTCCGGCCATCTTTCAACTCCTTGGTAGTGACCAGGAGGGAAGCCCGAATCGCGTAGGTACAGCCTTTTGAGAACAGCATCTTTCTATTCCAGATTTAAGAGTCTGTTATCTATATATCGACAAACACAGGTCATGTCAAGGCACTTTTTTACCGAAATATGAAAGTCGTAATAGATTCCACGAAAATGGCGTATCCCATTATATGACACTAGGTTCGCAGCGACGAGATGGCTGGCGAGTGCCCCTATCACGAGGATCATGGGCCAAGACCACATTGATAGTACCTCCCCGCTCCTTGACTCCTTTCTGGGGAGAAACCGGAGTTTTGAAGTCGCCGTTTTCCATACTATAATGGGATTTAGCTACTGGGAGAAGAGATGCATCCAAAGGAAACGGTTAAGATTATCCGCACCGACTCGTCGAACCCTGATTTCCGGACATTGGTGGTATTGCTCGACCAGGATCTTCGGATTCGCGACGGCGAGGAACACTCATTTTACGCTACCTATAACACTCTCGACAAGATCGGCCATGTGGTGGTGGCGTACATCAACAACCGCGCCGTCGGGTGCGGCGCTATCAAGCCATACGCGGGTCAGATTGTCGAGATAAAACGGATGTTCGTCCTGCCGGACTGCAGAGGGCAGGGAATCGCCGGGGCTGTGCTTGCCGAACTGGAGCGATGGGCCGCGGAACTCGGCTTTGCCGAAGCAATCCTGGAAACCGGCAAAAAACAGCCCGAGGCGATCAGGCTATATGAGAAGTCCGGTTATTTAATCATTCCGAACTACGGCCAGTATCAAGGGGTAGAGAACAGCGTCTGCATGACAAAACGGCTCCTGGCCGGTCCCTGATGGCCGCATTTCAGATGGGGAAGCAAGGGGTACTTTGCTCGCTACTAAACTGAACCCCTTGGCAAAATGGCTATCAGTACCTATACTGCGTACGTTCTATTCCCGATTGACAAACCCTGTCATTGATAGCCGTTAGACATTCATAGATGATCTTTGATGACCTCCAAAGGATCTATTCCCTTCTCAGGCGCTATCTGTCTGGGGAAGAATCGCGGTCCGATGAGACCGCTCTTGTCGATCTGATTGCGGGCGTCTGCCGACGGTCGGCTTATCATCATCGCTGGATCGATCAGGTTGCCCAGTCCGAGGGAACTTCGTTTAACCCTATGGTCATGTCGCTGGCAGCTTCCTTCATGGGGGGCAAAACTTCCCCGTCTGCACTTCGCGTCTCGCTTGCGGGTCATGCCGCGGATTCGGATGAGCAGCTCTTTCTCTATTTTCCGCCTCTCGTCGGAAGGCTGATGTATCATGCGCTGTACCGCAGATGCGCGGCACTGAATCCCGCGCCGAGGAGATTGCGACATCATTTGCGTCAGATAGTGCGCAAAGATCCTCGATTCTTCTGTTACTACGAAGGGAAGAAACTCACGTGGACAGCGCTTTCCAGCCAGACTGACCTTCGCGAAGGAGAACTCCCTTGGAGCGATTCTGAGATCTTGAGCCTACTCTATCAGCTTAGCCGGGACGCCAAGGGAAAGTGCGAACTCCTATTCGCTCTGTTGGAGCGGATCACAGGCCAGAAAGACCATCAGGCCTTCATCGATTTCGCCCAACTTGTCGCGTTGACGCATGCTATGGACAAGGAGCAGGCTGAAAAGGAGATTATCGACGCCCTGGCGCGTCAGTCGGACTCGCCGCTCGAAAAGCTTCAGCGTTCGGATGCGGCCGCAAAAGTTAAGCACCAATGCGATCTTGAACTTTCGCGCATGCAGGGTCTCGCCAAATTGAATGGGTACCTGGCGTCGTATACCTCCGCCGTCTATCTATTGATAGATGACCTGACAGAATACTGCGATCGCGACAAACATTGGATATATCTCCAACGGTTTCTGCCCGAAGTAACCGAAAAAAGCTATCGGCGGGATCACCGCTGGTTTGACGATTTGATGACCAAGGCCAAGCGCCTTTTCGCCGAGATACTTGGAAAAGTGGAATGAGATTCCGGCAAATTCGCGTGAATTCGCCTATACCATGGTGTAGCAAAGGAATTATGAGCACAACTGGGATCAGACATCAGGGTGGGAAAGGCAGCACGGAGCTATGAGTACACAGTCTCCTGACTGTCCAAATCATGTTCAGTTGGACCTCTATCTTCTGGGCTCCGACCAGGGGGCGCTGGCCTGGATAGGCGAACATCTGCGAACCTGTTCGGTCTGTAGAGCGCAAGCCACCCGTCGGAGGGCAGACTTTATCGCCTACGCATCGACAGTCAGTCAGCAAGCACAGTCTGAGAGGTCAAGGGTATATACATTTGAGCCTTGGCAGGACCGCCAACAGGACTCGGGCATGGCGTTCCGTCTGGCGGCCAAAGGCGCGGAGAATGAAGAAGTCCGTTTCTCGCTGACCATGGTCTCCGCCGATCAGCAGATACTGATGAAGGTCGTGAAGGATCATAAGACTGGCGATGCATGGCTCTATCTACTGTCGGAACATCCGGAGATCTGCCGTCACGCGCTGGTCTTTCCGTTCATGATGAAACAAGGTTTCGTCACCGATGATACCGGCCGCGTGAATCTTGGCAAGATCGAGTGGCCATCGGATGACCAACTGACGGCAGAAATTCGGCTCCCGACCGCGACTTTCCATCTCGCCCCGCTGGTTCAGTTCGAGCCGGGAAAGCCGGAGATGATCGAGTCGTCCGATGGGGACATCCTTAAGATCACGTACCATTCGGAAGGCCAGTATCGTCGACTGGATATCCAGATAATGGAGTTGCGGGGAGTGAGTCAGGATTCACCTCTCCGTCTGGCGGTCTGCGAGCGGGACAGCACACGCCTCCAGGTGCTTCATCCAGCCTTAACACGAGCAACAAGTATTGATGGCGTGCAGGACTCCGGCGCTATCGAGCTGTATCTCTACCAATGAGCGGAATGGGGAGGAAAGACTGACAGATGTCCGGTCCCTTCGATATTGAGTCAGAAGCCAGTCAGGTTCGAAAAGCGCTGGCGAGTCACTCACTCGCTCCGGATACGAAGCTGCTATTTGGCGTGACATTCCTGGCATCGTTACGCGGGACAATAGTCTCACCCGAAGTCTATCTCAGAGAGTTTCTCCCTTCGCTCGCCGCTCTGTCGTCTCACCTGACAGAAGAGAGTTTTCTTCCCCGCGAGCTGAAAGTTATCGCGGAAATGGTTCTCCTCGCTGAAGGAAACAGAGCGTCATATGACTGCGCAGCCGAAATCGAGAGTTTCAGACATCTGTCATCGAACCCGACCGATGCGCCTGTACGGCTCCCTAATCGGCCAGAGGACTTGGCGGATAATTCTGTCGCCGTCGATTGCTTTTTTGTCGAGGATCATCCCGAACTAAAATTCGCGTCTCGCAGCCGACTTCTTCAACTGCGAGCAACCGGACTGATTCTGCCGAAGGCGACTGCGGATGATATACTGGTAGTCAATCCATTGGAGCAACCTGAAGATCCGTTTCTTGGACAGGCGAGAGATTCGGTCGCCGCGGCGAGAAATCTGTTGGAACGCGAGCATGGTTTATCCTCCGGGCAGTATTTTCAGATAAAATTCGCCATCAATTCGACGGGCGCGCGATTCACGGGGGATTCACTGGGCGCGGCCTTCGCCGTGGCGGCGGTAGCGCTGTTGACTCGATTGGCCGCGATGTATGATACGTTCAGTATCCCTTCAAGTGTTTCGTTCACCGGGGCGCTGAACCCTGACGGAAGAATTGAAACGATCAGTCTCGTGGGCCTCAAACTCAAGATCGAACGTGCGTATTTTTCCCGAGTTACCTGTCTTGCCGTGCCGCGGGAACATTTCACTGAGGCTCAGCAATATCTTGCTGAGTTGATGTCCGACTATCCCGGCAAGAGTCTTGAACTGGTTGGGGTCTCGTCCCTATCGGAAGCATTAGGTAACCCAAGATTGATTGATCGCCGGCCGGTCAGCTATCCGGTCTACCTGTCGCGCAGAATTCTTGGTGCGGTGCGACAGAAGGTGATAGAGATCCCCCTGCTCATCGCGTTCATGGTCTTTCTCTTCGTGCTGATAGCACCATCCCGATGGATGCCGTGGTTTGACGATAATCCGTCGACCATTGCCGTGCACATGCAAGCTGGGGCTATCACTGTGCGCAACGCGGCCGGTGATTCGCTTTGGAGCATTACTCCGATCTGCCCGATAGCGGATAGTGCCGGCCAGGCGAGTTTGGTGGTGGTCGGCGATCTTAACCACGACACACGCAATGAAGTACTGTTCATGATCAACGCAAAGTCAACGTGTCCCGAGAGAAACAAGCTCTACTGCTTTGGTTCGGAAGGTGATACACTGTTCGTGAATGACTGCGTGGTTCCGGGGCAGTACCCGAAAGATACCTCGGGGGTGCAGTATGACAGCGAACATCTAACTGTCTTTCATGTCGACGGGCAGGTCACGATCGTCACCAATGTTTTTGTGAGTAATCCCGCACGATCGCATATGCGATTCTGGAGCGCAAACGGTGATTCGCTGGGGTGGTACATTAACGCCGGTTGCTGTTGGCCGATCGTGGTCACTGACCATGATCAGGATGGCAAAGAGGAACTGCTCGCGCTCTGTTATAACAACCGGCTTGATCGGGCATCACTGCTGGCAATCGAGCCCAGCGGCGCGCGCGGGTGCTCTCCGCCCTACCATGACAGTAGTCTGGATCTGAGCTGGATCGAGCATGGGAATCAGGTCGCGTATCTCGCGTTCTGGTATACCGATATTGGCCGGAAGCTTTCGCCGTTGCCGTATAATCAGCCCTCGCCAGAGGGTATCCACACAACAGATTCAGCCTTCCTTGTGGCGGTAATCGCCGAGGGTCCGTGGAAGGGGGTCAGCGCGGACTTGCTCTATTATGTCGACCGCACTTACCGGGTTGATAGAGTGATGCCTAACGACTGCTTTAATCAGGCTCGTAGAGAACTGACTGCGCGCGGTGAATCCCTGTCCGATCTCGTTCTGGATGACTATGTTGACTCGGTCATGTACTGGCGGGATTCGGGTTGGGTCTCAGAGGGAGAACTCAGAAAATCTGCCATACACACCCCCTGATGAGCCGGTTTCGCCCGGCTTGCCACCTCATTTTCTATAATAATCGCATTCGCATTCCGGCAGAACCTGTGCGGTGCGCCTAATCAGGTTTATCAGGCAGCTTAGGGCGGCCAGTATGAACCGGTATTCAAGAGAGTTCACATAGATACGGTCTCCGGGAAACGACAAACGGATCATTGCTGACGACAGCGATCGCTTGTTCCTAGGCACTGTCGGGAGCGTGAGGGGACGCACTCGAAAGGCGAGTTATCGAGTGCCAACCATGCCCGGTGGTGGAAACATTTCCGCCGCCGGGCCGTATTATTTCTGCCTCGAAATTTCCTTTTCCTCACAGAAAAAATGCCGGTGCGAACCAGATAGACCCTGATATCAGCAGGTGAACTCGTCTGCGATCAGTTGCCGAGATATGAAATTGCGTCATTGCAAGTACTCACTTCGGATTCATCCAAGCTGTCTCCGGCAAATCCCCCAAGTTGCGGCTATTACTATCATATGGTGCCTTAGCGGACTTGATCCGCACATCGACAAATCTAGCAGTACTCAGAGGAGGATTCATGTTGTATTGGAAACGACAGCAGCTGGTCACAGCGATGGCCACGCAAATCTGCTTGCTCCTGTTATTCTCACTATCAGTAGCAGCTCAGTCGCAGTACTCCGCTCACACTGGGCATTGGTATCGATTAGTGGAACGAGAGACATTTCAGTCTTGGAAAGCTAGTCGAGAAGTAGCATTATCCAATGGAGGCTATCTCGCGACAATTCAGGATTCTGTCGAAAACTCGTTCGTGCTTAACCTGGCAAATGGTGTTTCAAATGCAGTTTACATTGGCGGTACAGACGAGACATTGGAGGGAGTTTGGGTATGGGAGAACGGTAGTCCATTCAGTTACACCCACTGGGCACCGGGCGAACCGAGCAATTCCAACGCCGGAGAAGACTACTTGGAGCTCTGGACAAGTGGTGTGAACTCTGGTTATTGGAACGACACACCAGGGTTGCCAACAAACACTTCTGCTTATGTCATCGAATATGATCAAGATCCGACGACCATAATCCAGGCTTTTTTTGAGGACTTCGAAGACTCCAATGGGTGGGAAGGTCGGTGGGGACAGGACCTACCGTCGCTGCAGACACTTGTCTCGTCACCAGTCCACGCAGGGAGCGGTGCACTTGAGTTCAGGAGCACAATTCCCGGTAGCTGTCACTCAAGTCGGTATCGAGTCGCTTTCGAAGCGGCAACTGGATTTTATAGCGCGTGGGCGAACCAGAGACACCACGAAGCTGGATTTGGAATCTATGTCCAAGTACAGCCTGGTGTGAATCCAGATCCGATTTTCCGAGAATCGTACTTCTTTGTACTTCAGGCGGCCAACGGCTCAGCGCCACAGGTGATGAGCCTTATGCGCCGACACGAGAATGGTTCAGGCGAAATGCTGGCACAGATGCCGACCACATTCCTTAAGGATGAGTGGATACAGATATTTGTCTACCGCAAAGCGGGTGGAGTAATTGAATGTGGATATGTCAGGGACGGAACAACGTTTTTAATGACCGCCACAGATCCAAATCCGATTACCGAACCCGGAGAATATCATCTTTGGGCATGCAGCGATGTCCCGCCTTACACATATTTCGATGATGTAAGCTACGTTCCCGATTCCGATCCGTTCTGCGATGATTTTGAGGACGGAGGCGGTTGGACCGGGCGGTGGCTACAGGACCTGCCCTCATTGCAAACTCTCGTGAGCAGCCCGACTCATTCCGGTTCAGGTGCACTTGAATTTCGAAGCACAATTCCAGGGAGTTGTCATTCAAGCCTAAAGAGAGAGGGTTTTCTGGCAAGCACTGGCTTGTATAGCGTTTGGGTCAACCAGCAACATCATGAGGCTGGTTTTGGCTTCTACCTACAGGTACAGCCAGGTGTGAATCCTGATCCGATATATCGCGAGTCCTACTATTTTGTTTTGCAGGCGTCGGATGCAGAGGCTCCTAAGGTAATGAGTCTGATGCGCCGACATGAGGATGGCTCAGGTGAAATGCTGGCTCAAGCACCAACTACTTTCCTGAAGGGTGAATGGATACAGGCATTCGTCAGGCGCAAAGCAGGAGGAGAACTGGAATGCGGTTACGTGCGAAACTGCGACACAATCAAGATGAACGCCACCGATCCTAACCCGATAGTAGCACCTGGGAGCTTCCATCTTTGGGCGTGTGCTGACGTGCCGCCGTACACATACTTTGATGACGCGGGCTACAACCCGGATCCTATGGGAGAGGGATGTGGTGAATGTGTGGTGAGTTGCTGCATCGGCACCACAGGCAATGTAAATAAGAGCATCTCTGAGACACCTGACCTTTCGGACCTCTCGCTGTTGATCTCGTTCCTGACAGTTACTCCGAAGCCGACGCTTCCGTGCCCGGCTGAAGCCAACATCAACCGTTCAGTAGCGGCGACTCCGGACCTTTCGGACTTGTCGCTGTTGATCTCGTTCCTGACAGTTACTCCGAAACCGACTTTGCCTTCCTGCGGGTCTGGAGTTCAGGTTCAGGAGACTCAACTAGTTGATATGGAGCTTTCTGTTTCCGAAAAGGCAGAAGGTGAGACACTAAATCTGTCGACTTCCGAACCCCTTCTTGGCGTTCTTGTGAAGGTCAGAACGACTGGTGGAGTTATCAGTCACTTGGACGATGAGATTGACATTATAACCGAGCGATCAGGCGCAGAGTTGACTGTTCTGGCAATTGATCTTCAAGGAAAGGCGACCATAGGTGCTGGTGTAACACAGGCGTTCAGTTTCTCGGATCCCTTCGAGATTGTCTCAGCAGAGGGTTCAACCCGTGACTTCAAGACTGTCTATGCTACGTTTGGTCCGGGGTTCTCCAATCTACCCGACAAGATCTCGCTCTCCCAGAACTACCCGAACCCGTTCAACCCGACGACCGAGATCAGTTATAGCCTTTCAACTGCTGCACATGTGACATTGGGAGTCTACAACCTGACCGGTCAGCGAGTAACGACCCTGGTCAATACCGACCAATCAGCCGGAACTCACACGGTGCGATGGGATGCCAGCCAATATGCCAGCGGCGTCTACATGTACCGCCTTACTGCAGGGGAATTTGTCGAAACGAAGAAGATGCTACTTATCAAGTAGCCAAACGTCCCTTTTCTAAGACGTTTAGTAACCATGCCCGGTGGTGGAAACATTTCCGCCGCCGGGCCGTATTATTTCCACCAACGCCTTACATGGACCGCCGTAGGCACTTTCCACTTGACAACGGGTCGGGGAGTCTGTTACATAGCGAAAACGCAGGCGTGGTCCATCGTGGGCACGCCATTTTTTGTCTCTTAATCGCCGAGTGATCGGCAGAAAGGTAGTGTCGTGACAAGGCAAAGTAGCACCCTACTAAACTGAGGTTGCTGGTTTGGATGGCATGGTCCTGGCGCTCGCCCGGGGCTTCGGAACTTTCAAAGTCTCCTCTCATTCAGCCGTGACACTGGGTGATTCCTAATACCAGCAAACTCACACGCAGTGAATGAAACAGTCTGTCCAGTGGTCTGGACGGTAGTCGCCGACGTATATCCGTCTCTCGGGTAAACGCCGCGCATACCGGAAGATCATCGGGGCAGTCAAACGACAACGCGGCGGCGGCACACTCGTGTTCACGGCCGGTAAAGGAGTTAGTGTGATGAACGCTGGTGAGCGGAAAACGATCTATTTCGATCAGACTCACAATATCTATGGAGCATTCGTCAATGAGTCGCCGCACGGGGTGCGGATCGGTCAGGTGACCTGGCCGACAGTCCGTCACTACCTGCTTGGGGAAGAATTTCCCGAGGCAGTGCAGGCCGGACTCCGCCTGACGAGCTCGGTCGAGGAAGCTCTCCAGCTGATCGGTGGGCAGACGTTCGTGCGTCGCCACAAGTGGGAAGCTCAGCGGGATGACTACCTGTGCCGTGCCCTGATTGCCAAGTTCACGCAGCACCTTGAGCTCGAGCATTTGCTGGCCGGCACGGGCTCGGCCGAACTGGTCTATGCCAACCGGGAGGACTGGTATGACGGCATCGGCGCCAAGGCGGTCGGCTACAACATGCTTGGCCGCTTGTTGACACGGGTGCGCGGTAAGCTGACCCGCTTGCGGCTGGATTTTCTCTTCGGCGAAGGAACCGCTGCGCGGTTCGAAAAGGCGGAGTCGCTCGCTGAGACGAACTCGAGCGACGCTCACGCACTGTCGAATCTCGCTGGATGGTACCTGTTAATCGGCGAGCCGGAACGCGCGCTGATGGTAGCCCGCCGTGCCTTGGCGATCTCGCGGGATAATGAGGAGTGGAATCTGTGCGTGCTGGCGCAGGCGCTTGGCGCTCTGGGACGCCACCAGGAAGCGATCGAGCCGACCAAGCGGTTGGTGAAACTGGATCCCCAGGATCCAAATTACTTGAAATGGCTGGCACATTCGTTGATTTCAATTGGCAAAGAGATTCCGGCGAAAGTGTACGCGCACCGCGCGCGTGTGCTCCAGCGGAAGAACAACCCGCCCGCTGAGGACGAAACTGACGAATGAGGGGGGAAACTAGCCCGGCCGCGGAGAGATCCGTTGCCGGGTACACTTATGCTTTGACAATGGGCTAATTTAGTCTATATTATCATATCTTTACTATTTCTCGGACAAAGTCTCAATCCCCTGGAGGGTCTGTATGATCGCATCGCTCATGACACGCGCCCATTCGCGCGCCTGCCTGCTGGCCATCGCACTACTCTGTTTTGGAGTATTGTCAGGTGACCGTGTTAACGCTCAGGTCCCGACTTGGGATTGGGTCGCCGATGGCCGCCTCACCGGTACGCCGATCTTCGGCGGTATCACCACCTATGGTATCGGCGTCGACAAGACCGGAAACGTCTTTTTCGGGGGAGCGATCGCCGACCCATCGGTTGTCGGCTCCGCCAACCTGAGCAGTCTGGGAGGAAGTGACATTTTCCTGGCCAAGACCAATTCGACCGGTGCCATCCAGTGGGCAAAAACGTACGGCACCGCCAATGCCGACCAAATAATTGATATGGTCACCGACAGCGCGGGGAATCTGTACGCTCAGATATACTTCGGCTCGCCAAATTTCAGTCTCGATGGCCAGAATGTCACGTCTTTGATCTTCGGGTGTTGTGTGGCCAAATTCGACGCGAACGGCACCTGCACAATAGCCAAAACGGTACAACGGATCGCCATCTACGTGGGCGGTCTTGACTACAGCCCGCTCGGCTTCATGGCGATGGTGAATGCCACCATGATCGCCAAACTCAATATGAACTGCGACACGATCTGGACCCGCACGATTCCGACCGGTCTCGGCGCTCAGCAGTTGTTCTATGATGTCGCAATCGACAAAGATGGCAATATCCTCGCGTGTGGGACCTTTGGCGGAACTGTGAACTTCGGCGGTATCACACTGACCACGCCGTCGACCTCTGACCTGGATTGTTTTGTCGTGAAGTACAACACGAGCGGAACCGTTCTCTGGGCCCGTCAATTTGGCTCCCGCGCCGCAGGAAGCGACCTCGCGAATTCGCTAACCACCGATCAGGCAGGGAATGTCTACGTGTTTGGAGATTACTACTCGAAGATCGGGATACAGAATGATACGCTGACGAACTCCAATGCTCTGTCCGCGGTCTATCTGGCAAGGTACTCACCGACCGGAACCTATGAGTGGGCGCTGAATGGGACTTCCACCAACCAGAATTTCTCGCGCCAGGTCGTGTGCGACCCTGACAATAATATCTGGGTGGCAATGGCCCCAGGCGGAACAGTCAATTTTGCCGGATCAGACCATGTTCCGTCGACGCAAATGGGCACAATGCTGGTCTGTATCAATACGAGTGGGCAGTATCAGTCACGCCTGAAACCGACCGGGCTCGGACTCAGTGACCCCAAACGTCTCATCTTCAATACGGCAGGGGATGCGCTGTATGTCGGCGGGTACCACCTGGCATCAAATCCGACAACCGTCACCTTTGGCTCGACCACTCTGAACACCTCAGGGTGCTATATCGCCAAGGGTTCTCCGGGTGTGCCGACCGATGTGGCTGACGATTTGATCCGTCCATCTGATTTTACGCTCGCCCAGAATTACCCGAACCCGTTCAACCCATCGACGACCATTGCGTTCAGCCTGGCCCGACGGGCAGAGGTTGACATAGAGATATTCAATATCCGGGGGCAGAAGGTCCGCTCACTCCTGCATGAAAACCGGGCCGCCGGATCGCACTCGGTGGTCTGGGATGGGTCAGACGAGACCGGCAACCTCGTCGCGACCGGTGTCTACCTGTATCGCCTCAGCGCCGATGGCGTGGTACAGACCAAAAAGATGGTGATGCTCAAGTAGAAGAGCGATCGTTTGCGTCAGCCGGCGATAGAGAGATATCTGTCGCCGGTTTTCTTTTGTCGCCATTTCACGATGCGTTCTGGAATCCTGTACCTGGCTTCACAACCTGCTGAATTACCGAGAGATAGAATGCTCCTGTCTTAACCTTGACAAGTCTCTCCCCCCACTGTTCAATTGGCCGATACATGCGCTCAAGCAGGGGCGTGTGACGCAATCATCGGCCGGCAATCGAGGAGACTGAATGTCAAGGCTACATCGGTTTGAAAGTATCTTGGACGCCATTGGAAATACTCCTCTGGTCAGACTTAACCATATCACTGCCGGACTGAAGCCCGCAGTCTACGCCAAACTTGAGTTTCTGAATCCATCTGGATCCATCAAGGACCGTGTCGCCAGACATATGATCCTGAAGGCCGAAAAAGATGGCCGGATCAAGCTGGGAGATACGATCATTGAAAACTCTTCCGGCAATATGGCGATGGGACTCGCGTTGGTCGCGATCCAGCGCGGATATAAACTCAAGGTTGTGGTGCGGGATACGATCGCCAAAGAGAAGTTGAGCCAACTACTTGCTCTGGGCGTCGATGTGGTCAAGGCGGATACCTCGCTCCCACCGGAACATCCGGATTCATACAACAACATTACACCCCGGCTCGCCAAGGAACTCAACCATTGCTATTTCCCGGATCAGCATAACAATCGCGAGAATAACGAAGCGCACTATCACACGACCGGCCCGGAGATTTGGGAGCAGATGGAAGGTAAGATCGACTATCTGGTGGCCGGAATGGGGACTGGCGGGACAATGGGCGGGATCGGCAAGTTCCTCAAGGAGAAAGACCCCAAGATCAAGACTCTGGCGGTTGACATCGAGGGCTCGGTCTACACCGAGTATTTCCGCACCAAGCGCATGGTAAAGCCGGCGCCCTACCTGATGGAAGGTTTGGGGGATGAGTTCATTGTCGGTTGTGCCGATTTCAGCGTGGTCGATGACATAGTGCAGGTCTCTGACAAGAACGCGATCACCCTCGCCCGTCAAGTGGCCCGCGATGAGGGACTCTTGGTCGGCGGTTCGAGCGGCGCGGCGATCTGGGCGGTGCTGAATCTTGCACAGAGATTGCCAGAAGGAGCCCGGATCGTGACCATTTTCCCGGATGGCGCCTCCCGTTACCTCAGCACCTATTTCAACGATGACTGGATGAGGGGGAAAAACCTGCTGTAGACTGGGGGGTAGATAATCCAGTAGAATTTTCCTGCCATTTTTCTGTCTCCTTAGTATATTACCCCGAGACGACTCGCCTCGTCCTGGGAGAATTTCTTGTCCAAACACACTTTGCCGATCCTGGCCGTCTTGGCTATTGGCCTGTCACTGCTTGCCGGTCTATCCTGCGACAATGGCGTGAAGCACATTGAATTCAGTGTTGAGCCGGACACCAGCTACTTGCCATTTTCCGGTGTGGTAGAGACTCAGTGGTCGGTCCACGAGGGAGCAACCCCAGTGCACCACTCAATGAGAGTAGTTCGTGAAGGGAGGCAGGGCGAAAGCGATGGTTCGATCGTGTACGCTCAAAATCCCAACGACGTTGACCCCCATCCCAGTCGCTTGCTGTGGGCCTCTGTTGATCGCCGGTTAATCCTCGGTGAAAAGCCAATACCTCGCATATCCATATCGGATCAGGCGGTCATCATCGATTCGCAGCTCAATGACACGGCATTGATTGTCTCCGGCTTCTGGAAGGATTCCGCCTTTGTCGTCCGATGGTCGCTGGCGACAGACTCTCTCGAACGGATCTTTGTTGCAACCGGACTGGACGTCAATGGGGATAGCGTCTGGAAGGGCGACTTCTTTCACGTAGTGTCCGTGGACTATGATAAGGATGGTCGTCGCGAGGCAATTTTCTACCTCAACAGCGAACGGGACCTCCGGCCACGACTCCTGGTGTCTGTCCAGTCTAACCCATTCAAAGTTGAATGGACACTACCGGTAGCTTCACCGGTTGTTGATATCAGTGCCTGCGAAGACTCACTCGGTGCCGGTATGCTGTTTGGTACTGGCAGCCCTGCACACGGGGCACGAGATTCCGTATTCAGTGACAATTTTTCGTACCTGGTCAGGGTTAATACGGAAGGCAAGATCCTCTATTACCACCTTGGTGCCAGCTATCCCTATGCAACCAGACTGGTCAAGAGTAGGCGCGATTCCGCCTATTACCTCGCGCATGACCTGCCGCTCGGTACACATGAACCGATTGACACCAACCTTATACCTATGACCCATGTATCAAGGATCAATGCTGCCGGACAACTGCGTGCCCAATTCATTGACACAGTTCCGGGATCCATTCTCTTGTTGGGTAACTGGCAGGGGAATGGTCGTGAGAATGTGTATGTCAGATCGCGCGACAACTGCATACATGTTCTCGATTCCTCTCTGCGGGAACTGGCAATATATACCGGAGGCAAAGTACCGTACTTTATCGCGACAATTGATAGTTTTGTTGGCAACAGCAGTGTTTTTCTATGCGACGAACCGGGAGAGTCCGCAGGGATCTTTGATAACCGTTTCAATAAGTTGCTGAACTTGCCAAAGTTCGACTACGCTGAGGTCGCGGAGCGCGACAGCGAGGGAAACGTATCTCGACTTGTCGTGGCCAGTCATAGTGGCAACATGCATGTGATCAAGATCCGCCTACGCCCCTGGACCACGATGGTCGCCATCTTCTATCGCAACAACCAGCTCTACATCCTGGTGACTTTATTTGCCGCCCTTGCCGGGGCGGTTGTCAGCAACTACTATCGGCGCAAGACCAAGCAGAACCTATCAACCATCGCCCATCAGAAAGAAGAACTAGAGCGAACGCACATTGCTCTCAAAGAGGCGCAACAGACCATCATCGCGCAGGAGAAATACCGTCAGGCGAAGGATATAGCCGGCGGATTCGCCCATGAGATCCGGAATGCGCTCTTCCCGGCCGACAGCTCCCTGCTCAAATTGAACAGGATGCTCGATGACGGAGATATTCAAGCAGACAAAGCGCAGAATCATCTTCAGCATGTCGGCAGCTCCATCTCGCGGGCGATAGCCATAACGCATTTGATATCGCAGTACACTAAGCTCGATTCAGAGAAGCAGGTGCAGTCAGTCGATCTGGCCAATTCGCTTAGAAAAGCAATAGCGGCAAACCGCCCCCTTCTGGACCAGCTCGCCATTCAGGTCTCTACGGACGGGCCGGAAGGAATACTGGTAGCCTGCAACGAGACACAACTTGGGATGGTCTGGTCAAACCTTATCCTCAACAGCCTCGATGCCTTGACAAACCGGACAAGTCCGACTATATTAGTTACGTGGAAGTTGTCTGGCGATGTGGCAGTAGTCACGATCGCGGACAACGGGATCGGAATCTCGCCGGACGATCTCCCCAGAGTCTTTGATACCTTTTTCTCGACCAAACCGCACAAAGGTACCGGTCTGGGACTTTCTACATCGAAGAAGATAATCGAAATGTACGATGGCCAAATATCTGTGAGCAGTGAACCAGGAATGGGGACGACGTTTGAAGTGAGGCTGAAAACCGCCACTAGCTAACTCCTCTTCCGCACTAATCCAGGCAACCTCAACCGAATAGAACAGATCTATGCTCGCCAAAATCATGCTCGTTGATGACAATCCGCGCGTGCTGGAGTCACTCGTAGCCCTCTTTGAGGATGATTACCAATTACTGAGCGCTTCCTCCGGAGCGGAATCAATTGCCCACGCGCAGTCAAATGCGGACATCGCCGTGGTCGTGATGGATATCAAGATGGAAGGGATGGATGGGATCGTAGCGGCCCAGAAAGTACGGGAGATACTTCCAAAGATAATGGTGATCTTCCATACCGGCTTTCCCGGTGATTATGAGGAACAACGTATTGATCGTGCCGAAAAACCGTTCGACTATATCGATAAAGGGCAGTCGGCGGTCAAGCTGGTGCGGAGCGTGCGAAACGCGGTGGAAGCATACAAACAGAGGAGCACAGGCAGAGTAGACGCGCGACCGGGAGGGTCGCAGTATGGTCTGGTCGGCCGATCACAAGCGATTCTCCAGATAATTCGGGAAATAGAAAAGATCGCTCCACAGGACAACAAAGTCATGATCCGAGGGGCATCGGGCACCGGCAAGGAAGTGGTAGCGATCGCGCTTCACCAGTTGAGCCCCCGCCGGGACAAGCAGTTCAAGGTCCTGCATTGCAACCACAAGTCCGCCGATCTGGTCGAATCAGAATTATTCGGTCATATCAGAGGGGCATTCACTGGAGCCGTGGCGGACCGTGTTGGACTCTTTGAATTCGCCAATGAAGGAACGATCTTTCTCGACGAAATAGGCGACCTCGATATCACGACTCAGGCCAAACTTCTGCGTGTCCTCCAATCCGGGGAATTCAACCGGATAGGTGAAGCGCCGTCCAGGTTTACTAACGCGAGAGTACTATGTGCGACCAACAAAGATCTGGAGGAGATGGTCAAGAAGGGGACTTTCCGAGAAGACCTCTATTTTAGACTCAAGGGGATCAAGATCACTTTGCCGCCGCTGTGTGAACGTAAGGAAGATATTCCGCAGCTGGTTGATCACTTTGTGAGTACGTACATTAATGACAACAAGCGCCTTCCCATGTTTTTCGACCAGCAGGCGATGGAGCGGTTGATAGCCTATGACTGGCCCGGGAATGTCCGGGAATTGATGGAAGCGATCTACTCCATTTTGACCCTGTCCTATTCAGATGTCGTCGGAGCTTCCGAGGTTGAATCGTATCTGAAGATCAAAGCAGAGCCATTACCCGATTCGGTGGATCCAACGTCTTTGGCCGGCAAGGTCGAAGCGTACAAGTGTGCGTTGGTTGTCACAACACTTAGACAGACAGGCGGGAATTTTTCGTCGGCAGCGTATCTTTTGAAGTGCGACAAGTCGAATCTCCGCAAGTACGTCATCGACCACAACCTTCAGTGGGAGTAGGATTACCTCGGCCAAAAGCCCCGTTTGAGGTAAAAAACATCCAGGTCCCATCAGTCGGCCGTACGCGGTCGGTTATTCCCCTATGTTCCCCAATTAGTTACGACACGCTCGGTCCTCTCCGGGTTCCGGCACACCGTTTGTATTACACTCCTCGGCTGGCAGCGCCTCCCGATTGCCAAGGTTTGCGGCCACAGTCAGTCATCAACTTTCAAGCAGACACCTTCCGGCGCGGCCAGTTGCGACCGGGAGGTGTGAAGTCTGACTGTGACGAGGAAATGGCGGTAAGAAATTGCGTCGGGAGTGAGAGGGGATGCACTCGAAAGGCGAGTTATCGAGTGCTAACCGGGCCCGGCATGGCGATTAGTTCACCTGCCGGGCTTATCTATTATTATGGTGCTCAGACCCAGGTTTAGTTAAGTCTCCATATCTGGAGATTCAGCGCCGTCGCGAACCCAACCCACAGCGCGTATGGCATGAGCAGCAGTCCGGCAGCAGGTCGTTGACGCCAGAACAGGATCAGCGTGGCCAGGATCAACAGCCAGAGGATAGCAATGTCCACAAGCGCCCCTCCTATCGTATGCACACCGAAAAAGAGCCATGACCAGGCGGCGTTGAATACGAGTTGGACAACGTAAAGCGACAGCGCTGTTCGATTGGCCTTCCAACCTCCCTTAAGCCAGACCAACCAGGCGGCTATCGCCATGGCGATATACAGCAGTGTCCAGACGGGACCAAAGATCCACCCCGGCGGTGTCCAACTTGGTTTCACGATTGTCAGGTACCACTCTCCCGTCTGAAATAGCGCTCCAAACGAAGCGACTATAAAGGAGAGTAACAACCATACGGCTAATCCTCCGATCTTGCCCGAAAGAGGCCGTCCAATACTCTGCGTATGCATTGCGGTCGACATTACTATCCTCACGTAATATTATTTGCCCGAATGACGCGACCTACGTCGCTTCAATTCAGGGAACCGGGTCTCAGTGCTCAGGGTTCCAAGCGGTACGTTATGAAGAATGTACTAGTTATTGGCGCAACCGGATATGTCGGCTCACGATTGGTCCCTCGATTGGTCACGGCGGGTCACCGTGTTACCTGTCTGGCGCGTGACCCTGCGAAGCTCGCCGATAAACCATGGTTCGGCGCTGTTCGCGTGCTGAAAGGGGACGTACTTAATCCCGCCGATTTAAGTGATGCAGTCCGGGATACAGAGGTAATCTACTACCTCGTACATTCCATGGCCAATTCTCGTGATGATTTCGCGGAGCTTGACCGAATCGCGGCGCGCAATCTCGGCGATGCCGCGAGCGAAGCGGGGGTCAAGAGGATCATCTATCTGGGTGGACTGGGCCAGCGGCACGTTGAGCAGTCTTTGCACCTGCGAAGCCGGCATGAAGTGGGCGATAAACTTCGTGAATCCGGAGTACCGGTAACCGAGTTCCGTGCCGCGGTCATCGTGGGTGCCGGCTCCTTCTCTTTTGAGATGATTCACCATTTGGCGAACCGTCTGCCAGTGATGATCTGCCCTCGCTGGGTGGTGACGCGTACCCAACCGATCAGTATTGACGATGTCCTGAACTATCTGGTTGACGCGCTTGATCGCCCGGACTCATCTGACCGAATATTTGACATCGGCGGCCCGGAAGTGTTGACTTACCGGGACATGATGCTTCGCGTCGCGGAAGCGCTTCGCTTGAAGCGATGGTTGATCGAAGTGCCTGTTTTGACGCCGCGCCTCTCCTCCTACTGGGTAGGTTTGGTCACCCCCGTACCTGTGGGGCCGGCGCGGGCGTTGATTGAAGGACTGCGTCACGAAACAATTTGTGAGAATGACGACGCGTTGACAGTTTTCGGAATCAAACTGATTAGCTTTGATCAGGCTGTGCACAA
>JAYRFH010000132.1:0-5642 GCA_041908405.1 Candidatus Zixiibacteriota bacterium
GGTCCGCATGAATGAGAAGACTCTAGGTCGCTTGATCTCAAGTTACACGCAGGAGGCCGGCCTCCTCGTGTTCTCCCAACAAATCGAAAAGATCTGCCGCAAGATCGCGCTGGAGAAAGCGGAGAAGAGTAAACAGACCTGGGTAATCAACGAGAAGAATCTTGAGACCTATCTCGGTACGCCCATTTTCATTCCTGAGAAGGCGGAGAAGGAACCTGAGATCGGCACCGCGGCGGGACTTGCCTGGACGGGAGCGGGTGGTGAGTTGATGTTTATCGAGGGCCTCAAGATGAAAGGGGAGGGGCAGATCATTACTACGGGTTCGCTCGGTGATGTTATGCGCGAGTCAATTCAGGCCGCTCACTCCTATGTCCGCTCAAAGGCCGATATCCTCGGTATCGATACCAACGATTTCAATGAGTACGATATTCATATTCACTTCCCGTCGGGCGCGATTCCCAAGGATGGCCCGTCCGCGGGCGTGACGGTCTGTCTGGTGATCGCCTCGGTCATGTCGGAGCGGCCGATCCGAAATGATATCGCCATGACGGGTGAAGTCACTCTTCGGGGGAGAGTCCTAACGGTTGCGGGCATCAAAGAAAAAATATCCGCGGCATATCGGGCCGGCATTTTTGAGATCGCTTTGCCCAAAGAGAACCAAAAAGATATCAAGGATTTACCCAGAGAGATCATTCGAAAGACCAAATTTGTCTTCATCGACCGGGTTGATGAGCTGTTCGAGCTTTGCCTGCTTGATTTCCAACCATCTACCTACACTCTCGAAAAGATCTTTGCCAAAGAGATCGCCCGGTCCCGCAAGAAACGGGCTGCTCGGAATAAGCCACGGGCGGTCGCCGCGGCTTCTGCACGCCGCAAGAAGAAGTAGCGCTTCTCGGTCCAGATTTCCGTTAGATTCCGGTTATCCGCCTTTTCCACTTGTCATTTCTGCTTGACAGTCGCGTGTGACAGCCCGTATATTCATGCCATAGAAACGGTTCGCATTTCCTTACAAATCATAAGCGATGTTGAGGTTTTCGGGGACATCGCGTGTTCATTCGATGAGGATTCCGGGCGGGGCAGGTCCTGCGTAGCCGACAGTTTCATGACTATGAGTTGATCCCAAAATCTTGCGTCGGCATGGCTGTTAGCCAATTCCGTGCGCTGGTCATGACGGGCGAATAACCGGACCCGACTCACTGCATATAGATTCTTTCAGGACGAAGAGCGAAGATGCACCGATCAACGGTCTCTTTCAGTACCCAAACCACGGAGTGACACACATGCGGATTTCACGGAAGAGTCTCTTCCTGTCTGTTGCGCTGGTTGCGCTGCTCACTGGGGTCGCCATGGCACAGCAGGGCGTCGTTTCCCTTCAGAGTGTCAGTGGCCTGATCAGCGGGACTCAAGTTCAGGCGGGCGCCAACATCCGATTCCTCATCAAGTTCCAGAATGACACAGGGGAGAAATGCAACGTTTCCAACGGGTACAAGTTGTCATCACCTGATGGCGCCACGTGGGACAGCACCACGATTGATTCCATTGGTCCGATCGATAACGGCGGCACTCCTGGTGACCCCAGTGATGACGTATCTACGTATTTCCTGCCATTCTTTGATATTACATATGCTTTTAACGAGTTCTCTTGCGATGGTCATGACGATTCGTTGGGTTTTCTGGCAGCAGGAAATCCGACGCGAGCCACACGCCAGATGCCGTCGACATGGAATGACTCTGTGTATGCGATCACGGCCTGGTTCAATGGCAATAAGGCCTCGGCCGGCAAGCAGATATGTATCGACTCGGCTCTCTGGTTTGAGGGCGGCACATGGGTTTGGGTAGGGCAGAGCCTTACGGACTATCATCCTTCGTGGGTCGGTCTTCCCGGTCAAGCATACAGCAATGGTGTCGGCCCGGACCGCCAAGGGTCAGGTTACTGTTTTGAACTGTATGCCCCGGCCCTGGGTCTGTCCGTGGATTCTCTCGGTTTTAATGCCATTGCCGGCGGATCTACTCCGGCTGCGCAGAACTTCACTGTGACTTCCACAGGCGACGGCGCGGGTGATCATCTGGCGTTCACGTTGGTCGAGAACTCGCCGTGGTTGATCAAGACGCCGGCCTCCGGCACGACGCCTCGCTCGATCTCAGTCTCCGTCAATATCACCGGTCTGACTCCGGGCGTATATATCGATTCGATCGCGGTGCAGTCCGCGGGCGCGTACAATTCGCCAGTGTATGAGAAGGTCACTCTGACGGTTGCCGCCCCCGCGCCCGTCATCTCCACAAATAAGTCTTCGTTTAATTTTGTCGGATTGACGGGCGGTTCCAATCCCCCGGATCAGACGATGATAATTAAGAACATCGGCGGTGGTACATTGAATTGGTCGACAAGCTGGAATAGTCTCTGGTTGAACGTCACTCCGTCCAACGGTATCGATTCCACTTTGGTCACCGTTTCGGTCGATATTTCGGCTCTCGGAATAGGTGACTTCTTTGATACTATCGTCGTCAGTGACCCCGCCGCCACCAACGATCCCGTTAGAATTCCTGTGAAGTTGTCTCTTGGCTCGAGCCTTCCAATGATCGCCGTAGACTCACAAGTCAATCATATCATTGTTGATGCCCCTGACAATGCCCCGCCACGCTCGATCTACATACGCAATGCAGGTGTAGGCTCAATGACATTCACTCTGAGTGAAAGTTCTATCCGGCTTTTCACCGTCTCTCCGATGAGTGGTACGGCGCCGGATTCAGTGCACCTTACGTTCAAGGTATTGGGCGGTACGGTCGGCGATGAGTACTTCGACACGCTTTGGGTCAGTTCGCCGGAGGCGATCAACTCGCCTTATCCTGTCGTCTTCCATTTCAGGATCGTGGCCGATCCCGCGGTCCTGGCCCTGAACAAAGATACCCTGAAGTTCACTACATACGGTTGCCGGGACATTGAAGAGCTTTCGCCAATTGGCAATTTCACAGTCTTCAATCAAGGAGGGGATGACCCCAAGGTCGCGACTCTTACGTATGAATCGGATTTCTTTCTGGTTACTTCGAACTCCGGGACTCTTGACAAGACCTTCATCGTACAATCACTTTACCCGGATATCCCGGCCGGCGTCTACTACGACACGATCAGAGTGTCGGCCGATTTCGCGTACAATTCTCCCGCGATGCTGATAGTGGAATATACCCGCATTGACAGCGTCGCCCCGGCCAGTATTTCAATTGCCGAGCCGGCGTTCTCTATCCCGCACCAGGAGCAGACCGGTCCAGTGGCAATTTCTACTTATATGTTCAATGCCAATTTGGGTTGTATGCCATGGACAATTGATGAAGATATTCCCTGGTTCGTGCCGGACAAAACATCGGGTAATGTGCCAACGCTGCTTTCCGGTGTTTGTCAGGCGGATGATCTGACTCTGGGGACTTACACCGACTCATTCTTGGTTTATTCGACTTGGGCCAATAACAGTCCTCAATCCGTGAAAATAAGCCTTCTCATGTGGCGCTATCATGGTGACTGGAACTGGGATGGAAAACTTGATCTTTCGGACCTGTCATGGAATATCAATTTCATGATATTGGGCTCGCCTCAGCCGCAACCCGAGTACGTCGTTGGCGACACTGACTGCTCCGGTACGATAGACCTTTCGGATCTTTCACGCCTAATCGCGTACTTCATCCTTCCAGGCACGACGATTTGCGGCAATCCGTAATCGAATAGCCGAGTCTGACTTAGAGTTATGGGCGCCGATCAGATCGGCGCCTTTTTTTGTGGACGCGAACTGTCTCGGTATCGCTATAACTCGTTGACAATTAGCCGATAGTGAGTATATTGAAGATTGGATTAGATGGTCGGCGATTATTTCCGTCCATTAGTCGAAACGATACACACTTTGGAGGTCCTACGTGAGATTGGTCTCGCCCCGTTTGCTGCTGATCCTCACCCTGTTTGCTTTGACAACCGCCATAACCGCCAACGCCGAATCCGTTTCTGACACGGACTGGACCAATGTCCCGTCCTCGCAGATCCACGAGCAGATGGCTTTGGCCAAGAGCCGAGCACTCCTGGGAGAACAACACGCCCTTCAGCGAATTTCCGCGGCCCCCATGGCCAACACGCAGACCAACTATGATGTTGGATTCTACGACATCTCCATGCGCATCAATGACACGACCGAGATCATTTACGGTAAAGTGCACATCGTTGCCAAGGCCGCCGAAAACAATGTCACTCAGGTGCAGGTCGATTTTTATGACAACATGATCATCGACTCCCTCACCTGGCCAGGCGGTACGCGTACCTATTCGCGCCTGTCCAATGTTGTCACGGTTGACCTTGATCAGGCGTATGATATAGGCGAAGAGTTTGAGATGACCATTTTCTACCACGGACATCCGGTCGAGGGAGGCTTCCAGGCTTTTGCGTTCGATACTCGAACTAGCGGCAAAGTGATGACGTCGCTCTCGGAACCGTACTTCGCGCGCACCTGGTGGCCCTGCAAGGACCGCATGGATGACAAGGCCGATTCGTTTAATATCGCAATCCAGGTTGACAGCGCCTTCTACGTCGGCTCCAACGGTACTTTGGACTCAACCATTCTGAGCACCAACACGCGTACCTATTACTATCGAGTACGTTACCCTATGGTGACCTATCTTTTTTCGGTCGCCTGCTCCAAATACACGGTCTGGAACTCGCCGTACATTTACAATGGCGGCCTGGATACCATGCCTGTCATCCATGCCACCTATCCTGACCGTTATTCCTACGCCTTGCCGCGATGGGGCATCACGCCGAATGCCATCGCACTCCTCTCCGAGACCTTCGGGCCATATCCTTTCCTCAACGAGAAGTACGGACATTCCAACTTCGAGTGGGGGGGAGGTATGGAGCACCAGACCATGACATCCATGACCGGGAGCAATTTCGGGTTCTCGGAGCCGGTAGTCGTCCACGAACTGACTCACCAATGGTTTGGCGACATGATTACCTGCAATAGTTGGAGCCATATCTGGATGAATGAAGGCTTCGCCTCATACGGCGAGGCGGTCTATTATCTCAACCGCGATGGTTGGCCCAGCTACCACTCATATATGCAGAGTCAGGACTATACTCTCGGTGGCTCCATTTACCGGTCAGACACGCTCTCCGTAAGCAGCATCTTCAACAATATAGTCTATGACAAAGGATCATGGGTTGTCCATATGCTGCGTGGAGTGCTTGGAGAGACCAAGTTTCAGCAGGCGATGGACGCGTATGTGACCTCCCAATATCAGCACAAGTCCGTCACAACCGAGCAGTTCCGAGACCTGGTCGAAGTGACCACGGGCGAGGAACTGGACTGGTTTTTCCAACAGTGGATCTACGGCACCTACCGACCCGCGTACCAGTTCGCCTATTTTGGTGAGAGCGCTCCCGGCGGGTGGGACGTTTACTTGCACGACGTCCAGACTCAGACGACCGATCCGCAGGTCTTCAAGATGCCGGTTGATATCGCCTTCGACTATCTAGATGGCACTCATGACACCGTCACAGTGATGGTGGATGAGCGCGATGAAATGTTTAAGGTCCACCTGCCGAAGCAGGTTGTGCAGGCGAAATTCGACCCCAATCGCTGGATTCTCCGATACCTTGCCGACATCAC
>JAYRFH010000133.1:0-10302 GCA_041908405.1 Candidatus Zixiibacteriota bacterium
AGCACGCACGCCGTCTTGTCATCGACTTTTGCGGTAAGTTGGTTGAGATCCGTCACACCGTTCTTCATCGGAATCGTGACAATCTCCACCCCTCGTCCCTGCAAATAGGTCGCAATCACCTCGCGATAGAGCGGGTTAACCGATTCGCAAACGACACCTTTGTCACGCTTGGTCACCGCGGTCGAGATAATGACCGCTTCCGCCGCGGCGGAGGCGCCATCGTACATCGACGCGTTGGCGACATCCATGCCCAGCAAACGGCAGACATGCGTCTGGAATTCATAGATGACCTGTAACGTCCCCTGCGCCACTTCCGGTTGATACGGAGTGTAAGCGGTCATGAACTCTGGACGCGAAATGATCGTCCCGACTGCCGCCGGAATAAAATGATCATACACGCCACCGCCCGCGAAACAGACGAGTCCTTCGCGATCGCGACTGGACATCTCCTGTATCTCTTTCAGCAGTTCAAGTTCTGACAGGTGGGGGATATTGAGTGGACGGTTATGCCGAAGTTGCGCCGGGATCGCCTCAAGCAGTTCTTCGAACGACTTCACGCCGATCGCGTCGAGCATCTTGCGACGGTCATCGTCGGTGTTCGGTATATACGGGTTCTGCATATCTGCGCTTTCTTTACCGAAGCCCGCGGACGTGTGTCCGCGCTGTACTTGTTAGTGTTCGCTCAGTAACTGTTTATAACCATTGGCGTCGAGCAATTGCGCCAATTCCGCCGGTTTGCTGACCTCGACTTTGATCATCCAACCGCCGCCATACGGATCGCGATTGATGACCATCGGGTCGGCATCGATCGACGCGTTGATCTCTTTTACGGTGCCGCTGACTGGCGAGTACATCTCGGACACGGCCTTCACCGCTTCGATCGTACCGAACCGCCCCATCTGAGCGACGGACGCGCCGATCTCAGGGAGTTCGACAAAAACGATATCTCCGAGTTCGCCCTGCGCGAAATCGGTGATACCGATCGTCGCCACATTGCCGTCAACCCGCACCCATTCGTGCTCTTTCGTATATTTGAGCTCAGCTAATACCTTCACCGAAAACCTCCGGAGTTATTCTTTCGTTTCCTCGGCACTGACGGTGACGCTTTCAGGCATCGTCGTGTCGTTTATGGCGACCGGGACGTCGACCGAGGTCGACTCTCCCGACCGCTTTAAAGTGACCAACTTTTTTTTTACGGGTGCACTCCCTTTTTCCCGCTTGAACTGGGTATCCAGGAACGCGGTGGAGTAATTGCCGGCGACGAAATCGGGATGATCCATGATCTCCTTGTGAATGGAGATCGTCGTCGGTATGCCTTCTACAATGAATTCATCCAGGCTGTGACGCATTTTGGCGATCGCCTCACGGCGGGTCCGCGCGCGCACGACCAGCTTGGCGATCATCGAATCATAAAACGGCGGAATGACATACCCCGCGTAGACCGCTTTGTCAACCCGTACGCCGGGACCGCCCGGTATATGGATCGCTTCTATCCGCCCTGGGGATGGTCTGAAATCTTTGTCAGGATCCTCGGCATTAATTCGGCACTCGATCGAATGCCACTTGGGAAGCAATTCCGCCTGGTTGTAGATGATCTTCTCACCGAGGGCGACCCGGATCTGATTCTGCAGCAGATCGACTTCGTACGCCTCTTCCGTGATCGGATGTTCCACCTGGATACGAGTATTCATCTCCATGAAGTAGAAATTCCCCGATTCGTCGACCAGGAATTCCATTGTCCCGACACCGATATAGTCAACCATCTTCGCTCCCTTGATCGCCGCGTCACCCATGCGGGCGCGGAGTTCAGGGGTCATCAGCGGGGATGGCGTCTCTTCGATCAACTTCTGGTGACGGCGCTGGATCGAGCAATCACGCTCGCCAAAATGGTAGTAATTGCCGTGCTGGTCCGCCAGCAACTGGATCTCAACGTGGTGCGGATTGACTATGACTTTTTCGAGATAGAGATCAGGATTGGAAAATGCCTTGGCCGCCTCGGTCGAAGCTATATGGAAATTCCGTTCCAATTCCATTTCATCTTTGCAGATGCGCATCCCCTTGCCGCCGCCACCGGCGACCGCTTTGAGGATGACCGGGTAGCCGATCTTCTCAGCGACCTCACGTGCTTCTTCAAAGCCGGAGATCACACCATCTGAACCCGGGATAACCGGCACGCCAGCTTTGCGCATAACGTCCTTGGCGACCGCTTTGTCTCCCATCTGGCGAATAGAGTTCGGGCGCGGGCCAATGAATGTCAGTCCGCATGATTCGCAGATCTCAGCGAAATCGGCGTTTTCCGCGAGGAAACCATATCCGGGGTGGATCGCCCCGGCGTTGGTCACTTCGGCCGCCGCGATAATGCGCTTGAAATCGAGATAGGATTGGCTGGCCGATGCAGGGCCGATACAGACATCCTCGTCCGCAAACCGCACATGAACAGCATCACGGTCCGCTTCCGAGTAGACCGCAACAGTGGTTAGCCCCAATTCGCGACAGGCCCGAATGACACGCAGCGCGATTTCCCCTCGGTTGGCTATGAGTACTTTATTAAACAAACTATACCCTTCCCACTGGGTTTTTCCCCTTATACCACAAGGGGATTTGCTACAAGCGGGAATAATAACAGGAAAACCCGAAAAGGGCAATGGCTAAAGCCCCCTTCCCCACAACCGCACTAACAACTTGTCCTGTATAGCACTACACCAACCGAAGGCACTAGAAATCTGGAGGGATACGGTACCTGCCGCATCGATCATAACCAACACCCGACAGTCCCACACCTCCGTCTCATAACCGCCCGGAACTGGGCCCTGACTGAGGACGCTCTGGCGCCTTATCTATCCTCTTGATCAGCCCCTCGAAACTCTGGCGCCGGTCACGCCGGAACCCAGAGTGTCTTGGCGTGTTTAATAGGTAAGCGCTTACGCACTTTCCAACCTAAGCCAACAGAGATTGTTCTATTGGAGGTACTGATCTATGCTGACCCGTTCCTGGCCAATCTATTTGCTCAGTTTCGTTATTATATGCGTTGCCACAAAAGTCCCAGCCCAATTGCCGACGAAGACCAATTCGGACACGCCTCGCGAACTTCTCCGCACGCAGTCAGTTGAAAACGCCTATCCGCGCTGGTCCACCGATGGACAGAAGATCCTCTTCCAATCCAATCGCGCCGGACACTGGCAGTTGTTCACCATGAATCAGGATGGCAGTGAACAACAATGTCTCAGGCCGGACAGCACCAATAGCAATTTCCCGGATTGGTCGACCGCCCACGACCTGATAGCCTTTGTCTCTGATCGTGACGGCAACGAAGAGATCTACGTCATGCGCTTAGATGGTTCCGGCCTTCGCCGCCTTTCGAACTCTCCAGGCAGAGATATTCACCCCTACATTGCGCCGGACGGCCGGTCGGTCCTTTTCAATTCCAACCGAGACAACCCGAACAGTTTCGAGGTCTATCAAGTGAATGTCGACGGCACGGGACTCAGGAGATTGACCGAAACTGCTGATGTCGAGACTTGCGCGCGCTTCTCCCCCGATGGCGCAAAGATCCTCTTTCTCAACGGCGACATGACCGCGATGAACGATGAAGTGTATGTGATGAACGCGGATGGTTCTGATCGCGTGAATCTTACGAGATCATCGGCCGCCGAAGGCTGGCCCACCTGGTCGCACGACGGAAAGCAGATCATCTTCTCATCTGATCGGACCGATGGTCGCTTTGCTCTTTTCTCCATGAACGCCGATGGCGCGCATCCGATCCAGTTGTCCTTTCCCCCGTCGCCCTACCTCGATGCCCGGGCGTCGATAACCTCAGATGGCTCTCGAATTCTGTTTAATCGTCAACGTGGGGATGGAACTATTGCGATCTATTCAATGCCCATGCCCGATGGGAGTCCGAACTGACACTAAAAAAAAGACCTCGTCGTAAGACGAGGTCTCATCAGGTATCTGAACTTGTTCAGCTGATCAGAACTTCTGTAACCCCTTCGGCGTATCCTTCTTCGGCTTTGGGGCGACCGCGTCCGGATTGTCTTCCCACCGATCCGCCGCGCCCGTGATACCACGGAGACGCAGGTCGAAGTCGTCTGGATTGGAGGCCTGATTCATCGCCTCGTCAAACGAGATCATCCCCGCTTTGTAGAGCTTCATGATCGCCTGATCAAAGGTCTGCATGCCGTACTGGGTTTGACCCTGGGCCATCAGTTCGGGGATATCGATCGTCTTTTCTGGACTCATGATGCACTCGCGGATGGCCGCCGAGGCTACCATGATCTCGAGCGCCGGCACTCGCCCTGGAATATCCGAGCGGGTCAATAACCGCTGGCAGACGATCGCCTTCAGCGTACCTGCGAGTAGCAGTCGGATCTGCTGGTGCTGGTGAGGCGGGAAGAACGAAACGATACGAGTGATCGTTTCGACTACGTTCAAAGTATGCAACGTGGTTAATACCAAGTGGCCGGTATCGGCCGCGGTCAGCGCGATCGACATCGTCTCCAGGTCGCGGACCTCACCTATAAGGATAGTATCCGGGTCCTGACGAAACGCATGACGCAGGGCCGAAGCGAACGTCTCCGTATCGCCACCGACCTCGCGTTGCGAGATGATAGCTTTTTTGTCGCGATAGATATACTCGATCGGGTCTTCGACCGTCAGGATATTACAGGCACGATTCGCGTTCATCTCTTCGATGACCGCCGCCAGGGTGGTCGACTTACCCGAACCGGTGGTTCCGGTAATAATGATGAGTCCACGTCTCTCCGCCGCCAATTTCTTGATGACCGGCGGCAGATTCAGATCTTCGAAAGTCGGCACGCTGGTGTTGACCGCGCGAATAGCGATACCGGTGGTACCGCGCTGGCGGAACAGGTTGATACGGAAACGCCCCAGCTTGGCTACCGAAAGCGCAAGATCCATCTCGTTTTTGCGATGGAACCGCTCCAACTGCTTTTCATTAAGGATCTGCGACACGATCTGGTCCATAGAGTCTATCGTCACCGGTTCGGTGGCGATCGGTTCCAGATCGCTGTTCACTCTAAGGTGAGGGCGGACACCCACCCGGACATGCAAGTCCGACGCTCGCCGGTTAAGCATCTCAACCAGCATCTGTTTGAGTGTCATATGAACTCCCTTCCGTGGAGATTAACCGTTGGGATCGATCAGGAACAACACTTGTCCGAACTCCACCGGCTTGCCGTTTTCGGCCAGCACTTTGGTGACTCGTCCGGTCACTTCCGATTCGATCTCATTCATCAACTTCATGGCCTCAACAATGCAGACCACTTGACCAACGGTGATACGCTCGTTCAGCGAGACGTACGGAGGAGAATCCGGCGATGGTGCGGAGTAGAAGGTACCCACCATCGGAGACTTGATCGACACCAAATGCGCGGTATCTTCGGCAGGAGCCGCGGCACTCGGCGCTACGGCGACCGGCGCGGCCGCCGCCACCATGACTGGGGCTGGTGCCGCCACGACCGACTGAATCACCGGAGCGGATTCGCTATGACCGTTGGTCCGGCCATGCAATTTTTGAGTTATCCGTATCTTGCGGCCCCAACTTGAGACCTCAAGTGACTCTATCTCCGATTCTTCGACAAGTCGTATCAGTTTCTTAATGTAGTTCTCGTTCATCCATCTTCCTTTTCACTGGAACCCCTCTAAGAACATGGGCTTACGGCCTTTGGCCGGATCTGCCCAGAAAAAGTATACCCCGCCCCCACTAGAGTTCCAACAATTTTTTTTCGGCCCGGTTGATCACCTGGCCTCCCTTGGCCGTGACAATCACGTCATCCTCAATCCGTACCCCGCCCCAACCCGAGATATAGATTCCCGGCTCCACCGTTACTACATTGTTAGGCAATAAGTTATCCTTCGACAGTTGCGACAGCCGCGGCCCCATATGAATGAATATCCCTATTCCATGGCCGGTTCCATGACCGAAATTCTTCCCGAACCCGGCCTTGGTGATGATCTGCCGGCACACATCATCCACCGCTTTGCCCGGCACGCCGGCCCGGATCTTCTTGCACCCGGCGACCTGTGCCTTGAGCACGATATTGTAGACCTTCTTCTGACGTTCCGTTGCTTTGCCGACAACCACGGTCCTGGTGATATCGCAAACCGAGCCATTTACCGTCGCACCAAAATCGAACGTCACGAAATCCCCTTTTTCGACCTTCTTGGAAGACGCCACCCCGTGCGGCATGGCTGAGCGGTACCCCGTGGCGACAATTGTCTCAAACGCCGGCGTCTCAGATCCCAGCATCAGCATTTGATATTCCAGTTCCGCGGCCAGATCCTTCTCTGTCACGCCCGGCCTCACGATATTCAGTATCCGTTCGAACGCAACATCCGCGATCGCCGCCGCCTTCTTGATATTGCCGATCTCTTCAGCATCCTTGACCCAACCGAGGTCAGACAGCACCGGATCGGCATTAACGAGCAGCGCATGCGGCAATTGCTTGGCCATCCTTTCCTGCATCGAGACCGAGACGAACTCACCGGAGAATCCAACACGGAGGTTTTTCGCCCTCAGGGTCGCCTGATCTTTGATGGTGCTGAAAGAGTCACCGCTACTAATTGTAACCGAGGCTCCGCGGACCTGCGCTTTGGCCTGATCATTGTAGCGAAAATCAGTGACAAAGTCCGCCGATCTCGGCGTCACCACCAATACCCCGGAGCTTCCACTGAATCCGGTCAGGTACCGTACTTGCGGCATATTGGTGACGATCAGGGCGTCGAGATTTTCAGCCGCCAGTTTTTTCCGAAGCAATTCGATCCGTTTGTTCGGCATAGATACTTTCCTATTGTTTGGCTTTCGCCTTATCCTCGGCGCGCGCCAGTTTTTCCAAAAATCGTGGATGGTGACTTCGTTCGTGCAACACCTTGAACACAGCCGCCGCTAATCTCGGATAGCCCTGCGCAAGGTAGAGGTCGCCCATAGTCTCGGTATAAAATGGGATAGACCGGAGCGGTAGCGGATCCACTGCGGGATTCTCCTCCGGTCGGGTCAATGTTATGATGTGCGTGCGTTCCTGTGGAACCTGCTTTACCGCGCCCACCAGACCCCGACACTCAGGATCGATCTCCAGAATCCGTTCATAGTGTGACTGCGCGGCGAAGAGGTCGTTCCGATCGTGTGCGATATCCCCCACCAGTTTCAGCGCCTTGAGGTTGTCCGGGTCGACCGACAGCACCGCGTATGCCTGCTCCAACGCCTGATCCTGTTGGCCAACCGCCATCAACGCCTGCGCGTAGACTACCCGCCCGGAGGTCAGGTGCGGATCGGTCACCAAGCGTTCGCGACACTGCAGGATGACATCCGCGAACTTTCCGTGCGCCAGTTGTTCGGCCGCCCACGCCGGCCAATACCCTTGACGAGAGAGACGATCTGGGACTGGTTCAATATCGTTAGGAGTATTCACGCAACTGCTCTATCTGCCCGCTTTCTTCCAGCGCGCCAGGATTGCGCTGGTCGAACGCCCTCTGGTCAACCGCACGCGTCGGACAGTGCCTCCGTAGGATCTGACAAAGGTCGCTCCTACGATATCTTTCTCCGCGTAGTCCGCTCCTTTGACCAGCACCGCGGGTCGGATCTGTCGTATCAATTTGTCCGGCGTATCGTCGTTGAAGAAAACCACATGGTCGACCGCCCGCAACCCCAATAACACAAACGCTCGGTCCCGTTGAGCCTGGACAGGTCGAGATGGTCCTTTCAGACGTCGGACTGATGCATCAGTATTGAGTCCGACGATCAACAGGTCACCGAATGACCGGGCGCGCTGTAAGTAATCGACATGCCCGCGGTGGAGAATATCAAATACGCCATTGGTGAAAACGATCCGCTTGCCGGAGCGTCGAACGCGCTCGGCCCAGGCGGCAACTCGGGTACGGGGAATTAATCGCTCCATGCCTAGCGCTTGGTATATGTGTAGTTTTCCTGATACGTCTCGACAAGTGAGGAGAAGACTGTCCTGCCGGGTTCGCTGGATTGACGCAGGACGATCTCACGTTCCGTCTTCTTGGACGCGAACAACAGTGTCTCCAACTCGAAGATGATCTCACTGGTCATGCGATAATCCGAAATCGGTTCTGAAAGGATCGTGATCGCCGAATCAGGCATATTGAATATCTGGGCCATCCGCTGCGGTGAACGGTTTGTCGCTTTGGCCAGGCGCAGCGGATCGGTGTCTACATAGGTCATCAACCGACCATACGGCCTGCCCTGATAGGATAGCGTATCAAGAAGAAAACTGAATTCAAACGACAACAACTCCGCGTCATCGGGCAGCCGAATGTCGGAGGTCTCATTGGTGACGGACCCCACGCGCAGCGGCCTTCCCACCAGTCGCGACATCCACATGTTCCACTCATCGATCTCTTTGGAGGCCATCAACTCGGGGCTCAAAATCTCTGTGAGCTGGCGAACGACAGAAGTATCGCCCAGCGCGTTGATCCGCGTCGCCAGGTGCTGAAAACCATCGATCGTCTCAGCCGCGCCTATCGAATCGATCCGCATTGTGGTTTTGAGGCCGACCATAACCTTGCGAAGCAACGAATCAGAAAATGACGAGTCACGCTTCATTCCGCAATGGGTCAGGGTGCTAAGCATTTTCCATCCGGCGCGATCCTTCTGGAGAGAGCAGTCGTACGACTTAAACGTACTGTCCGTGCTCAGGCGTGTCTCGCCCAGATACTGCGTGCGGGCGCTTACGGACTGAACCGTGAACTTGACATTTGGTGGCGGTGCAAAACGCAACTGTCGATCATCTGCGCTGGCCCCCATAGCCAACAGATTCAGTAGTAAGGAAAGAAGCAGAAGGCGAATCGGCAATGCCATGTGTATCCCGGAATAAATCAGTCCTTGGCCAATGGCGACAATACGTTGCCATTGCGCAAATTGCGATCGAGTTCTTTTTGCAGTTGATGTTTAGTTATGGTGGCCGTCCCTAATTCGCCGACGGCGTATCCCGCGGCGGCGTTCGAGATGATCGCGGCCTCTGTCAAGGTTGCACCGGCGCAGACCGCGGCCACGTAGGTCGCGATCACCGTATCACCGGCGCCGGTGACATCGTACACTTGACGCGCGAACGTCGGGATATGCGTCGGTTTGCTGTCGGTGCAGAAAAGCGACATCCCCTGCGGGCCGCGGGTAATCAATAGCGCCTTGGCCTGCAACTTCTCCAGAAGGCCGTTCCCCACTTCAAGCAGATCTTTCTCGGTGTGTATCCGACGACCGTACGCGAATCCGGCTTCGTGATGGTTCGGCGTAATGACCGAAACCCGACGATAGTTGAAGAAATGAGTCTCTTTGGGGTCGACCGCGATGAAAATATTCCGCTGCACACAGATCTCGATCACCTGCTCGAGCAAAGTCCGCGTTATCACGCCTTTACCGTAGTCTGAGATGATCACCGCGCTGATGCCATCGGCCACCGATTGAAACCGCTTGAGCACCCGTGCTTCGGTTTCGTTGTCCAATTCATGCTGCGACTCGCGATCTGCCCGTACCACCTGCTGCGAATGGGCAATGATACGCGTCTTGATAGTTGTCTGCCGCGATTCGTCATTGACGAGGAAATCTCGCGAGATCTGCTTTTCGCGAAGGAGTTGGGCCAACTTGACCGAGGCTTCGTCCTCTCCCACTGTCCCTATCAGGATCGGCTCATCCCCCAGCGACCGGATATTATGTGCCACGTTGGCGGCCCCGCCGAGCAATATCTTGGTCGACTCGATCTGGACTACTGGCACCGGTGCCTCGGGAGAAATACGGGTCACGCTGCCAAACAGGTACTCATCCAGCATGATATCGCCAAGGATGAGGACACGGGAGCTGCCCATCTTCTCCATGATCTTCTCTATGCGGTCGGCCTTGATCATCGTTCCCTACTTATACGTTGCACAGGGTTAGGTATTCCAAGACGGCTCTTGACATATCCGGCGAATATATTACACTGGCTGGCACCTGACAAGAGCAGATATCGAAGAATACCCCCCGGAGGAGATATGGAACCGCAACCGCGCCAACAGATTAACATCGAACTCGGTGAAAAGGAAGCCGAGGGGGTCTACGCCAATATGGCCATGATCACCCACTCCCCGACCGAGATCGTCATCGACTTCGCCCGCATCATGCCCGGCTCTCCCAAAGCCCGCGTATTGTCACGTATCATCATGACCCCGATGCATGCTAAACTCCTGGAGAAAGCGCTCTCTGACAATATCAAGAAGTTTGAAGGGCAATTTGGCGAGATCAAGGTCCATGGCATGCCCAACTCCGGCAAACCTATCGGCTTTGAG
>JAYRFH010000134.1:0-21600 GCA_041908405.1 Candidatus Zixiibacteriota bacterium
ACACATCATAGTACATCTCGAATTCGTGGGGGGTGGGGCGGACACGGATTTCCGACACCTCTTTCCGCTTGACCTTCACCCAGTTCTCCAGCAGATCCTCCGTAAAGACGCCGCCCTCCTGCAGATACTTGTTGTCGCGTTCCAGAGCATCGAGCGCCTTGGTCAGCGAGGTCGGCAGATGGTGAATCTTCGAGAGCTCTTTTTCCGACAGTTGCTCCAGATTTTTGTCGAGCGGCATGCCGGGGTCGATCTTGGTTTTGATGCCGTCGAGACCAGCCATCAACATCGCGGCATAGGCGAGGTACGGGTTCATGGTGCCATCGGGCGGACTGAACTCAAAGCGATAGGTTTTCGCGCTCCGCTGATAGCCGGGGATACGGATACAGGCGGTGCGGTTCCCCATCGAATAGGTCCCGGCGACGGGTGCCTCGAAACCCGGGACGAGCCGCTTGTATGAATTGGTCGATGGATTGGTGAACGCCAGGAGCGAGTCGGCATGTTTCAGCATGCCGCCGATATACCAGAGCCCGAGCTTGGACATTTAGCAGAGGCCTTTGGGGTCGTAAAAGAGCGAGCCCTTGTCATCGGCGAGGTACTGATGGACATGCAAGCCGGAGCCGGGTTCGTTGAAAAGCGGCTTGGGCATAAAGGTGGCAGATTTCTGGTGGCGGAAGCATTCGTTCTTGATGATGTATTTCACCAGCATCGACTGGTCGGCCATCTTCATGATGGGAGAGAAGGCGACCTCGATCTCGTGCTGTCCCGCGCCGCCGACCTCGTGGTGGTGGTATTTAAGTTGCACGCCAACATCGGCGAGCATTGACGCCATCTGCGAGCGAAGGTTGAAAGTGCGATCCATCGGCGGGGCGGCGTGGTAGCCTTTTTTGTAGGGAATCTTGTAGCCGAGGGCTTCGGAATCTTCGCCGGGACGCCAGGCGGCCTCGGATGAATCGAGATAATAAAAAGCGGCTTCGGGGCCCTGGTAGAAGCGGGCCTCGTCGAAGACGTAGAATTCGAACTCCGGGCCCATGATGGCCTGCGCACCTTTGACGAGTTTCGCGCAGTATTTCTGGGCGTCCGCGGTCACACGGCGAGGGTTGCGCGAGTACGGCGTGATATGTTCGCCGTGATCCATGATATTGCCAATGAAGGAGAGGGTCGGGCGGTCGCAGAACGGGTCGATGAACATCGTCTCCGGGTCGGGGAGCATGATCATATCGCCGCGTTCGATGGAGGAGAAGCCGGGAAGGGAGGAGCCATCGATTCCGACACCCTGACTGAAGAGGTCGGGTTCGAGGGATGAGACCGGGAGGGTGATATGATGCCAGATGCCGGGGAGGTCGGCGAATTTGAGGTCGATGTATTCGATCTGGTGTTGTTTGGCGAATTTGAGAATCGAGTCGAGTTTCACACAGTCTCCTAGGTTTTCAACTTTGTGACAAAGTTCACATAAGGTAGCATATTGAACCTATTTTGGCAAGAATAGAGTGGGGGGGCCTTGCAGGGCCGTCAGGTCTCGCGCTCGCCATGTTGAGATGTGGGGTCAGTGGTTGAGAAGTCTGGCGAGCGCTAGGACCTGACGGAACGATTCAAAGTGGATGCCCGCCCCGGATCAGGTTCGGGGTATGCTTTCGCCGGCATGAGGCGTTCGGGGGGGAGTTTGTCGGGCGGAGGGGGACGTCTGCAGCGCAGGGACATAAGATGGATCCTAGCCTGCGCTGGATGAGGTGGCAGGATTGAACGCGGGTGCGGTTGAAAGTGCTAAGGTGCGGTTGTATGCTCGGGGAGAAGAGGAGGGCTGCCGAGCAGGGCGGAAGAGAGTGTCGAAACCGCCGCTTCGCGGCCCCCTTCGGGGCAGGGGTTTCGACCTACTGGATTTGGGCAAAGGGCTGGACGGGGGGCGTTCAACATGATTATTTGGATGGATTGACCATTCAGCTAATGGAGTAGCCATGCGGAGAATCATCTGTCTAACAATCGCCATGCTAACACTAAGTCTGTCAGCCGGCGCGCAGGATATACCTCTGGTCGACAGCGCGCTGGCGCAGGTCGGGATGACCAGCGAGGATCTTCGATTCGACCAGGATGAGATGGCGGGATGGGGTGGGGATAGGTGGCGGCTGTCGTATTTTACGGTGCTGCACAAAAATCCGTTCAAAATACCCAAGTATGGTGATATCGCGGCGGCCGCCTGCTCGACCAACGCCATGAATTTGACGGCGCTGGTAGGGGACGCGGGGCGGCGGATAGATTGCCCGGTGCGACGCGGATTGATAGGGGATCAACTCGAGCAGTATATGCCGCAGAAAGACTCATTGCCGAAAACCGCGCTGGCGACGAACCGCGGGATCCTGCTCGGCGAAAGGAACAAAAGACTTCGGCAGGGAGTGGATATTCTTTCCGTGATGGCGAATGATGACCGGTTTTATCTGAAGCGGGCATTCAATGGATACGCGAAAGAGAAGAATCGCAAGGCGGTGTTTGACTTTCTGCTGACTGAGAATGAAGAGCGCGCGGATATCATCGAAGAGATGGCGGAGAAGATAGATTTCAATTTGCTGGTCGCGGCGATGGAGGATCTCGCCGAGCTGACGAAGCGGATGGCAGATTCCGTAGAGTACGCGGAGTTTCCGAAAGCACGTCTGGAGATACCGACCAAGCGGGGGATGATCGTGATAGGGACATCGGGGGATGATCTGTATGAGTATCCATTGCCGCCGCTGTTGATAGTCGATGGAGGTGGGAATGACACGTACAGGTTTGCGGGATATCCGGAAGATTTTCCGGTGAGCATTATTATCGATCCGTCCGGGGATGACAGATATTTCTCAACGGATACGACATCGGCGGGGATAGGCGGCGCAGTACTTGGGATTTCCATTTTGATAGACAAAGCGGGGAATGACCGGTACGAGGCGAAACATATCGCGCAAGGGTCTGGTGTGTTTGGCGGCGGGTTGCTGTTGGATTATTCGGGGAATGATATTTACTCAGGGAAGAATTATTTGCAGGGGAGTGGAGTATTCGGGATAGGGATTCTCTCGGATAGCGCGGGAGTTGATTCGTTCTAGTGTGTGGGGAACGCACAGGGGTATGGATACTCGAAAGGGTGCGGCGTGCTGATCAATTTCGACGGGGATGATAGGTATGTTGCGGAGGATAGCATTATTACCAGTCCATCGCCGCAGACAAAGGAGCATAACGCATCGCTGGCGCAGGGAGTAGCATTTGGACGTCGAGCGGACTATGTGGATGGTCATTCGTGGGCGGGCGGAGTGGGGATACTGTGCGATCTCAAGGGGGACGACCGGTATTCGGCGGGGTTGTTCGCGCAAGGGTGCGCGTACTGGTTTTCGGTCGGCATGCTATTAGATAGAGCGGGTGAAGATATCTACAACGGTATCTGGTATGTGCAGGGGTCGGGGGCCCATTTCGCGGTGGGATTGTTGGATGACGCGTCCGGTAATGATGTATACAACGCCGCGATGAATATGGCGGTGGGGGCGGGGCATGATTTTACGATCGGTTATTTCAACGAACGAGCCGGCAATGACAAATACTCGGTGCCGAATCTTTCGCTCGGCGGGGGGAACGCGAACGGGATCGGGATATTCCATGATTGGTTAGGCGATGATTCCTATACGACTAAGGGAGGGACGACACTCGGTCGTGCGAATGGGGATAAGGTCGGGTATCGGAAGTATCTCCATTGCTTTGGAATGTTTGTCGATGGCGGGGGGAACGACAGATACGATCAACCTTACGCGGAGAATGGGAAGCGGTGGATTGGGCCGGCTTCGGATACGACGTGGGTGAATCCGTATGAAGTAGGGGTGGGAATAGACAGGTAGACGAATTTATTTCCGCGTCACGAGGGCCATTCCGGCGAAGATCAGCACCGTGCCGATGCCGATAAGCGTGGTGAGCTGTTCGTCGAAGAAAGAGAGACCGATCAGGATCGCGACCAGCGGGGTGATGAAACCGATGAGGGAGACGGTGACAGTTCGCATTTTGGTCAAGAGCCAGTAATATCCCACAAACGCCACAGCGGTTCCGAAGATCGCCAAATAGAGAATTGAGCCTATCGAAATGGGGGAGAGGTTCAGACGGCTGATATCCTCGAAAAGAATCGCGCCGACTATCAGAAATATCCCTCCGAATAACATCTGGACAACCGCGGCGACATAGATATTCGCCTGTTCACAGTGTCGCTTGTGGAATATAAGGCCGACCGCGGAGGCTAGTGACCCAACAAGTGTTAGCATGGTGCCGAGAAAGATATGCTGTGAGGTCTGGAGGGAATCGTAGGATATCAGAACCACGCCAGCGAAGCCGATTAACATACCGAGCCAACCAAGCGAAGAGACCCGTCTCTCGTTTGGCAGATAGTAGTGCGAGAGCATGGCGACAAAAAACGGGAAGGAGCCAAAGAGCACTGAAGCGAGCGCTGAGTTGATGTAGAGTTCGCCGAAATAGATGAGGGCATAGCTGAGGCCATACATGTAGAAGCCGGGATGTCCCATGATGAGGTACTCCCTAAGTGTACGAGGAAGGGGGTAGCGCTTGACCAGGACAATTGTCCCCAGAATCCCCACCGCTATGACGAATCGGATAGAGGCGGCCCAAAGCGGGGGAGCATCGGAGAGCCCGAGCTTAATAGCAATCCAGGTAGAGCCCCAGATGAGACAGAGAATAAGGTAGACCAGCAGCGCCATGACTGGCCAATAACGACTAGTCGGGGCGGGCTGTCAAATCGTAAGCGGTTAAGGTGTGAGAAGTAAGGGAAAGTGATGTGGTTTAGCGAGTTGTTAAAACTATTCGTCAAGAATTATTTATACGTTAAAGTTAATTAAAATACGTAAAACTGCCGAAGAATACTTGACGTCCGTGATTCACTTACTATATTGTGCGCAATTGACTAAGGAGCAACAAGATGTCTGACTTTACCGAGGGCGCAGTTCGCGCCACATCGTTTTTCACCACCGCCGAGCTGGCGGATCGGTTGAAGATGAACGTGCAGGTGATTACCCGCAAGGTTCAGGCTGGCGAGATCAAGGCGTACAAAATAGGGAAAGACTGGCGAATTCCTGAGGAGGCGGTGCATGAGTGGCTGGAGCGCCATTCGAACCAGCGTCCGCGGGGAGAGAAGCAGAAGGTGATCGAGAACTTCGTCAAGGATGAGAAGATCGAGTCTCTGCCGGTTAAGTTGTCCAAGCGGAAATTCCTGCTCGAATATATCCTCGCGGCGTTTGAGCCGAACAAGACCTATTCGGAAGATGAGGTCAATCGGATCATCAGCCGTTACCACGATGATTACTGCACGGTTCGCCGTGAGTTCATCATGGAGAAGATGATGGATCGGACTGACGGGAAGTACCGTCGTCGGACCGGCTACAAGTTTTCCGACTGATAGATTCGAGATTGCAGTTATGATAAAGCCGCCCGGTGTTACCAGGCGGCTTTTGTATTGGTCTCAATTAGGGGACGCTATTGTCCTTCGACTCCCGGGACAGTCGGCGGCGGGGTCATGCCGAGGATCTGTTGGACATACGGGTCCGACAGATTGATCTTGTACGCGCTGAACTGCTGTGCGGCGGTGGTAAGATCACTGAAGCGCTGGGCCTGATAGAGGACCGGCGCTAATTTACGGAAGGCGTAGGAGTTGTTCTGGTTCATGTCAAACGCCTGCTTCATGAGGGCGACGCCTTCATCCTTCATCGCCTGATCATTCTTCCGCTTGCCCAATTCAAACGTAACCATGCCGAGATCCTGGAGGTAGACCTGGTTCTCGTGGTTTGACGCGGAGAATGCCTGGAGCGTGTCGCGAAGCTGCTCATAGTAAGAGGTTGCTTTGGCACTGTCTCCCTGGCGGTCGTACATCTCGGCCATGACGTAGTAGGTCTGGAAATATTCCGGGTAGACCTTCATCATGTGTTCCATCAGCGCGGTCGCTTTGTCTCTCTGGCCGCGGCGATTCAGTTCATCGAAGATCTTGACGCTGCTCATCCCGACACCGATGAATACTCCGGTGGCGTTCTCGTCGCGGTAGACCTTGGAGTTTTCCAAACCGGTGAAAGTGTAGGTATTCATGAAGAGGTCGTAACTCTTCTCAAGGTCGACCCGTCCCTCTTTGGGCTCTTTCTCCAGTTCATAGACAACGCCGACGACGGAGGAGTGATCGCGCAGTTTCAGCGGCGATTCCGCGTACGGCGGCGAGCTGAAGAAGATAGGATCGCGCCAGTTGTTTTCGATGACGATCTCATCGACCATCATATCCTGCACTTTGACCAACCGCCCATCGTACATGTTGGGGGTCATCAGCACCTGGCGATTGCGCGGTCGATCTTTGAACTGCTTAACCGGCTGATTGAATTCGACTCCCGGCTGAACCTCTTCGGGGTACCAGAGGATCTGTTCATCGGTCAGCGAGATCGGGATATTGTATTGATCCCGCATCTGCTTCACATACCAATCGGTGTTGAGCAGCGAGAGATTGACGACGCGGATATCCTTGCGGTAGCCGTAGACCTCCTGCAAACACCAGACGGGGAAGGTATCATTGTCACCCGAAGTGAAAAGGATCGAATTCGGCTTGCAACTATCCAGCAGATTGGCCGCGTACGCGCGGGGGAGGTAGTTGTTGCTACGGTCATTCACATGATAGTTTGAGGATAACGCGAAGCTCGGAAGCAGGACCAGCAGTCCGCCGACATAGGTGGCCACTCGACCCATGTTCGGGCTTTGCTGTTCGGCTTTTTCGCGCAGCCAGACCATCAGTGCGCTGATGCCGATCCCCATGGCGACGCCGAAGAAAACAAACATCGGTGTAAAGAAATAGTCTCGATTGCGCACCTCAAGATAGGCGTCGCCTGTTCGGAAATCGTACTTGGTCCCATCGGCAAAGTTCATATAGAGGATAAGGCCGACGGAGCAGACGAGGAGCAAGGTGAGGAAAGGCAACCCCACTTCCGCGCGTTTCTTTATCACGCTGTACGCGCCAAAAAGGCCGAGCAGGAAGAGCGGGACAAAGTTCCATCCGGGGCGGCTCCACTGTTCCTCGAAATAGGACCAGAAGCCCATATTGGGGTGGCGGCCGAACTGATTCTCCCAGGTACCGCGGCGCATGAACATGCGCTCGGTCATCGATTCGGAACCGTATTGTTTGCGATCGAGGAAGTTCACGAACGTTCGGAAATCACGGTCAGGATTGTTCTCGTCGATACGAGGGTTCTCCGCCGAACGGATCGGTAGATAGAGATGAACCGAGAAGCCAATAAGGGCGGCGATGAGGATCGCCATAGCGGTTTTCCACTCTACCTTCCAGCCAGTAGACTTGGATAGGAAGGCGATTCCAGCGATACAGAGAAGCGCCACCGGCGCGACATAAAAGAAAAGGCTGAAGGCTATCATCACTGTACTGACCGCCCCGATAGCAAGCGTGACCGTCCAGTTGATCTTCTTGTAGAGCAGAGCCAACAGGAAGAGCGAGAGCAGGCCGGAGAACATATAGAATATCTTGTGGCCGCCGCGCCCGTTGGCGAAAATGATGATCATCAGTAGTTCGACAATGATGAACAGGCAGACCGTGATGTAGTCCTTCTTTTCAGCCTGGCTATTGAGCACGAAGAAGACGGCACAGATCGGGACGACCAGGAAGGTAGTCATATGGATGCCGACACCGGCCATGGCGATGAAGAAGAAGAGCACTTTGATACGATTGGCTTCAGCAGTTCCCCTGACCTCGTAGTACTTCACGGAGAGGAGAAGCATCAGGACGGAGAGAGCCAATGAGATACCATACACCTCGGCCTCGACCGAGTTGCTCCAGTTGGTCTCGCCAAAGGCGACAAAGAACCCGGCGGCGGCGCTACCCAGATAGGTGGCCCAACGATTCAGGGGATTGGACCAATCAGTGATGAACAGCTTGGAGAGCTTGACGGCCAAAAGGTAGCTGAGCATGGCCGTGAAGGCGGAGGAGATGACCGAGATATAGTTGATCCGGTAGGAGATGTCCTCAACGAAGGGGACCATGGAGAATACGCGGCCGATCAGGACAAAGAGCGGCGTACCCGGCGGGTGAGGGATACCCAAGCCGTACGAGCAAGCGATGAATTCGCCGCAGTCCCAGAACGAGAAGGTCCGCTGGACTGTCAGGGCGTACACGATGAATGACCCGAAAAAGACCAGGGCGGCAAAAATGGCGTTGGTCCGGTCGAAGTCTTTGTTTTTGAGATTCAGCAAATCGGCCAAAATCTCCTCCTAAAGCAGATGTCCGTCTAAACCGATAATATACATGGATATAACTGCGTTTCGCAGAAGGCTGAATATAACATCACCAGTTGAAAGCACAACGATAATTTTACCCGGTAACCGGGTGTTTGGATGGAGGAAGTAACAATGTTTATGTGGGTTGGTTTACTTTTCGCACTCGGGATCCTGGCGTTTGTGGATTCCATCATGAATATGGGCGAGATCTTCAGAACGGTCAATTCTGTCCTCTTTATGCTTCTCTCTTTGGGCTTGCTGGTGAGAACCACATCCAAGATGAAAGAGAAGCGGATGGAGCACTACGAGAACCGGATATTCAGCCTTGAACAGCAGATCAAGAAGATGGAATCCGAAGCGCAGCGGTCGCGGGCGGATTACTAGCCGATCTTGAAGTCGGTTTCGATCTGTTTCAGGCGCTTGCGGACATCGGAGGCAAAGGGGTAGTTCGGGCACTGCTCGAGGAGTTGCTTGTAGAGCGCCCTGGCTTCTTCGATAGTCGAACGTGAGCCGCTCAGAATATCAGCTTTCAGCTTAAGTCCGTAGGGACGGTAGTATGAGTCGGCGAATCCGCTGTCGAGTCGCTGGATACAGTCGAGCGCCGCGGTTGTATCGGCCAGTTGCAGGCTGATGAGGGTGAGGCGGTGCAGGGCGACATCGGCCAGCGTCTGATTCTCCGCCCGGGCCAGTCGGTCCAGCCAGATCCGAGTTGAATCAAACGATCTCTTCTCATGCGAGTAAACAGCCTGAGCGTAGTCGGATAGCAATTCAGGGGCATCCTTCGCTTCGGTCAGAACCATTGACATCTGCAGCGCATCGTTGATATAGAATCCAGTCGGGTGGTCGACCATCAGCTTGCGGAAAGATACATCCGCCGAATCGTAGCGTCCCTCGAAGAGATGGATCAGGCCGAGATAATACGCGCTCTCTTCTTCAATGTCGTCAGACATTGGATGATCCTTCTGAAAAGTAAAGGCATTGCGTGCAGAGGCAAGCTCGCCCATACGGAGGTAGCAGAAGGGGCGTGCCCGGTTGGCGTCGACATACGCCAATCCGACACGATACCGGTTGACCACGGAATCGAAGCATGCCAGCGCGCGGGCGTTATCTCCCAGCAGGTTGAAATATATCTCACCGGATTCGAACAATGCCTGGCCGCGGTCAGCATCGCGAGGCGAAGTCGCCAGCACCGTATCATACTGAGCAAAAGCGAGGTCGGTCTTGCCGATTCGGGCCAGCGAACGGGCATAAAAAAGGCGGGCCTCGATATTGGACGGTCCCTGGCCGTGTCGACTGAGAACCCACTCACCGAACCGTGCGGCCTCAGCGTACAGTTTGCGGTCATAGCATTGACGCATCAGATAGATGACGGACTGTCCCTGCATGTTCTCAAGAGAGTCTCTGCGAACGGCGAACTCGAAGGCTTCGTCAAAGCGATTATCCCTGACATAATAATCGGCGAGCAGACGGACGACGCGGGCGTTTTTGCGCGTCTGAGCTTCGGCGACGAGGATGCGTTCGACTTCCTTTGATGCTTCGGGGAAATCGAGGAGGAGGATGATCCGTCGCTCGACCTCCAAAGCTTCCATGGTAGTGTCCGCCGACAGCACGGGGAGATATTCCTGGATGGCGGCCGTGTATTTCTTGCGACCTTCCATCACCGTTCCTCGTTCGAGAGCGAAAAGCGTGGAGTCTTTCGTTTGCTTGCGGATCTTATCTATTAGTTCGAGGGTCTGGTCCTCCAAGCCGTGGCGAAGCTGGCTTCGAACCAATAAGAGGTACCTGCCCTGGTCAGGAGCGGTGATGAGTCGTTCGGCTTCGCGGTACGCATCGGTGGCTTTGTCGCTGGAACCCTGATCGGCGAGGACTTCGGCCAATTCGATCCAGAGGTTGAAGTTGGCCGGGGCGATCTCAAGTTGTCGGCGAACCAATGTTTCGATCTTGCCGTACTGCTTGAGTTGACCGTAGCAGTTTTTCAGCAGATTGATGACCGTCTGATTCCCATTTTCCGACTCGTAGATAACCTCAAGCATTGCGGCGGCCGGTTCCCAGCTCTGGCTCTTCATAAGCTGGCGCACGGTGGTGAGCCGGCTGTCGCTGGACGCGGCAGGCTGGGCCTGAATGATATCCTGCGCGATTGCGCCGCTATTGGCAATTGATCCAACCAGCAGGATAGCTATGATAACTCGGCGGAGGTTCATTGATTCGGTGACTTCTCCGGAGTGCCTTGCTTTTCCACCTGAAGTAGGGCGCGGAAATAGGCTTTGATCTGCTCTTCGTATTGCGGCGGATAATTGTCGCCGAGGAACTGCTTCAAGCGGTCTTCAAACGCATTGCGATCATTCAGCATATCCGCGGTGAGCGCCTCAGGAATGAAGACGGGATTGTCAGACGCGGTGTTCGCTTTGCGCTGTTCCGTAAAATCTTTGCGTTGCAGTGAGCGAGAAGCCTCGAGCATGCGAGAGTAGACACGCAGTTGTTTTTCGGCGGTTTCCTGACCAATCTCGCCGTCCTGCATATCTTCTTCGATCTCTTTCATCTCCTTGGCAATATCATCAAGACGACCGAGGATCTGACGGGAGTTGCCGAATTCCTGCTCCAGTTGTTCCATCGATTTGCGCAATGACCCCTGTTCACCGGCAAGGCGTTCGAGCGTCTGGCGTCCTTCTCCCTGCTGCATTTGACCCGGGTTGTTGCATTGTTGAGTCTGCTGGTTGATCTGGTTCTGCTTCTGGCTCATTTGTTCGAGTTTGGCCATATTCTTGTCGCAGTTGCCGCCCTTGTCACAATTGCTCTGTTGTTCGAGCGATTCCATCAAGCGAAGAGCTGCCAGGTTGAGATTGACCATCGCGTTGCGTTGTTCGTTGACCGCGCGCATCCCCTGTTTGTCATCGAACTGCTGGGTTGCGGTCTCCATATTCTGGGTCGCCTTCTGGATCAGGTTCTGCAGTTCGGCGGCGATGAACGGGGATTCTTTGCCCAGTTCCTCGATGGAGTTCTTCAGGCCGTTCGAGGCCGCGGAGAGATCCTGTTGTTTTTCAGCCATGTCACGAAGGACCATTGAATTCGGATTGATCTCGGCGGCCTCTTTGAGGAGATCCTCCTGATTCTTGGAGAGATAGTTGGCGTCATCGATAGCGCGACGCATGGCGCGTTTGATTTCTTCGCTGTTTGCGCCTTTCATGGCCATCTGCTGTTTCTGCATTTCGGAAAGCATCTGATGCAGCTTGGTCGAAGCCTGTTTTCCCTGTTTGGACGCTTCGGACTTTTGCTGTTGCTGCAGAGATTGAGACATCTGTTGCATGTCCTGGTTGGCATCGGTCTTCTCGACCGCATCGGCGAATTTTTGCGCCTCGGTTGACTGCTCCTGCTGGGCGTCTTTCATAGCCTGGCGGAGTTCTTCGACCTCTTTCTTGAGATCTTCCAGACCCTTCTGAATATCTTTCTCAGACTTGCTCAACTGCGGGAGCTGCTCATTCGGGGATTTTTCGGTCGATTCATTGTTCTGTTCCTGTCGGGCCACCAGATCCTCGGCCTTGCGCACCATCGACTCCATCTTCTGCTCGAGCTGCATCTTCTTGAGCAGGGCGAGGGTGCGGTCGAGGCGCTCCATCAGTTCTTTTTGCGTGAGCTCGAATTGCTTCATCGCCTCGAGAAGTTTCTGGCGATCCATCTGCTTGAGGGCATCCATCATCTTCTTCTGGGCCTCGCGCATCTCGGGAGTGGCGACTTCTTCGAACAGCTTCTGGATCTGCTGCATTTTTTCCATGATCTCGCGGCTCATCAGAGCGTTGTCTTTCATCTTCTCCATCGATGAATCCATGTTCTGGGCGAGTTTGTCTATCTGCTGCAGCATTTCAGCATTCTTTTCGGCGATCGCTTCCAGTTCTTTCTGCTGTTGCCAATCGGCCCGCTGGAATTGCTTCGACTGTCCCTCTAATTTGCGCGCGGCGTTTTTCAGACGCTGGACCAACTCCTTGCCGGACTGGATGAGATTTTCGGTCTGGTTGATGCGCTCTTTGTTCTCCGTTTCAGTCTCGGAGACAACCTCTTCGAGCGACGGCACCCGCGCGATGTATTGACGGGATTTGCTGATCTTTGGACCGGAGATGCGGTCGTTGTCCGCTACTTCAAAATAGTACTGCACATAGTCACCGGGGAAGAGATTGAGCTGGTCCATATCCCAATTGAACTCGACCTCGCCCTCGGTCTTGATGCGGTCGGAGAAATTGAGGATAGCGACGTGCTCGTCCGACTTGGTCCCCTGAGCGTTGACCGTGTACTTCATAGCCAAAGAGGTGAAGCCATAGTCGTCTGAGATGCGAATCTTGAGCGGAAGGAGCATCTCGTCGGTCAAGTTGGCGTCGAATCCAGGATAGAGAACTTCGACTATAGGATACTCATCCGGGACAGCAGTGATGTAGTACTCGATCGGGTCAGGATTGAGTTCACCGAGATGGTCCTGGAGGCGGATATGGTAGGATTGAGATTTCAGAACCTGAAGGGTGACCTCGCCGTTCTTGCCGTCCAGAGTGAGCGCTTTTTCGGACTTGTCGTCGTAAATCAAGTCAGCTTTGGCGACCGGAAGATTCGTTTCGATCTTCAAGGTGGCACGGCTACCAATGACCGCCGAGAACGAGCCATTGTTCTCATTCAATGTCGTCGGCGCAAGGCCGGTGTAGTCAGGATAGAAGACAGCGAGCTGGATGTTGTTGACGCGCGGGCGATCGACGACATCGATCTTCTGAACCTCGGTTTTAACCCGTCCCGCCTCCACATAGTAATCGAGCGATTTGGCGACCTGGCGAAGGGTCAAGCTAACGGCGAGCGAGTCACCATCGGCACAGATATACTTCGGAAGTGATTTGATCTGTATTTCAGAAGACTGCCAGGAACCATCGGCCAATCGATAGTGGATGACGGCATTTTCCGGGATGCGAGCACCAGTGATAGCGGCGCCAATTGTCAGATCCTGATACTTCACCCATTCACGGCTGGCCGGGTTGGGGATGACTTTGTAGGCGAGCGGCGGAGCGATTTCCGTGGTCGGGTTGGAATAAACTTCGTACGAATAGCTGAAAAATCCGGGGAATAGGAACAGCAGCAGTACGCCGAGCAGGGCGGCGCCAGCGAGATAGCGACTGGTGCGGAAGACCGGGTAGTAGCTGACGACCTCATCGAGGCGCATCAGGCCGGCACGCTCCATCGCCTGACGTTCGGTCATTTCAATCAGTTCCTCGGAATAGCCCGGGTCGGCCGGCATACGGGCGAATTGCACCGCGGCAATGAGACGGCCCTTCAGTTCGGGGTGCTTCTGTTCGAGAGCAACCGCGACATGGTCGATACTTCCCTCAAACAGCCTGGCCAACGCATAACGCGTGAAAAAGAAGATCGTTACACCACCCGCGATAGCCAGCAACGAGAGTTTGAGCCAGACCGGTAGAACGGCCACCTGAGCGATGAAGGAGAGTGCCAGCCAAGTCAACGCAACGACTGTACCGGTTATGACGAGACCGGCAACGAACATGACGATCCGCTGTTTCAGCAAAACGGCTCGGAGTTGGTCCAGCAGGTTGATGCGCGATTGAATCTGCTTCACGGCAGTACCCTCGATGAATCGTTACAAGTGCGAACTTCTGTACATATATCGGCATGCCCGAAGCCGACCGGAGGAAAACTCTGTAAGTACTTAATTTAACAAAGCATAGGTCAAAAGGTTCAGTCCCATCCGGAACGCCTCAGCTCGTTTGTCCGGTGGGTCGTTATGAACCTGAGGGTCTTCCCAGCCATCCCCGATATCCGATTCGACCAGAAAGTAAAGCACGACCCGGCCATCGACCATGATCGCATGGCCTCGCGGCGCCTGGTTGTCATGCTCATGGATCTTGGGCGGACCGTTCGGAAAGTCGTAGAAACTATGGTAGATCAGGTGGTCAAAGGGGAGATCGATCACCTGACGCTCCGGAAATAGCGCGGCCATCTCATCGCGGAAGCCTTTGTCCATGCCGTACGAATCATTTACGAACAGAAAACCGCCACCAAGCAGATACGAGCGCAAGCGCTCTCTTTCTTCAGCGGAGAACTTGATCACGCCGTGACCGGTGGCGAACAGGAATGGATATCGGAAAAGGTCAGGATCCATGATGGTGACCTGATGTTCCATCGTGTCGACAGGAAAATCGGAATTTTCGCGGACATATCGAAGGAAGTTCGGTATCGCCGAGGCACCCCAATACCAGTCACCGCCGCCGGAATAGTGTAACCGTGCAACCCGAACGAGAGATGGGTTAGGATCCTGCTGAGGCATCCGATAGTTCGGAGTCGCGATAGGTATCGGCGAGCCGGGAGACGTCTGCGCCTTGGTCAGATTTCCGGCGGCAATCCCTATGAGCAGGAACGCTGCAAGATATATGGATAGCGAATTTCTCATTGGTAGATAATATACGTTCAAACCGGCAACTTCGACCAAAAAAGAGCAGTATTCCGCTGTCGACGGGGCAGTCAAACGGGTCACCCGTTGGGGACCAGATTGGGCTCGCGAAACCGGCAGAATCGCCTATATTGGCGCAGAATCTCAAGTCAGAATGAACGCCCAAAGGAAATCATGAAGGGATCATCCCGCACCAAATCACCCGGAGCAGAGCGACAGACAAGTGGGGTTCTCTCTAAGTCCAACCTGCAGAAAGGGGTGTATGGACTCTTGGGGGGAGCGCTCATTTACGCCATTGTGATGATCGTCACGAGCTGGTGGGTGTGTGATGACGCGTTCATTTCTTTCCGGTACGCGAAAAATCTGATAGACGGGCATGGTCTCATTTACAATCTCGGGGAAAGGGTCGAAGGATACTCGAATTTCCTTTGGACGCTTCTGGTTTCGGCGGGGATGAAAGCGGGGATGGATCCGGTGCCGCTGTCACTGGTTTTGGGCGGACTCTCTTTCCTGGGGGTGGTTATCGCTTGTGGGCTGATCTCGCGAAGGTTGTTTGGCGGGATGGGGCGCGAAGGGTTTTTTCTGCCGATAGCGGCGCTGATGATGCTGGCGCACCGGGATATGCATGTATTCGCGACCAGCGGATTGGAGACGATGTTCACGACCGCGCTAGTGATGTTTGGATTCTATGTATTGATGGCGGCGAGAGAACAACGTGAATTACTCCTCGCTGGATTCTTGCTTACTCTCGCCGCATTGGCGAGACCGGACGGTCTGCTGTTTACGGCAATGGGCGGCTTGTTTGTATTGGTGATGGAACGTCGCATTCGACCAGTAATGATCTACGCGATGCCAGTGCTCGTGCTCTATGTGCCGTACTTCATCTGGCGCTACCAGTACTATGGATATCTCTTCCCGAATACCTATTACGCCAAGTCAGGGGATCTGTCGTATTGGAGTCAAGGGTGGCAATACTTGCTCGTGTACGTCAAGTCGTACTACGTATTCTATCTCGCGCCGCTGGCGGCAGTGGCGATCGCATTATTCAGGACCAAGGGGGAGCGCGGAGTCGATTCGGCAGTCTGGAGAGCGTTTCTTCTCGCCATAATGTTCGTGGTTCCGTATGTGATCTACATTGTGAAGGTTGGTGGGGATTTCATGTTCGCGCGATTCTGGATCGTTATCACGCCACTACTGGCGCTATTGATCGAGATGGGGGTGAGACTCGCATTCAAGAACCGCACAGTTATGTTTGGAGCCTCAGTCGTCCTGGCGACACTGGTGATACTCCGCGTCGATTTATACGCAGAGAATCCCAAAGGACAGGTATTCGGGATTGCGGATGAACCGTCGTATTATCCATCGTCGCACTACAAGGAAGCGCGTGAACAGGGGGAGAAACTCAGGGAGTATATCCAGGGGCTTGATATTCAGGTCGCGTTTCGTGGACAACACGCGATGCAAGTTTATTACAGCGAGGTGCCCGTGGCAATAGAGGCGGCGACCGGGCTGACTGACGAATATATCGCGCATCTTCCGTTAACGACACGGGGACGACCGGGGCACGAGAAAACTGCCCCGCTGGATTATCTGAACTCCCGAGGTGTTGAGTTCATGCTGGTTGGGATAGGCACGCCGGGAAGTTTGGCGGATTCGCTCACGCAGATATCGTTCGGCGGTTATATGGCGCGCATTCTCCAATACAATGGCGCCGTGATGGAGAAGTTGAGGAAATATCCGGATGTGAAATTCATGGATATCCCGGCGTTTCTTGACGAATGGATCCCTCAGATTCCATATCTGCCGGCTGTTGTAGCCAAGAACAGCTACGAGTTTTTCCAGGATTTCTATTTCAGGGCGACCCCCGACCCGGATCGTCTGCAGCGATTCAGCGACGCCATGAAAAAGTTCAGGTAACCTTCAGCGCTCAGCTTGTTTTGTGCGTGATATAAGCGTTCCCCTGAGCAGTCGGGAGGATAATAACCTCTGCTATCTGCACATGAGCCGGCCGTTCAACGATCCAGAGAATGGTGTCGGCGATATCATCCGCGGTCAATGGCTTATATCCCTGATAGACTTTCTTCGCGCGTTCTTCGTCGCCATGGAACCTGACCAGTGAGAACTCGGTCTCGACGAGTCCGGGGTCGACGGTGGAGACGCGGATAGGGGTGTCGACCAGATCAAGCCTCAGACCTTTGGTCAGGGCATCGACGGCGTGTTTGCTGGCGCAATAAACCGAACCGTTCGGGTACACCTCGTGGCCGGCGATTGAACCAATGTTAATAATGTGGCCAGAACCACGTTTCACCATACCCGGGACCACCGCTCGGGAGCAGTAGAGTAACCCTTTTACATTAGTGTCGATCATCTCTTCCTGGTCGGCGATATCTGCCTCGTGAAGTTTGGCCAGACCGCGGGCTTTGCCGGCGTTATTTATCAGAATGTCAATGGCGGCGAATTCGGGGGGGAGGGAGGCGATGGTCCGGTCGACTGCTTGTCGGTCACGAACATCGAGTTCAACCAAGTGGCACTTGGTCGGCAAGTTTGACGCCAAGCGTTGTAGGCGATCAACTCGGCGGGCGGCCAGTATCAACTTGCAGCCTGTCTGCGCGAATTTTCGGGCGGTAGCTTCCCCAATCCCGGAGGAAGCTCCGGTCACAAAAACGGTCTTTCCCTGCAAATGAGACATGATAAGTCCTTTCGTGAAGGCGGAAATCTATCGGTGGAGGGCCGGTTAGTCAACTGAACCTGTTGACTAACCCGGGAAATCACCAAAGGGAGGCTGCTCATGATAGTGGCAGGTCACCCATACTTTGAACAGGATGGTTCGGGTGTCAATTTGTCGAGAGTCTACGATAATCAATGTAAGCTATTACAGTAAAAGTACTTAATGTTTTCTGCGAATTCAGTCTCCTTTCAAAAATACCGGCATGCGATGTGCGAGGTACCTGTGTGGACAGATTAAGGAATCCCTGGAATGCCCGATAGAAAGAGTATGGTGTTCGTCCCACTCTTTCAGGCAGGCCGGAAGAACAGAGGACATCACCATGGCGAATTCGAAGAAACGCGTAACGGGGTTGCCGAAGAAGAATTATTGGCACCTGTACAGCCTGCAGAATCTTGAGGGAGACAAATTGGCGAAGATAGTCAACAAGATACTGCGTAAGGAGTTTGTGTTGATCAAGTAGTCCCCGGGGTTTTTTCGCTTGACAGAGAATGCGACCCAAGGTAGCTTCAACGCTTGGGTTGGCCGAGAGGCCTCGTGTATTCTGTTAGTGGAAGGGACTTTGGGGAGGATTTGGTTTTTATCTTGGGGTTCATTACATGAGTCAATTACGGAAATTGTGGCAAAATAAAGTCACGTTTTGGTTTCTGCATGAGACGGAAGGCGCTTTGAAACGTCTGACGATCCGTGCCGCTTGGCTGATCTACATCCCGGCCGCGATGATCGTTCTGCTTTTCACAAGCTCCCTCTTGTTATCATCGTTCTTCGGGTCCAAGGTCAACGAGGATGAGATGGCCCGTCTGCGGGAAGAGAACCATCGACTGGCACAGAAGTACCAGGCGATCAAGTCGACCCTCGGCGAGGTCAGCACGCGTGTCGACCAACTGGCCCAGAAAGAAACGGCGATTCGCGCTCTCTTTAACCTGCCGGAAGTAAACCCGCAGGAACGTCAGCTTGGTATCGGCGGTCCGGATGCACTGGATTGGCTGCCAAAGTCTGAATCGGAAGAGATGGCGGTAGCGACGGAAGCCGAAGTGGACAAGCTGCTCAAGCAGACTGAGTTTGAGTTCTCCAAGTACGGTGAGATCGAAGGCGCGCTGATGGGCCTTCGGGAACGTCTCGACCATACGCCATCGATATGGCCGGCCAGGGGATGGTTCTCCCGCGGGTTCGGCATGCACTACGATCCATTCACTGGTTACAAGCAGATGCACCGGGGTATCGATATCGCGGCCCAGCCGGGCACGCCGATCGTTGCTCCCGCCCAAGGAAAGGTCATTTTCGCCGGATGGGATTCGGGCGGCTTGGGCAATCTGGTGGTGATCGAGCATGGCTACGGCTTTGTGACACGCCACGGGCATATGTCCAAGGTTCTGGTCAAGCGTGGTCAGGAGATCGCGCGCGGAGACCGGATCGGCCTGATGGGTTCGACTGGATATTCGACCGGTTCACATCTCCACTATGAGGTTTACCGCAACGGGAAATCGCTTAACCCGATGGATTACATTCTGAACTAAGCGCTTTCGAGCGATTGACAGATATCAGACACCGCCCTGTGGGCGGTGTTTTTTTGTGCTCCGTTAAACCCTACCGGAAGACTCTCTCCGGGTTACGCTGATAGTGATGGGGATAGGTAAAATACTTGAGGAACCGGCTCTTGTTTGAGGTTGTTGAACCGAATAGGTGAGGGGTAAGGCAGGCAGGCGATGTCAGCGGAAGAATATCGTGCCGGGCGCCGAACAGAAGAACGGACAGATGAGGAGCGGGAGATCAAGCAATTGATCGATCGCTGCAAGCTGGGGGATACTGTGGCGTTTGCCGAGTTGATGCGACGCTACCGCAAACAGGTGGCCGCACTCGCCTACCGAATCTCCGGTGATTACGACGATGCGGCTGATATCACGCAGGCGGTTTTTGTCAAGATGGCCGCGAATATCGGGCGATTCGACCAGAACCGAAAGTTTTACACGTGGCTGTATCGTATCACGGTCAATTGCGCGATAGACCATCTGCGGAGAGCGCGGAGATATCGCCACGAATCGCTGGAAGCCTACAACGATAATCTGGAGTCGCCGGAAGTGAGTCCGGAGACGCGGCATAATCGTGAACTGCTGGCCAGGCATATTCAGCAGGCAACGCTGATCCTCAACGCCAAACAGCGTTCGGCGTTTTTGTTGCGGGATGTAGAGGGGTGCCGGGTCGACGATGTAGCGGAGATGATGGATGTACCGGAAGCGACCGTCCGCTGGTATCTGCATAGAGCACGCACGCGCATTCGCAAGGAACTCTTGCGCCGGTGCCCGCAACTTCTTATGCTGTTCGGCATTCGCTGATCAGTATGGCAAATGAATGAGTAAGATCTGAATCAATGGCCAATCTGGAAAAACTGAATCTAAAGATCGAAGGGATGCATTGCGCGAGCTGCGTGGCATCGATCGAACGCGGACTGTCTGAAATGGATGGGATCAATGAGTCCCAGGTCAATCTTATGCTCAACTCCGCGACTGTCACGTTTGACAGTTCACGTCTGTCCAAATCAGATATTATCGAGAAGATCAAGGAGCTTGGTTACAAAGCCAGTATCGGCACACCAGATATTCTGACGGCCAATGCGGATGAGGCACGTCAAGCAAAGAAGAATTTCCTCATCTCACTCGTGTTCGCGGTACCGCTGACGATCTTCGGCATGGGGCCGATGTTGTTCGACCACCAGCCGATCATTTCAATGTTCTGGGATGGCGTCGTACAGGCAGTGACCGCGGCCATCGTGTTGCTGTATACGGGGCGTGAGATACTGGCCGATGCCGCACAGCAGACACGTCACTTGCGGGCGAACATGAACTCGCTGGTGGCGATGGGGACAGTTGCCGCGTTTGGATGGAGTGTGTGGGTGCTGTATCAGATGGCGGTGGGGGGGCACGAACCGCTCTATTTTGATTCCGCCGGCATGATCATTGTCTTGATCCTGCTTGGCCGCTATCTGGAGGCTCGCGCCAAAGGGAAAGCGGGAGAAGCGATCCAGGCGCTGTTGCGGCTTCGTCCCGCCAAGGCGACTGCCTTCATTAACGGAGTAGAGATAGAGCTTGAGCCGGATATGATCCGGCCGGGAATCACCCTGTTGGTGCGGCCGGGTGCGCGGATCGCCGCCGATGGCGTTGTCACCGAAGGTGCTCCGGTGGTGGATGAATCGATGCTGACGGGCGAATCGCTCCCGATCGAAAAGAAAGTGGGTGAGCAGGTGATAGGCGGGTCGTTGAATGGAACGTCGCCGTTCAAGATGAATGTCACGCGTGCCGGCGCGGAGAGCTACCTGGCGATGGTGATACGCATGGTTTCAGAGGCACAGTCGGCCAAAGCACCCGTGCAGAAGTTGGCCGATACAGTGGCCGGGATCTTTGTGCCGATCGTCCTGGCACTGGCGACATTGACGCTTATCGGATGGCTGGTGTTCGCGCCGGAAGAATCAATGGCGGTAAAGGCATTCATCGCAGTGCTGATCATCTCGTGTCCGTGCGCGCTCGGATTGGCGACGCCAACCGCAGTCCTGGCTGGGACAGGCCGTGCCGCCAGGGCCGGAATACTAATACGGGGCGGAGATATTCTCGAACAGATATCACGATTGACCACCATGCTGTTCGACAAAACGGGGACATTGACCCACGGCAAACTCGAGGTTGTCCAGTTGAAGTGCATCGGGGGACTGCAGAATCAACATCTACATTCATTATTGGGATCACTGGAAAGTCATTCAGAACATCCGATAGGGCGGGCAATCTATCGCTATGTGAAGGACCAGGAATTCATTCCGGTAAAGCTGGAGAAGATCGAATCCAGGCCGGGCTTCGGGATGACCGCAGTGCATGATGACCAGATTCTGGCGGTTGGAAATCGCGCGCTGATGGACGAACTGGGCATAGCGCCGGGGATCAGCACGTCGCTTGCTGAGAGTGAAATGACTCAGGGGCGGACAGTTGTGTCTGTCGCGCTCAATGGACGCGTTATCGGGCTCGTTTCAGTCGCGGACACGGTGCGTGAAGATGCTCCGACAGTAGTGTCCGAACTCAAATCTTCCATGCAGAATGTCGTCATGCTGTCGGGAGATAACAAGGTGACCGCCTCGGCTGTCGCCGGCAGACTGGGTATCGAGTTTGAGGCCGAGGTCAAACCCGAACAAAAGAAA
>JAYRFH010000135.1:0-2097 GCA_041908405.1 Candidatus Zixiibacteriota bacterium
TAGAACTGTCCGGCAAGCTCATTGCCGGCGACCAACTCACCTCATTCCTCGGGCGCGTGCAGTATTATCTGTCGCTCAACAAGAATCGATTCATTGTCGACCTGCACGATGTCGAGCGAATGAACTCAGCGGGGATCGGCGCGCTCGTGGCGGCCCATATGGCGGCGACGCGTGCGGGAGGGAAGTTCGTGCTGGCCAACATAACCAATGTCGAGGATCTGCTGAACGTCACGCAACTGCTCCGGGTCTTCGAGAGCTACGACTCCCGCGACGAAGCAATGCTGGCCCTGCAGTAGGGGCGGGCGCACGTATTCACTATCGCTTGCAGGTGAGACCAACGGTGGTCATCCGTCCGCGCATCTCGACCGAGGACTCACTTGAGTCCCGCCACACCGCATGCTGCGCAGGCAAGCATCCATCGTAGTTAGCCGCACTTAGTAGACAAGATGGATCCTAGCCTGCGCTGGATGAGGTCGCCGGTCTGAACGCGAGTACGGTTGAAGATGTTCACCCTCGGTTGTATGGTCATTGCGCGATCAACGGTAGTTCGGATAATCTCGCGTGAATCATAGAGCCCGACCCGTGGTCAGTCAATCGTTCGCGCATCTCGACCGAGGACTCACTTAAGTCCCGCCACACCTCATGCTGCGCAGGCAAGCATCCATCGTAGTTTTTCTCAAAAAAAAGCCCACCTTCCGGTGGGCTTTGTCAGTCAATTCAATGTCGTAAAGACCTACACATCCAGATTCCGCACGTACTGCGCGTTCTCCTGGATGAACCGACGGCGCGGCTCGATCTCGTTCCCCATCAACACTGTAAACAGATTCTCCGCCGCGGCACCCTCTTCGAGCGTCACCTGCAACAACGTCCGGGCCTCGGGGTCCATCGTGGTCTTCCAAAGTTGCTCCGGATTCATCTCACCTAGACCTTTGTAGCGCTGGATCGACACACCCGAGGACGGCATCTGCTTGAGCAGTTTCTCTTTCTCATTGTCCGAGTACGCGTGGACTTCCTGCTTGCCGTGCCGCAGACGATAGAGCGGAGGCTGGGCGATATAGACATGCCCCAGATCGACCAGCTCGCGCATATGCCGGAAAAAGAACGTCAGGATCAGCGTCCGAATATGCGAACCATCGATATCCGCGTCAGTCATGATAATGATCTTGTGGTAGCGCACCTTGCTGGCATCGAAATCCTCGCCGATACCGCACCCAAGCGCGGTGATCATGGTCCGGATCTCCTCGTTCGAGAGGATCTTATCCATGCGCGCCTTCTCGACATTGAGGATCTTCCCCTTCAGCGGAAGGATCGCCTGGAAGCGACGGTCGCGCCCCTGCTTGGCGGAGCCACCCGCCGAGTCTCCCTCGACGATATATATCTCGCATGACTCCGGGTCACGGAGCGAACAATCCGCTAACTTGCCGGGGAGCGAGGCAGAGTCGAGCGCGGTTTTGCGCCGAGTCAACTCTTTCGCCTTGCGGGCCGCCTCGCGCGCGGTCGCGGCAAGCACCATCTTCTCGACAATTCGCTTGGCGGTGGAGGGATTCTCCTCAAAGAACTCATTGAGGAACTCATTCGTCACCGACTCGACCGTTCCTTTTACTTCGGAGTTGCCGAGCTTGGTTTTGGTCTGCCCCTCGAACTGGGGGTCGCGCACACGTACCGACACGACCGCGGTCAAACCTTCTTTGGAATCATCACCGGTCAACTGGACCGTATCTTTTTTCAACAGATTGTTTTTGGTCGCGTAGGTATTGATCGAACGGGTCAGCGCGGTGCGGAACCCCGTCAAATGCGTACCGCCTTCGATCGTGTTGATATTATTCACATACGAATAGACCGACTCGGAATAGCCGTCGTTGTACTGCAGCGCGATCTCTATCTCGACATCATCTTTCGCGCGCTGGAAATGGATCGGCTTGTTGAAAAGCGCCGCCTTATTTTCGTTGAGGTAGCTGACAAAGGCCGACAGCCCGCCCTTGTAGTGATACTCTTCTTCTTTCCCCGTCCGGTGATCCTTCAACTCGATCGTGATCCCCTGATTGAGGAACGCCAGTTCGCGGAGGCGAGAGGAAACGATATCAAACTTATATTCAA
>JAYRFH010000136.1:0-3221 GCA_041908405.1 Candidatus Zixiibacteriota bacterium
CACTGAGCCGGGGCGTATTGGCCTTATCGCTCTCAGACCGGATTGGCCCGCTCTCATGCGCGGCTACTGGTGCAACAAAGAGACCTATGACAAGAAGTTCGTGAATGGGTGGTACTTGCCGGGCGATAGATCATCCATCGACAACGAAGGGTACTTCTGGTTCGCCGGACGCGATGATGATATCATCAACACCGCGGGGCACCTAGTTTCGCCATTCGAGGTTGAGTCGGCGCTGTTGGAGCATCCATCCGTGGCGGAATCCGCCGTTGTCGCCAAGCCCGATGAAGTGAATATGGAAGTGGTGAAGGCTTTTGTCACACTCAAGCCGGGCTTCACGGCCAGCGACGATCTTGAACTCGATATCATGAATTTCATACGGAAGAAACTCTCCTCCCTGGCGATGCCGCAGGAGATAGAATATGTCCCGAACCTTCCAAAAACGCGGAGCGGCAAGATTATGCGCCGGCTCCTGCGCGCCCAGGAGTGGGGGGAAGAGATCGGCGATATATCCACACTGGAAAACGATTAACCTTACATCCGGTTGACGGAGGAATATATGGATGAAATGAAAGATGTCGTATTGAAGTATGTGAGGAACGAATATCTCGAGGATGAAGATCAGGAGTTGGGGTATGACACACCGCTGATCTCCGGCGGGATAGTCGATTCATTCTCGATGGTCTCCCTCAAGCGCTTTCTGGAAAATAAGTACAAGATATCCATACCGGATGACCAGGCGACCCCCGAGGCATTTGACTCGGTCACCAAGATCGTGACGCTGGTTCAACGGTTCGTCAAATAGATTCCCGATTTTCGGGCAAAGGAGTCTACTATGAGTTTCAGCACACCTATCCGAACGATATATCAGGATCAGATACATGGGATCCAGGATGCCGGCCTATTCAAACAGGAACGGTTCATTCATTCGCAGCAGGCGGCGGATATCGAGGTCGAGTTTCCGATCGGCGCGCCGGTCAAAAAGGTGATCAACATGTGCGCCAATAATTATCTCGGGATGTCGAGCCACCCTGAAGTACTCAAAGCGGCTGAAGATGGACTGCATATCCGTGGTTATGGCATGTCCTCGGTGCGCTTTATCTGCGGCACGCAGGATATTCATCGCCAGCTCGAAGAACAGGTGACCGAGTTCCTCGGTACCGAAGCGACCATTCTTTTCCCGTCCTGTATGGATGCCAACGCCGGCGTTTTTGAGGCGCTCTTGACCAAAGAGGATGTCATGATTGCCGACCGGCTGGTGCACGCGTCGATCATCGACGGTATGCGCCTTTGCGCCGCCGAGCAGGATTCGTTCAAGCATGGGAATATGGAACATCTCGAAGAGAAGCTCCAACTCCATGCCGACAAGCGGCTCAAGATGGTGATCACCGATGGCGTCTTTTCGATGGATGGCGACACCGCGCGGCTCGACCAGATAGTCGCGCTCTGCGAGAAATATGACGCGATGGTCTTTGTCGACGAATCGCACGCGTCGGGATTTATCGGCAAGACCGGACGTGGTACCCATGAGAAGTATGGCGTGGTCGGGAAGATCGACATCATCACCACGACTTTCGGCAAAGCGCTCGGCGGGGCCTCAGGGGGCTGTGTCTCTGGCCGTCGCGAATTGGTCGAAATGTGCCGTCAGCGGGCACGGCCATATCTTTTCTCCAATACCATCGCTCCGGTCGTGGTCTCTGGCGTAATGCGTGTGCTCCAGATATTGTCGCAGAGCACAGAACGTCGCGACAAGCTGGAGAAAAACACTGAGTACTGGCGTCGCGGCCTGGCGCAGGCTGGCTTCGTGCTCAAAGAGGGTGACACGCCGATCGTCCCGGTGATGCTGTTCAACGCAAAGCTGTCGCAGGATGTCTCACGCGACCTGTTTGAAGAAGGGATCTACGCCATCGGGTTCTTCTTCCCGGTTGTCCCGCAGGGACAGGCGCGTATCCGGACGCAGATTTCCGCCGGGCATGAAATGCATCATCTCGACAAAGCGCTTGACGCTTTCACCAAAGTTGGGAAGAAATACAACATTCTCGGCAAAACGAAGCAGGAGATAATTGACATGTACGGAGCGTAGCGATCTCCCCACGACGTTTGGCGCAACGTACTGTCTCTGCAAGGCCACCGAGTCGATCCCGTGGCCTTGTGCTGTATATGTGTGAAGAGCGGCAGACGTCCCCGTCTGCCCTAATCGTGATGCAGTAGGCCGGGCAGAGGAGGAGCTCTGCCGCGCAATAAGAAAGTTGAAGGCAATTGTATAGATAGCAATTACTTAAGGCAGCGCCTCTCTGAATCCTCCGGATTCCGCCTCTCCCCTTGCTCTAGATAACTAACTCCCTATATTACCCCGACTTTTGGAGCGCCCATTGGAGTGCAGGGCCCAAGATCGACCCCCGCAAAACCCTGTCCCTCCCGCCCGGAAGTCGTAAAGGAGTGTAGCTGTGCCACTGGATAAGTTCATCCCCGCCCTCTCTGCCGAGATCGCGCAGATCGATAACGCCAAGACTTCCAAAGCGAATGAGCGGATAGTCGTCGAGATGCTTCCCGCCAACGGGAATCGCGGGCCACGCTTCAAGCTTCAGGGATATGCGGATCGAGAATTCCTGCGGATGAATTCGAATTCGTATCTCGGCATGTCCTGCCGTGAGATCGTGACGCATGCCGAGGAAGAGACTGTCCGCAAGTTTGGCGCGGGACCGGGCGCGGTCCGCTTTATCTCCGGCACATACGAGCCACATATCGCGCTCGAAAAACGGCTGGCGCAGTTCCATGGCCGCGAGGATTGCATGATCACCTCCGCGGCCTATACCTCGGTCCTCGGCGTGATCGTCTCGCTCACCACCACCGACACGATCATTCTCTCCGATGAACTGAATCATAACTGCATCATCAACGCGATGAAGCTCTCCCGCCCGAAAGACAAGAAGGTCTACCGCCATGTTGATCTGGAGGATATGGAAGAGCAGATAGTCGCCTGCGAAGGTCAGTGCGACACGCTGTTGCTCATCACCGATGGCGTCTTCTCGATGCGCGGGGTCTACGCGCCGCTGGATAAGATATCGGCTATCGTGGCGAAGCATAATCATCTCTTCCCGCGCGGGATCGGGCTGAGAGTGGATGAGTCGCACGGTGTCGGCGCACTCGGGGAGACTGGTCGCGGCACCGAAGAGATCTGCAAGGCGAATGGCGTAGATATTCTGGTCGCCACGCTCGGGAAA
>JAYRFH010000137.1:0-7340 GCA_041908405.1 Candidatus Zixiibacteriota bacterium
AGGCGCTGTACGGCGTCTTTTTGAGTTTGCGCGCCATTTCGCAAGCCAGGGGCATGATGTGTCGGTGATGACCGCTATCCCGAACTACCCGGATGGGATAGTCCCTCCGAAATACCGCGGCTCTTTCTTCTATATCGAAGAGATGGAAGGAGTTAAGGTTTATCGGAATTGGGTGCTGGCGGCCTCGAACCGCTATCCCGGCAAGCGGATGGTCGGGTTCATCATTTTCCTGCTTACCTCGCTTATCAATTCGTTTCGGATAAAAACCAAGTTCGATGTCATCCTGGCGTCCACTCCGCCGGTGACCACACCGTTGATCGGATGGCTACTGAGCAAACTTCGCCGCACCAAGCTGATCATCGAGATTCGCGACCTTCAGCCGGAATCGGCCGAGGATTTCGGGAATCTCAATCGGTCGCTCTTTACGCGTGCGTTGAAGAGACTGATGCACTGGCTGTACCGTCGTGCTGACTTGGTCGTGCCGGTGACCAGCGGGATGCGTGATTATCTGCTCGAGATCGGACTCAAACCGGAACGAGTGGTGACGGTGAAATCCGGATTCAGCTCAGAGTTTGTGGAGGCCGGCTATAACGGCGTCCGGAAGAAATTCGGCTGGGAAGAGAAGTTTCTGGTTCTCTATGCCGGGACGCTCGGCTGGGCGCATTCGCTTGAAACCGTTATTGAGGCCGCGCGTCAATTGACCGATCAGCCGGATATCTGTTTTGTCTTTGTCGGGGATGGCCAGAAGCGCGAAGCGCTTGAGGGGATGGTCCGCGACTACGGCCTCAAGAATGTCGTGTTTGTCGGTTCGCAGCCGCTCGAAGTGATTCCGTATTTCCTCAAGACCAGCAATGTACTGGTGCACAGCCTGAAGGATGTCCCCGTGACCCGGAGCGGCGTACCATCGAAGCTGTACGAATATATGGCGTCCGGACGCCCGATCGTTTTCGGCTCGCATGATGGCGAGGCGATCAACGAACTGGAGAAGGCCGGCGGCGCGCTGGCGTTTCCGCCCGACAATCCCGAGAAGCTCTGCGATCTGATCATGGCGCTGAAAGACGGGAAGATCGATGGCGAGCAGCTTGGCTCGAAATATCTGGAATACGCGCGCGATCACCATGCGCGCGAGCTCTGGGCGACCAAATATCTCGAAGCGATCCACAAGATCTGACCGTTCAAAATATCGTTTTTCTCCTGTCACTCCTGCCGGTATATTGGCGCACTAACCACTGTTGTGAGACGAGGTATCTATGTGTAGTCAGCCCGGGGCCGTCGCCGCCCGCGAAAAACTTGATATCGCCGACCTTCCGTCGCTGCTGATCGGTGTCGACACGGTCGTTCCGACCCTCCATGGCCCCAAGCGCTACATCAATTTCGACAACGCCGCCTCTACCCCGACTTTCCAGCCGATCGCCGAGTCCGTCACTTCGTTCCTCAAGTGGTATTCCAATGTCCATCGCGGCACCGGCTTCAAGTCGCAGCTCTCGAGCTGGATGTTTGAGACCTCGCGCGATCTGGTCGCGGATTTTGTGAAGGTCGATCTGGCGACGCACGTTGTTATCTTCACGAAAAACACGACCGAGGCAATTAACAAGCTGGCGAATCGCTTTCCGCTCGACTACGACGATGTGGTTCTGACCACCCTGATGGAGCATCACTCGAACGAACTCCCCTGGCGACGTGTCGCGCAGGTAGAGCATGTCGGGCTGAATGATAACGGGACGATCAACAAAGAGCATTTCGTTTCACTGCTCAAGCGTCACAATGGAAAAGTAAAACTGGTGGCGATCACCGGCGCGTCGAATGTCACCGGCTATATCAATGATATCGAGTTCTTCGCACAGGAAGCGCACAAGTATGGCGCGAAGATCCTGGTCGATGGCGCGCAGTTGGTGCCTCACCGCCCGGTCAATATGCGCTCGGGCGACTCACCGATGCATATCGACTACCTCGTATTCTCCGGCCACAAGATATACGCGCCGTTCGGCGTAGGGGTGCTGGTGGTCGACAAAGAGACATTCGAACAAGGCGAGCCGGATTCGGTTGGCGGCGGCGTGGTTGATATTGTCACACTCGAAGAAGCCTACTGGACAGATTTGCCGGATAAAGAAGAAGCCGGCACACCGGATATTATCGGCGTCGTGGCGCTCGGCAAAGCGATCAAGATGTTTGAGGCGATCGGCTGGGAGGCGATAATTGAGCATGAAGCCGACCTGACCGCATACGCCCTGTCGCAACTTCGCGATATCAAAGGGGTCACGCTCTATGGCGATACCGATCCGTCAAGCGCGGCGAACCGGTTAGGAGTGATCTCGCTCAATATCGGTGACCTTCCGCACTCTCTGGCGGCCGCAATTCTTAGCTACGAGGGGGCTATCGGTGTCCGCTCCGGATGTTTCTGCGCGCATACGTATGTAAAATCACTCCTGCGGGTTTCGGATGAAAACTCGAAGCTACTCGAGCAGCAGATCTTGTCGCGTGACCGCTCGCAGATCCCGGGGGCGATACGGATGTCGTTTGGACTGTACAACACACGCGCTGAAGTGGATGAGTTTGTGCGGATGGTCAAAAAGATAGTCGCGGGCGATCATTTCAAAGGGTATGTCCTGGACAAAGAGTCCGGCGAATGGACCCCGCCGCAGTTCAAACTCCAGTTTGAAGAGTATTTCAAGCTGTAAGCACGCATGAATATCCTCACTGTCGTCGGGGCGCGGCCGCAATTCATCAAAGCGGCGGCAGTCAGCCGGGAGATCGCGAGAATCTCAGCACTTGCCGAGAGAATCATTCATACCGGCCAGCATTTCGATGACAACATGTCGGAGGTTTTCTTCCGCGACATGCAGATTCCCGCTCCGGCATATAATCTCAATATCAACTCTCTCTCGCATGGTGCCATGACCGGCCGGATGCTGATGAAGCTCGAAGAGATTTTTCTCTCCGAAAAGCCTGATATGGTGCTGGTCTACGGAGATACCAACTCGACACTCGCTGGCGCTTTGGCGGCGGTGAAACTGCATATACCGGTCGGACATGTTGAGGCGGGATTACGTTCATTCCGGATGACCATGCCGGAAGAGATAAATCGGGTGATGACCGATCGGGTAGCCTCGCTTTTGTTCTGTCCGACGGATACGGCGGTTGCCAATCTAAAGGCTGAGGGAGTCGAGCGGTCGGGGGCGAGGATCGTCAAGTGCGGCGATGTCATGTATGATTGCGCGCTCTACTACGGCAAGGTCGCGGAAGAAAAGTCGACTATTCTCGAGTGCCTCAAGCATGACCGATTTGCGCTCTGCACGGTACATCGGGCTGAGAACACGGATGATCCCAGAAACCTTCGAGCGATATTCGATGCGCTGGAGAAGATCAACGACGAATGTCCGGTGGTGCTGCCGATTCATCCGCGAACACGGAAGATAGTACGATCTCTCGAGCTCAAGACCAACGTCACGATGCTTGAGCCGGTCAGCTATTTCGATATGCTGCGGTTGCTCGGGAAGTGCGAGATAGTGCTGACCGATTCAGGGGGTCTGCAGAAGGAAGCGTATTTCTTCGGTAAACCGTGTGTGACCTTGCGCGATGAAACCGAATGGGTGGAGTTGGTGGAGACAGGGGCAAACCGCGTAACCGGCGCGGATACGACCAAGATTGTCGCGGCTTTCCGAGAGATGCGGGGGAAGGCGGCTGCAGCAGACAAGCGGCTGTACGGTGACGGGACGGCAGCGAGGATGATAGCGGAAACGCTGGCCAGCCACACTTTTTGAGCGTTTGTCCCCACCTGATTTTTTCACTTTCTTCTGAATATTGCATTCTATACATAGTAGTAGTCATACAACCGGCCTGGCCGGGAAAACCTGATAGAAACAGATATCGATACAAGGAGAACCCATGAAGGTTTTCGCGATTATTCTCATCGTACTGGTCCTGCTGGTGGTCATTCTCGGCGGATGGATCTGGTCGGCTCGTGGCGGCCTGATCGAAAGAAATACGGGTGTCGACCAACAGTGGGCACAGGTACAGAATGTGTATCAGCGTCGCTTCGACCTTATCCCGAACCTGGTCGCCTCGGTGGATAACTTCATGCAGCGTCAACAGCAGACGTTGACCGAAGTGATCGCGATGCGTCAGCGAGTGATCGACCTGAAGGCTCAGGCGGATAACGCGCTGGGACAGCAGAATCCGGCCTTGCTCGACTCGATTTCCGGCCAACTCTCTCGCCAGTTGAACTCATTCATCAATGTGGTGGTGGAGCAGTACCCGGAGATCAAGGGCGACCAGAATTATGCCGACCTGATGGCGGCGATCGAGGGTTCGGAGAACCGTATCGCGCAGGAACGGAAAGCGTACAACGATGTCGTGCGTGAGTACAATGTCTACCGTCAGAAAGGTGTCGGCCCGCTTATCGCCGGTGCGATCTTTGGTTTCCCGTACGAGCGGACATTCTTTGCGGCGCAGGCGGAAGCGCAGACCGCGCCAAGCGTGAAGGACTCCTTCGCCCCCGTTCAACCGAGCGGCAACTAACGAGTAGCGATCTGTGAAGCGACTGTTTCTTCTCGCCGGTCTATTCTCCCTGCTGTTGACTGTCTCAGTCGCGGCCAGGGAGACCATCAAGTACGACGGTCCGGTCACTGACATGGCCGGACTGCTCTCCACATCTGAAGAACAGCAGCTTGAGCAGAAGATCATTGGCTATCGCGATGGTTCGACCAACGAGATCGGCGTGCTGATCGTACAATCGCTCGATGGCAAGGCGATCGAAGATTTCTCCTACGATGTCTACAAGTCATGGGGGATCGGCGTCAAAGGGAAAGATAACGGCGTTCTGCTCGTTATCGCGCTGGATGAACGGCAGACGCGCCTCGAAGTCGGTTACGGACTCGAAGGAGACCTGACAGATATTGAATCATCGCGACTCATTCGCAAAGACGCTCCGATGTCCGATCTGTTCCGTCAGGGGAAATTCGCCGAAGGGATAAACGCGGGGATCGATGGGATCATCCAGGCGATAGGCGGCGAGTACAATCCACCTAAGCGAAAGCGAACAAAGGAAGATTCCTACTTGCCATTCTTGCTGGTCACTTTTGGCATTCCACTCTTTCTTCTCATTGTGGCTGCACGGTCAAAGGGACGTAAGGGCATTTGGAGAAGTGGCGGACCATTCGGTGGCTTTGGTGGATTTGGTGGTGGTTTTGGCGGTGGAGGCGGTTTAAGTGGCGGCGGGGGCGGCGGTGGAGGATTCAGTTTTGGCGGTGGATCATCCGGCGGCGGCGGCGCCTCGGGTGGATGGTAGGGTGACATAAAATGGCGACATTGGCAAATAAATATTTTTCAAAGAACGATATGGACGCGATTGAGCGGTCGATTGGCGAGGCTGAGTCGCATTCGGCAGGTGAGCTGGTGGTGCAGATCGCCTCGCGCTCCAAGAACTGGCTATTGGAAAAAACGCTGGTCGCCTCACTTTTCGGCATCGGCGCGCTGATCAAGGGGCTGCTGCTGACCCGTGAACAGAATTGGGGATATTACTACAATTTTACGCAGGGAGCGCTTTTTGGTCTGGTCGGATTCCTAGTCGCCTTTTTTGTGATAGGATGGCTGCTTAAAAACCGGAAACGGTGTCGCGGTATTGTCTGGAAACGCGGGCTTGAGCTTTTCTCTCAGTTGACTCCGACCAAAGGTCAGACTGCCGTGCTCATATTTGTTTCTCTCGAAGAAGGACAGGCCGCTGTCGTGGCCGACAAATTGATCGCCTCAAAACTCCCGGCGGATTATTGGGATGGCCCGCACGCGATGATCATGCGCGGCTTCAAGGCAGGCGCGCACGCCGAGGGGATAATTGAGGCGATACAGGAGATCGGCACGCAATTGACCACGCATTTCCCTCGTCAGTCGGATGATACGGATGAACTTCCGAACCGCCCGAGCATCCTCGATCGCTGACTACTACCCTTCCGAAATCACTTGCCTGACAGGTCACTTCGGCCATAACATGGACCATGGCCGTCGCATCCAACGAGCTCTATTACATACTGTTGTTGTTCGCGCTGTTCATTGTGCCGCGCGTCCTGCAACGTTTGCGTCTGCCAAGCGCCATAACCTGTGTCGGATTAGGCGCGTTGGCCGGGCTTGGCTTTGAGCTGTTCCACGGCGACGGCACGGTCCAGTTGTTGGCCACACTCGGGATTGTCTCGCTCTTCCTGTTTGCCGGACTCGATGTTGATTTTGTCGAGCTGTACCGCCACCGGGGAATAGTCGCACAGCACCTCGGGCTCTTTGTCATCTCACTGACAGTGGTTACATTTGCGGCAGTACTTGTATTCAAGTTGGACATTCGTCCGGCCGCGTTGGTCGCGCTTGCGCTGATCACGCCATCGACGGGGTTCATTCTCGATTCGCTCCATTCGCTGGGGCTGTCCGAGCAGGAGCGATTCTGGATACGGACCAAGGCGATCGCGTCTGAGATAGTAGCGCTTCTGGTGCTGTTCTTTGTCTTGCAGACGACGACCGTTCCGCAATTCGCCAAATCGCTGGGGATCATGGCAGGACTGATCATTTTACTCCCACTTCTTTTTAAGATGTTCGCCGATTGGATCCTCCCCTACGCGCCGCGCACGGAGTTCACGTTTATGCTGATCGTGGCGGTAGCGGCGGCGTTCATTACGCTTCGATTGGGTGTCTACTATCTGGTTGGCGCGTTTATCGTCGGGCTCGTCGCCCATAGATTCCAGCACGAGCTCCCCGCATTGGCATCGGATAGGACGATGCATGCGCTGGAACTGTTCGCCGCGTTTTTCATTCCGTTTTATTTCTTCTCAGCGGGATTGCATTTACAGAGAGAGGACTTTAGTGTGACTGCTCTGGCGACTGGTGGTGCGTTTGTGCTGATAATGATCCCGCTGCGCTTGTTGCCAGTGGCGTTTCATAGAAGGATGGCTTTAGGGGAGCCTCTGAAAGTCGGCATGCGGATCAGCGCTTCGATGTTGCCGACGCTCGTCTTCACGCTGGTTATCGCCGGAATTCTGCGTGACCAGTTTCAGGTCCCAGCTTATCTGTTCGGCGGGCTGATAGTCTACACTCTGGCCAACACGCTGATCCCCGGTTTTGCCCTTGGCTCTTCTCCTACCGATTTCACGGAACCGAGAATCGGTACTGAGGAGTTCCGGGATCCACTCCCACCATCCGCAAACTGATCATTTGTGAGACATGTCCAGACGGACCACATCACCCTCGTAAAAGACCGACAAGAAAAGCAGTAGATAATCTCTGATATGCCGGGTTATCAGGAAATTGGTTCGGACGTGCTCTTTTCCATTTTTGCCCAGTTTCTCCGCATACTCCGGCTCCTG
>JAYRFH010000138.1:0-35291 GCA_041908405.1 Candidatus Zixiibacteriota bacterium
ACCAAGGAGCACCGTGAGAATAAACCATCCAAGTGCCCCAAGCAGGTCGATGCCAAAGACCGCGATATTGTTGAACAGCAGGCAGGCGACCGCAAACGGTGCAGTGTACATGATCAAGTCGATCAGTTTCGCGGAGAGGCGGAAAACTGATTCGAGGAAAGTGACATAAGGTCGACTGGCTTCAGTTGGGATCAAAGTCGCGGCAATCCCCAGCACCAGCGCGAAGAACATCAGGTGGAGCATATTCGGCGTATCAGACGCGATCGCCGCAAAAGGATTGGTCGGGACGATTGTTTTGACCACCTGCATGAACGGAGTATCCGCGCCGCTCTGTTTGACCGCCTCCACTCGTTTAGTGGCCTCGGTCCCGTACCGTTCCTGCAGAGCCGTAGCGGTGGTGGAATCGACTCTATTACCCGGTTTGATCGTGTTGGCCAGAGTGATGCCGATCAACACTGAGATAGCGGAGATGACGAACGTATAAGCGAATGACTTAATACCGATGCGTCCAAGAGTCCGCAGATCCCCTATTCCTGCTACACCAACCACCAGCGACGAAAAAACCAGCGGCACAACAACCATCAAAAGGAGCCGAAGAAAAAGCTGGCCGATCGGCTCGGTGACATGGGAGATGACCGCTTTGACCGTCGGGTCGGAGCCGCCTACCCAAAGATTTACCGCCAGTCCCGCCATGACCCCAACCGCCAGACCCCATAATATCTTGACATGCAGGGGGCGCTTTTTGCGGACGGATGGCGTGGTTTGGCTGGTCATGTAACTTCTTGCTGTGGCTGATGTTGGCGAAATATCACGGTATTGAATGAAAAACACAAGCGAGGAAGTTCAGATTTTCTGGAACTAAGTTATGCATACATGCGTATATATCTATGAATATGAAAAAGAGCGAAACCACAGAAAAGCTCCCTGAGGGGATGAAAGCGATGTCCGACCCGACCCGGCTGAAGATCATGTTGATGCTGGAAGGGCAGGGGCGGTCGGTTGGAGAGATAGTATCATTCTTTAACCTATCACAGCCGACCATCACGCGACATCTGCAGACATTACTGGCCGCCGGGCTGGTGGTGCGCCGCCGTCAGGGACAACAGGTGCTGTATGAATTGAACGCGGAGAACCTGAAGTCGTTCTGCGTGCAGTTGATCGGCTGTTTCCCCTGTTGCTGCAACGATGTCCAGGTGGTGCAACTGACTCAAAGTTCAACTGATAAAAAGACAAACAAACGTTCCGAGCATGCTCATAGAGAGAAAACGAAACCTATCAGGCATAAAGGAGAACGATCATGAAGCGTTACACTACGCCGCGCGTCGCTCGCTGTTGCAGCGGCTCGAGTCGAGGGTCCCGGGCAGGACATTAAACGGCCTACCTGAATCGGCATGACGCTGTTCGGGTATAACAAAGTGACGGGTGGTCCTCAGAAGCAGAGAGGATCACCCGTTTTGATTTATGATTATGCAATCGGGGGAAACCGTTCACTTGCGGCGGATCAGCACCACCGGGTGAGTGACGTGGGCAGAGCCATCGATCGGCCTGTTCAGATCCCAATCATGCCACCATCCGACAAACTCAAAGTCAGTGCGACTCTCGAGGAAAAGCAGGAATTCTTGCGGAAAGATCGCCTTGTTCCGTTCGACCATGCGGAAGGTCTTATGACGGCCATGGTCGTTGATTTCGATCGTCCAGACCTCCTCGTATATCTGTCTGGCGGAGTCGATCAGCTTGACAGCGAAGTGGGACTCGGTACTGACGCCATCAGCCTCGTTTACCACCACGTTTGACATCTCGCGGATCATCGGGTCGGAGAATTGCACACACCAATCAAGGAAATAAAGGCCACCGGGTCGAAGCAGACGTGACATCGCATTGAAGTGACTGGTCATTTCGGTGAGAGAATTGAGATAGAGAGAGCCGAGCATGACGTAAGCGAAGTCCGCGGTTTGCGGAAGGGAAAAGGAGACCATGTTCCCCTCGACAAAGCGGGGGGCAGGCTTGAGCCCACTCCACTTGTAGGCGGCGTAATCGAGCATATGGCGATTGATGTCGAGTCCCGTGTAATGGTACCCGAGCTGGGTCAGTGCGCCGGCATGGGGAGCGGGACCACACGCGACCTCGAAGACGTTGCGAGTATGAGTTTTGGCATATCGACGAATACACTCGTCTAGAAACGACGCCTCGGACTCAATATCTCGAAACGAAAACGCGATCTCGTAGTACTGCGGATAGTCGTACAGCATCTACCTCTTTCTCACTTCTACTTCCTGCTATGAACGGCGCAACGGGTTAATGGCTAAAGCCGCTCGCGGCTTTTTCCTTGGAGTGATTACTCATTTTGTATAAAATTGGGCAGCCAGGATCCCCCCAACCGGTTGTTCAGTAATTGAACAGAGGAGATGTCGCGATGTCGCCCAAGACAAAGAAGTATGACTGGACGCAATTCACGGAGAAGATAGAGATACGGGCGACCCCTGCCCGCGTCTTTAATGCATGGACCAAGGAGAAAGAGATCATCCGCTGGTTCGTCAGTGAGGCGATCCTCCAGCCGGAGCGCGGGGGGAGATTTTACATGAAATTCCTGACCGGGGCGACGGGGGAAGAATCCGTCCTTGCGGTCCGAAAGAACAGCTACTTCAAATTCAGTTTTGGGAGCGATGGGGAGACGGTCGAGGTGACTTTCAAGAAGACTGTTCGGGGGACGGACTGTATCCTGCGCCAGTTCGGGATGAAGGATACCCCCCAGTCTCGGATCAACTGGCATATGGGGTGCCGGAATGGCTGGGTCTTCTTCCTGACCAATCTCAAAGCCTATCTGGAACACAAGATAGACCTGCGGAGCGGGGACCCGAAGAAGAGCTATCTGCAGGGGTATGTGAATAGCTGACGGCGGAAAAAGACTTTGCTAACCGCAAGTGGGGACTTATTTTATTCGCTTGATTGCAACAGGCTTCGAGCTAACCCGTACCTGAAGTAGGACTCGATTGCAGGACGAAGACAGCATCTGGATTGAAGAGGCACTGGCTGGAAATCAGCGGGCGTATACGCACCTGATGGACAAGCACCGCCAGTCTATCTTCCATATTATCAACAAGATAGTCCGCAATGACGAGGTCGCCAACGATCTGGTGCAGGAAACCTTTATGAAGGCCTTTTCCGCCCTCGCGTCGTACCGTTCGGAATACCGGTTTTCGACCTGGCTGTATAAGATCGCGGCCAATTCCTCCATAGATTTTCTCCGCAAGAAGCGGATCCAGGCGCTTTCACTGGATCGTCCTCTGGAGACCCGGGACGGGACGGTGGAGATTGAAGTGGCGGATTATTCCTATCATCCGGAACGGGATCTGGAACGTAAGGAACAGAGCTTTTCCATCGAGGAAGCGATCGACTCGTTGCCGAAGAACTATCGGGACGTCATAGTTTACCGGCACAAAGAAGATAAATCGTACGAGGAAATAGCCGATTTACTGGATATACCGGTCGGTACGGTCAAAGCCCGTATCTTCCGGGCCCGTGAGCTGCTGAAAAAGAAACTTCGGCACCTCTAAGCGAACCCCAATCGTCTGCCATGCAGGCATGAGGTCCAGGTGAATCGGTTTGTGTTATGGATGGTCTGCCTCGGGCTGTGCGCCGTTGGCGTTCAGGCCGGTGAGCATACTTTCCAGTATCAGCGGATAGTTGAGGTCGGTGACAAGGCGGAGATAACGCTGACCTGTCAGGACGGCGATATCGAGATCATCGGTCACGAGCAGTCGACCGTCATTATCGACGCGGTCAAGCATATCAAGATCGGCGACGATCGCGAGGCGGCCGAGATAGCCGACCATATCGAGATCCGCGTCGAGCAGAAAAAGCAGGCGGTGAAGATCGCCGCCAACTATCTCCCGATCCGGGAGCGCGGCCGTTCGTTCTGGCAGAAAGTACTGGGACGCGGCAAAGAAGATTCATTCGGCGAGGTAAGTTTTTCGATAAAGGTGCCGCGGAATTGTCGCGTCGTACTGGATAACGGCGAAGGAGATGTCCGCATCGCCGATATCGACGGCGACATCTCGATGAATACGTCGGCTCAAGCGATCGCGCTGACGACGATCCATGGAGCGGTTGATATCCGTTCGGCGGCGGCATCGGTGGTTCTGACCAGTATTGAGGGACCAGTTGAGGTCGCCAACAGCGCCGGAAGCACCAAAGGGGATATGCTCTTTGGACCAGTGACTGTTCGCCAGCCGACCGGCATGATCGATCTGCAGTTTGTGGATGGTGATGTGCGGGTGAAAACTACCTCGGCGGATGTGAATATCCGTCAGGAACGGGGCGCCATCGACCTCGCGACCGTGACCGGGAGCGTGATGATCTCCACGCCGCTGGAGACCTCGCGCGATCTCTTTATCGAAACCGAGAGCGGTGATATTACGTTGATGGTACCACCAGAAGCATCGGGGACGCTTCGGCTGAAGTCCGAAACGGGGACGATCAAAACCGAGCTTCCGGTGAAGATAGATAAGATGTCGACTCGCCAGTTAGTTGGAACAGTGGGAGTCGGCGGCATACAAGTTTCGCTGGCAACGATCTCGGGTGATGTGACAGTTGCCCAGTTCTAGACCGGCGAATCTACATTGGATGTAGCATGAAACGGTCTGTAGCCATTCCATTTGTGTTCGTGTTTTTCGCCGCCCTTCTCGGGGCGGTCTCGGCGTTGTCACAGCAGGCTACGGCACCCGGAGCTTCAGCCGGTTCTCCTTCAACAGACACAATCTTCAACGAAATTCAACTAACCAGTGAAGGCGTCGACGCGGTGGATACCGCCGGCAACCATTGGACTTACGATTTTGAGCAGCAGTCTTTCGTGCCGGACAGATCGGTCGTGGTTCGGTCAGGCCGTCCCGGTGAAGGGCGCGTGGTTGAAGCGCTCAAGCGGCCCGCGGAAGAGCGATGCACACAGGAGAAGATCGTCAAGCCGCTACAGGGTTCTGTGCTGGTCGGGTATGACGAATATGTCGCGGCCGGATTCACGGCGTATGGACGCGTCACGGTCAAAGGCTGGGTCAAGGGGGATATTCAGTCGATCTCCGGTCGAGTGCTGGTCACTGAATCAGGCCGTGTGGATGGAGATATCAAGGCTCCGGAGATAGAAGTCAAAGAAGGGGCGATCATCGGCGGAAGACAGCAGATAACTGATCCGCTCGATTTTCCCTCCGAGGTTTTGCAGCGGTCATTCTCAGTCGATGGATTGGTGATCGTTCTTGGGTTCATCATGTTTCTGTTGGTGATAGCCTTCCTCGTCACCACGCTTTTCCCCAGCCAGCTCACCACTTTGGCGACCTGTATGTTTGAGTACAAGGCACGGACAGTCTTCATCGGCCTGCTCTTCCTTTTCCTTCTTCCACTTATCCTGATACTGGTGTCCATTACCATCATTGGGATCGCGGCGGTGCCGTTTATTCCGCTGGCATACCTGCTGGCAATGGCGTGCGGTGTGGTTGCGCTGGGAGGGAAGATCGGCGCCGCGATATCAGGGAAAGTTTTGGGCGGGAGTCAGAACCGCGTAATTCACGCGCTCCTTGGTGTGCCGATCTTCATGTTGATTTGGGTGCTGGTCGCCCTCCTGCTCGGTTCATCCGGCGTTGCCTGGGGATTCGGGATATTCCTCCTGGTAATCTCCATAATCATATCGCTGTTTCCGTTGCTCGGCGGGATCGGCGCGGCCGTCTTGACCCGGTTCGGCTATAGAGAGCATAAAGGGATACGGGTTGACCGTCGCGGAAGCGCCTCCGAAGCACCCGCCCCCGCTCCACCACCGATACCGGACTTCCCGCGTCTCGTTACACCACCACCGCCCATTCCTCCAGTGCCACCACAGAATCAGGGGAATGACAAGTTTGGACCGTATGGTCCGAACCCGCGCCCGCCGCAATCGTCTGGTAGCTGACACGCCTTCCAGCGAAACAAATCTCCGTCCCGCTCCGTAGATTCAGTAGCAGTCCAATCATTCTCATGCGGAGGAGCTATGAAGATTCAGAGAGTAGCGCTGGTCGCGACTCTAGTCGTGATCGTCTGCGCCGGACTTACACTGGCTGGCCGGTCCAAACATACGACCGAAGTGATTCCGGTCGACGGGGCCAAAGAGGCAATTGTCGATTTTGATTTCGCCGCCGGTACCATCATCATCAATCCAAAAGATATGACCGATATCGCACAGATGGATCTGTTCTATGATCCGGAGTTCATTGATGTACGGGTTGAAAAGGAGATGCGCAATCAGACCATGTTCATTACGGCGGAAAGTGATTTCGAAGATCGCCGCAATCGACACGAGGATCTGGATCATGACTGGGATGTCGCGTTTTCAACACGCACTCCGATGGAACTGACCCTGGATATGGGGGCCTGCAAAGCGGAAGTTGACCTTGGCGGAGTGCCTATCCGCGAGTTGAATATCGATGTCGGCGCCGCATCGGGAACACTGGAGTTTTCCGCGCCGAATCCGGAGCGGATGAAGGAGTTCCAGATCGATGCAGGGGCGTCCTCGCTGGATATTATCACGGCCGGCAACGCCAATTTCGAGCATTTCAAGTTTTCGGGTGGGGCCGGGTCCTTCGATTTAGATCTCCGCGGCACCTACTCCGGGGAATCCGAAGTCGAGATCGAGGTTGGCTTGGGGAACGCCGATATCATTCTCCCCAGAGGGCTGCCGGTACGTATTGAATCGGATAACAGCGAGTGGTTTTCCTCTGTAGACCTGCACGGCGGGGATGTGGATGAAATTGAGAAAGGCGTCTATGAGTCGCCCGACTATGAGGACGCCAAGGTTCGCCTGACCATTGCGCTGGATGTCGGCATGGGATCCATAGATATACGCTGGAAGAAATAGTCCTCCCTTTTCTCTTTCTATCGACCAGAGCCGTCTGTGAAGGCGGCTTTTTTATCTGGCATTTGGCGCCGGTTGGCCGCACTATCGGAAGGCCGCGGGAGGCCCTTGCCGGCAGTCGGCGGCGATGGCGCTTTCTCCCGGAAAGTTCTGAACCAAAGGTATGCAGCCGTGTTATAAACGGCATGCAGTCTCCAACCGAGGGAATCGAATGAAGTTATTGTCAGTTTTGGCCTTGTGCGCGGGGTACCTGCTCACAGGGAACAGCGGGTACAGCCAATCCCAACAACAGACCCTGATCTACCAGGCTCGCGACAAGGTGCTCCCGGCGCTGGTCCATATCCAGCCGGTGGTGAAGGATTACAATACCGGCGAGCTCAAGAAGCAGTCGGTGGTCGGCTCCGGGGTGATCTTCCATCCCGACGGCTACGTGGTTACGAACTACCATGTGGCGGGCAAAGCGGAGCGGATCATCTGCACGCTTAATGACAAAGAGCAGGTAACCGCGGACTATATTGGCGGTGATCCGCCGACTGATATCGCGGTCCTCAAATTGAATCTCAGCGAATACAAAGGCAAGCTGACCGTGGCCGATTTCGGCAATTCCGATTCGGTGCAGGTCGGGCAATATGTGCTGGCGATGGGCTCGCCATTATCGCTGTCACGCACTGTCTCCTCGGGAGTTGTCTCGACCAAGGATAGATATTTCTCGAGCGAAGTGAGACTTCCCACCGGAGAGCAGACCGGGAATTTCAATCTCTGGATACAGACCGATGCCGCGATCAATCCGGGGAACTCCGGTGGTCCGTTGGTTGACCTGAATGGTCGTGTGATCGGCATCAACTCGCGAGCGACATTCTTCGCGAACAATATCGGATTCGCCATTCCGGTCAATATCGTCAAGGAAGTGACCAAGGCGATCATGACCAACGGTAAGGTGACTCGGAGTTGGATCGGCGTTCATGCGCAGGCGCTTCAGGAGCTGGAGGGGTACTTCGGCACGGACGGAACATCAGGTGTGCTGCTTGCTTCCATTGATGCCGGCTCACCGGCGGCGCAGTCCGGACTGGAAGCGGGCGATATCATTCAGGCGATGGACGGCGTACCAGTTTCGGCCCGATTCGTTGAGGAGTTACCAAGTTTCTATCGCAACATTGCCAATCATGCGCCGGGATCTCCCATAAAGATGTCTATCAAGCGGGGAGAATCAACCGTCGACCTGACCGTGACCACTAAACTGTTGGGTGATCTGATGGGCGAGGATTATGAAAGTTCAGATTGGGGGTTCACGGTAAAAGGCATCACTCGCCAAATGCAGATAGAAAATCAGCTCAAAGATACGCTCGGCGTGTATGTGGTCGGTGTGAAGCGTACTGGCCCGGCGGATGAAGGCGGTTTGCGCGGCGGCGATGTCGTGGTCAGTATCAACCGTCAGGATATCGGGTCATTGGCGGAGTATACGCGCATGTATGTCTCCTTGAGCGACTCGAAAGAAGAGAAAGTACTATTGAGCATCAAACGCGGAGGTTCCAGCCGCCTGGTGGTTGTCAAGCCAGGAGACAAGAACAAGATGCTGGAGCCGGACGCGTCCAAGGAGGCACCGAATTTCCATGAATGATCGACGCAATCTCATAGGTCGTGCGGTACTGGCGCTATTGGTCGCAACCGCGCTGGCGACTGTCGCTCCGGTGGTCGGCTATGCGCAGAGTTTCGATTTCTCACGGCTCGAATCGGCCGCCAAGAATTACACGGTGATCCTTGATATCAAGATCGAGGTTTCTTTTGGTATGCAGTCGACCGAGCAGGAACAACGCTCTCTTGGTACGATCGTCAGCCAGGATGGGATGATCCTGTTTGATGGCGCGATGCTGGCCAATGAGCAGATGTTGTCATCAATGGCGGGGATGAATATCAAGACCACGCCATCGCGGATCGAAGTCCAGACTTTAGATGGAAAGAAGTATAAAGCGGAGTATGTCGGGGTTGACCGATTCACCAAATTCGGTTTCTGCAAGATAAGCGATGCCGGTTCCACCAAGTTCACGCCGGTGAAGTTCGTCTCCAATCCAAGTTTCCGCACGGGAAGTTGGGTGGCGCTGTATATGCTGTTGCCGGAATTTGTAACGCCTTCGATCGCCGCGGATATCGGGATGATCTCAACCTCGCTGCAGAAGCCGGAGAAATTCGCCCTGACGGTCGGATTCAATACGATGGAAATGGCGTCAGTTCTCTATAACGAACAACACCAGCCAGTTGGCGTGCTTGGGTCGCTCTTGGACCCGATGTCCGCGAATACTGATCCGTCGGGGATGGTGGAATCCTTCAATCAGTTTGATATTCCATTGCTCGGAATTGTCACCGGTGACAGGATTGAAAAGTTGGTGGCCAGTCCACCTAAGATGGGTGAGCAGGATAGAAGCTGGCTCGGGATCACGCTTCAGGCGCTGACCCCGGATATCGCGGAGTTCCTGCATCTGCCGGAAGGCGGCGGTATCATTGTCAATGATGTCGTGAAAGATTCTCCTGCCGAAAAAGCAAGTCTTGCGGTCGGAGATATCATCTATCAGATCAATGGCGATCCGGTCGAAGTGGATCGTGAAGAAGAAGTCCCGATCTTCCAGCGTCGTATTGCCGAGATGCCGAGCGGTACACAGGTTGAATTCTCTGTACTGCGACCGGTGAATGATCGGGTGGATACACTGAAGGTCCTGGCGAAGCTGGAGTCGGCTCCTATGACCGCGCTCAACGCGCCTAAATATGAGAACAAGGCGCTTGAGTTCACAGTGCGTGATATCGTGTTCGGGGATTTCATCGGACGGAATCTCGAGGTCGGAAGCCTGAACGGCGTCGTACTTTCCGAGATGCGCGAAGGTGGGCTTGCCGAGGTCGGCGGGCTGCAGATGGGTGATATCATCCAGAGGATCGGCTCCGATGTGATCACGTCGGTCGGCGAGGTGGAAACTTCGATGAAGAATCTCGAGGAACAGAAACCGCGCGAAGTGATCTTCTTTGTCTGGCGTGATAACAAAACGATGTTTGTGAACGTCAAGACCGACTGGAAATAACCGCTACGAGCGAATCTTTTGACCCGCTGTCATCGACCTGACAGCGGGTTTTCTTTTGGCCTCAGACAGGTTGAGTGCAGAGAAGGCTAGTGCATCGTCTTGCGCACCGGTCGGCGCCATGCGTATATTGAAATGCAGATACTTCCGGGCTACGTGCATCTACTTCGCAATGTTCAGTCCTGCAACAGCGTCGTAAGGACTGGAATAACAGTAGGTTAAACGAGTGAGTTTGCTGCCCGCACTCCTGGCGGCAGATCCAGATTTTTTGGTCACGCTGGCATGCCCCTTGCGCAAAGGGGTAATGGACACCGGCCAGCACGCCGGTCCGTGACGCGGCAACATTCGCATTATATAGAGGAAAGGATGGGTCCTGATGCAGCCGAGAGTTAATGTGAGTTTGATCCTGCTGATGGTCTTGCTCTGTACGGCAGTCGTTCAGGCGCAGACGTACACCGGGATCGTAAAGGTAGATTCCATTGAGGCGGTGGCAGGGACCTCGTTTAGCGTGGCGGTTCGCCTGCAGAACAATAATATCCCGTTCTCCATGATCACCGTTCCACTCAAATACAATCACCCGTACCTGACGCTTGACTCGGTGTCATTTGTGGGAACGATGCTTCCGAACAATTGGAGCGAGGCGGTCGACCATAACGCGTCAGACAAAACGGTGAAAATATCCTACGTTCCGGAATTTGTTTCGCCGATCCCGACCATCAGTTCGACCAGCGGGATCATCGCGAAGTTGTTCTTCAAGGTCTCCGCATCGGCCAATCCGACGACGATAGTGGTAGATTCCATCAACAAGGACTCCTTGTTGACCGGCAATCTGCGTCTGATCACGCGAATCCAGATCGCGGACAATACGGGCCTTTCGTCAGGTCTCTACGAGCCGGATTTTGTCCCTGGCGCCATCAAGGTGCTTGTCCCGACCGGTGTCGACGATGACCCGAGTGGCCTGCCGTCGGTCTTCACGCTTGAGCAGAACTACCCCAACCCGTTCAATCCGGTCACGATGATCGAGTTTGCCCTGCCGAAATCGAGCGAGGTCAAGCTTGAGGTCTTCAATGTCCTGGGCCAGCTCGTTGAGACACTTGTGGATAAGACGATGCCTGCGGGCAAGCACTCGATCGAATTCGATGCCGGCGCCAAGCCGAGCGGTGTCTACTTCTACCGTTTGACCCACCAGTACGGTTCGCTGACCCGGAAGATGGTCCTCCTCAAATAAACCAATCGACCCTTCTTGCCGACATACAAAGGGATAGCCGGATTGACGGCTATCCCTTACTTGTTATAGGATTTATGGCAAACGTTACCGTTCCGGCTAAAGAAGAGAAACAGGTCAAGATTGGCGAATATGTGCTGACTGGCAAGATCGGCCAAGGAGGCATAGCAGAGATCTTCCGTGGTCGCCAGGAATCGCTCTCTCGCGATGTCGCGATCAAGATCCTTTCGCCCAATCTACTCTCGGATGCCGATATCGTCCGGCGCTTTGAGCGTGAAGCGGTCGTCATTGCCAAACTCAGTCACCCGAACATCGTCCACGTCATCGACCGCGGTAAGGCGGGGAACCGGTACTACTTCGTTATGGAGTATGTCGATGGCACCTCATTGCGCGAAGTGATCGATTCTAACAAGATCCCACTTGAGACCAAACTCGACATGCTGGTGCAGGTCTGCAAGGCGCTGGATTACGCGCACAAAAATGGCGTGATCCACCGTGATATCAAGCCAACCAATATTCTAATAGACAAGCAGGGGAATGCCCGCGTCGCGGATTTCGGCATCGCGCAGATCATCGGACTTTCAGAGTCGGAAATGACCTCGAGCGATGTCGTGATGGGGACTGTGGCGTACATGTCTCCGGAGCAGAAAGTCAGCTCGACCAATGTCGATCAGACCACCGATATCTACGCAATCGGGATCATGCTGTACGAGATGCTGACAGGGAAAAAACCGCAGGGGCATTTCCGACTGCCGTCAGAGTTTGACCCGTCACTGCGCGGGTTTGATGATATCATCCTCAAGACGCTTGCCCAGGAGCCGCGCGACCGCTATCAGTCAGCGGTTGAACTCAAAGACGCCATCCTGAACCAGATCGGCGGCGGGAACAAGCAGAATACGACCGACTATAGTCTGATGGGGGCGGAATCATTCATGGGGAAGTGTCGCTATCTCGACACTATCAAAGAGACCAAATTCAGTTCGACCATCCTTGTCGAGAACCGCGCCAACAAGCGGCTCTATATAATCAAGAAGCACTCCAAGGGGGAGATCGGTCGCAAGGAAGCGAAACTGCTCTCCAGTCTCCGGCATGAGCATATCAACCCCATCTACGGCTCCGGGGGAGATAGCCGTTCGACGGTGGTTATCTCCGAATACGCGCCGGGTGGATCGCTGGCCGACCGGATGGTCCGCCGATATGACTGGCAGGAGGCGATGAAGCTGACAGTCCAGATCGCCGAGGGGTTGGGATTCGCGCATAAGAACAATATTGTTCACGGCAACATCCGGCCGTCCAATGTACTGTTCGACAACCAAGAAAAGGTAAAGCTCGCGGATTTCGGACTTCCGAGCCACTACGACGGAAAAAAGAACTGGTATGCGCCGCCGGAGTTCAAACCATCAAAGCTCGGCGATATCTACGCGATGGGAGTGATCCTGCACCAGTTACTGCTGAATCGGACACCCGAATATGACCATACCGACAAGCTGAAGATCGACGAACTCTATATGCAGGTGCCGCAGGATGTCGAGGCAATGTTGAACAAGATGCTGGCAGTCCGCGTGGTCAATCGCTATAAGAGCTGCGAAGAATTCCTGGCTGATTGGAAAGCGTTTGATGACCGGTATCAGGAGTCTCTGCGCCGCCCGGTAGTCGAGGCGCCATCGCAAGTGGTCCACAAGCAATCGCTCCCACCGTGGGTTTGGTACGCGGCAGGAGCGATATGTGTTCTCGGCATTGTCATCGCGCTGGCGATGAAGATTTTCTAGTTAAACCTACCAGATCTTGTATGCCAGACCCAGGCCGAGTGTCTCTTTGAATCTTCCCTTCCTGCTGACCTGCTTATCATAGAGCACTTGTGTGTACAGCTTGACGGTGATGATCTTGGTCATCTGTATATTGAACTGGTTCTCGAAATTGACATCAACCGCTTTCCAGTCATCCTCGAATTCCGTCCCCTCAACTTTGTCTTTCTCTGAGAAGAAAAGCGCTTTGAAAAGCGACAGCTTGCCGACATAGCCAACCTGCTTACTGAGCATCAGGTTGAAATCAGTCACGGACTCAAGACCGCCATCGGAGTAAGTGTCATTGTAGACTTCGAGGGTGGCTGAGTCGGCTAACTGCGTGAACATCACTTGCCGAATGGCCACACCGAGTCGTGTGGTGATATTCTCAGTTTCCTTTCCCGTGTACAGCCGCTTTGCAATACCCGCAGATTCTGTGAATTTCGTGGGCCGGAAGTAAACGCGCGTATCGTCGGTTGTTCCGATATGCTGCGTGAAGAACTGGGATTCTACACGAAAAGCCGCATAGGGATCAACGAACCCACCAAAAGTAAAGCGGAACAGGTTATCCCAGTCGATCAGGTCAGTTGACTTCTTGGCTTTCGACCACTCCTTGGTCTCTTCATCCTGCGTATACGTCTGGCCGAATGATATCTTGCCGGTGGTTCCGTAATTCAATTTCGGACTGAGCTGTCTTTCGGCAGTCAGGTTGAGGTTGGAGACCCAGTTTACTGAGCCGGCTTCGCCGCCAACCCATGAATCAGAATAGGCCGTCTGCGTGGTAGTGAGATCGACTGCGAGGGATTTCTTCCATCCGACAAACTTGGTTGTATCCTGCGCCGCGATCGCTCCCGCGAAGAGCAGCGTGCACACGAGGAGCCCGAACCAGATGCGCTTGTTCATATATCTCTCCATGAGATCAGGGATAAAGTTATTCTCAGGAAAAAGTAGAGAGAAGACGCGGCGGGAGCAAGTCGGAAGTTAGAAGGATTCGTCTTTCGACGGGTATTTTCCCGCGCGTACATCCTCAATGTACCGGCTGATGGCATCTGAAACAACCGGCGCGAGGTCGGCATATTGGCGAAGGAATTTCGGCTTGAATTCGGGATCTTTAAGCCCAAGCATATCATTGATAACCAGCACCTGACCGTCGCAACCCACCCCGGCGCCTATGCCAATAGTAGCCGTAGTCTCAAGCGACTCCGTGATCTCGGTGGCGAGTTGACTCTCCATCAATTCCAGGACGATGGCAAAGCAGCCGGCATCCTGAAGCGCCAGAGCGGATTCTCTAAGGTAGTTTCTCGAGCGTTCTTCACGCCCCTGCACTTTGGGGCCGCCAAACCGATGGATCGACTGCGGTGTCAGGCCAATGTGTCCCATCACCGGAATGCCCAATTCGACCAGCCGCTTGATAGTCGGAGCGATCTCAACGCCGCCCTCGATCTTGACGGCCTCAGCTCCACCTTCTTTCAGGAATCGTCCGGCATTAGTAATGGCAACTTCGGTAGATGGCTGGAAGGAGAGAAACGGCATATCGGCGATCACCAGCGCGCGCTGTGTCCCTCGCGAAACCGCGGCGGTGTGAGCGATCATCACATCGAGCGGGATCGGAATGGTCGAATCGTACCCGTGCAAAACATTGGCGGCGGAATCTCCAACCAGAATCGCGTCGATCCCGGCCAGGTCAAGCAGTTTGGCGATGAAAGCATCATAGGCGGTCAGGACCGTGATCTTCTCGCCGTTCGCTTTCTTCGTGATGAATGTCTGGACGGTGCTTTTCTTGCGGAGACGATGGGTAGACATCAACTATCCTCTGGTCAGATTGCCGGCGGGAACGTAGTACTTCTTACCGGCGACCGGTTTCTGGATCTGCCCGATCAGGTCATCAAAATGCTCCGGCGTATTGACGAAATCGATATCATCGGTCTTGACCACCAGGAGCGGCGTATCGGAATAATGAAAGAAATAGTAATCGTACGCCTTGTTCAGCATTTCGATATAGTCATAGTCGATCGTGCGCTCAAACGCCAGATTCCGTTTCTTGATCCGTTCGATCAGCACCTGCGTTTTTCCTTGCAGATATATAACAAGGTCGGGCCGGGGAATGTTCTGCGAGAGGGCCGGCGCGATCTTGTTGTACAGGGTCAATTCCCGCTCGGTAAGCGCGACTGAGGCAAAGATGGAGTCTTTGGCGAACAGGTAATCGGCGACGATCTTCTGTGAGAAGAGATCCCGGACCATCAGTTGTTGTTGCTGTTGGAAGCGGGAGATAAGGAAATAGAGCTGACAGGAGAGCGCATAGCGCGACCGGTTCTTATAGAAATCGACCAGGAAGGGATTTTCGAAGACCTCTTCCTGCACCAAGTCGGCGCCAATACGTTCGGCCAGCATTTTGGCGAAGGTTGTTTTCCCGACGCCAATGACTCCTTCGACCGCGATGTAGTTCGGCTCAGTTTGTCCGTGCGACATGATCCTTGTACAGCAGTACGGACTGGCTGCCCTTCTCGGTAAGGAACGAAGCGATCGGCTTTTTGTGCGCGGGATGAACCAGCGCGGAGTCGATCTCCAATAGAGGAACCAGCGCAAACGGTCGCTGAGTCATCTTGGCATGCGGGACGGTCAGTTTTTCGCTCTTGATGATCTGGGTCCCGAATAGCAATATATCACAGTCGACCAGGCGGGGCTGCAATTTCCCTTTGTCGGTTCGTCCGAGATCTTGTTCGATCTTCTCAAGCGCGTGCAGCAACTCCAGCGGCGGGTAGGTGTACTCTACCTTGAGTACCTGATTAAGGAACGAGGGGGAATCCACCGGCATGTCGACCGCGTCAGAGACGTAAACAGACGAGCTGGCAACTAACTCGCACCCTTCAAGGGCGGAGATCCGTTCGCGGGCGTTCGCAAGATTCCGTTCGCGGTCGCCGAGATTGGAGCCAAGCAGGAGATAAACTATTTCAGGCATGGTCTGGTCATGATCCTTCCGTGCCGCGGGCAGTCAGTTTGGAAACGTCGGGCTGCAAACGCGTCACCACAATTTCAATGTATCGCAAGTGGCCGGGGATAGGTGGGCGCATCTTCCGGACATGCAAAGTTACCCGGTAGGCCGGAAATTTGTCAAGCAGAATGGTGGCGATCTGTTCGGCGAGCGCTTCGACCAGCGAGAATGATGTTTCTTCCACGGTCTCGCGGATCATCTGATAGACCTCGCCGTAATCGATCGTATCTTTCAAACGGTCCGAATGGCCGGCTTCGGCGACATCCACCTCAAGTTCACAGTCGACCTCAAACATACCGCCGACCTCGCGCTCGGAGGGGAGTACTCCGTGATAGCCGTAAAATGAGCAGCCGACCAGGCGGATGAGGTCTTTCATTCGTCGAGCCCTCGCACGAGACTGACGCGCTTTTTGACGCGCGTGACCGCTTCGTCGTACGCCTCAGGGCCGCACGTCAGCGAAAAGCGCAGGAACCCCTGGCCGTTTTCACCGAAGATGGTCCCTGGAAGGCTTATCACGCGAGTACGTCGATAGAGCAGGCGGGCCAGCGTAGCGGCCGAGCGACGTCGCTCGATCCGTGCCCAGAGATAGGGGACCGTGGCATAACCGGAAACATCGAGGGAAAGCAGACTCATCAGCGATGCTGCTTCGGCGCTAGTCTGCTGGATGCGGTTGCGCACGAACTTGAGCGACTCGGTTGGATGTTGTCGAATACTGCGGATCGCCAGATCAACGAAGTATTCGGGAATGGTCGTCATCATCAGACTGGAGGCGGCGACAAGGCCACTGATGGCGTCACGATTGCCGACCGCAAAGCCAAAGGGGAGCGCGGGAAGGCCGAATGAATAAGAGAACGAATAGAGCTCGATTCCGACTCGCTTGGCACCCTCGACGGAGAGAAGAGAAAGCGGCATGCGCGAAGGAATAGACTGGTAAGCGGCATCGTTGGCGATAAGCGTATTCTCTTTACCGGCGAGCCAGACGAGATTGGCCAGCTCTTTCTCAGACAATTCCGCGCCGGTTGGGTTGTGCGGTGAATTGAGGAATAGAAGTCGCGCGACCCGTCCCATGCGAGTGTTGATACGCTCGAACTCCGGCCGCCAGTTATTCTTGGGGGAGATAGAGTAGCCAACCGCCTCGTCACCAGAGGCAACAACCACTTTGCGATAGAGTGGCATGCCGAGATCGGGAACAAATGCCAGGTCCCCGTTGTCAAGATTCGCCAGAGCGAGGGCGAAGGCCAAAGTCGAGATCGGACCGCCGACGAAGATCTCCTTTTCCGGAACAAGCTTAACCTGATGTTTGGCGAGAAACCACCCCGCCAGTTCTTCTTTCAGATTATTCAGTTTCTCGGGGCTTGCCGGGTTGAGTCCTGTTGGCTCAATGGCGAAATCGGCGTTGAACGTGATCGGCCACTTGAACGAGGCCAGATCGACCGAGTCGGGTCGGCGGATCAATTTATCGGTTTTGGTCGGAATATAAGCCGAGATATCCAGCGGCATCTGGTAGAGTCGGTCAGCTTTGTCGACCACGATCTTTTTTATCATTGTCTCCTGCCTTGACCCGCGAATTACAGTTTGCCGAACAGCTTCTCTTTGAGCGCCCGGAGCCGGGTGATTTCTGCCTTGGGCAACGCTCTGACGCCACCGATCTGCGAAGCCAGGTGAAGGATCCGGGCATAATGCTCGACAGTCTCGTGACGCGCCCAGGCTTCTTCAATGGTACGACCGATAGTCAACAATCCGTGGTTTCCCAGCATGAAAGCGTTATCTCGCGCAATATAGGGAGCCAGCGCCCGCGGGACCTCATCGGTTCCAGTGGCGGCGTATTCAGTCAATGGAATTTCCCCGACAACGAGTATCACTTCTGGTAGGATGTCGGTCGGGAGCGGTTTCCCGGCGACGGCGAACGCCGTTGTGTGGGGTGGATGGGAGTGGACGCACGCTTGGATATCCGGCCGTTGGGCGTAAACGAACAGGTGCATGAGGAGCTCGGATGAGGCCCGACGTACGCCGGTCAAATGCTTCCCGGCCGGGTCAACTGTAACCAAGTCAGCAGGGGAAAGGCGTCCTTTGGGAAGGCCGGAAGGCGTGACCAAGATCTCTGAGGGGGATAAGCGGACCGAGATATTACCATCGGCACCCGCGATAAACCCTTTTTGGGCAAGGCGCTGGCCGATTTCGATGATCTGCTGAGCGGTCCCCGAGAGAGGTTGCATAGATATCAAATGTACGGGGTGTCCGGGCGTAAGTCAACTGTCTGGAAGGGCAGGATTTGCGGGGTTTCGATGGCGGGCGTAAAAGTCTGGCAGCCAAGCGATTAAAATCGGGAAGAAACAAGAAATACTTGAATCAAATGGGGACCAGAAACGTTATAACATCTGATAATTGCGCCCACCCGCGCATATAGGACTTGACAGAACGTCAAACGAGGCATATACTTCTCGGCTCAACCGGTTGGAGGAAATTCATTGGAAGAGAATCGCTTCCACTCCGTCAGACATCGACTATCCGGACTAAGTCTCGCCACCATAATTCTGGTGGCAGTGGTTTGTCTGGTAGTTGGTTTGATCATTTCGGCAAATTTCAATTTCTCTGATCAGACGATCGCCCAGGTTCCGACCAATATCAGCCAGACCGGCGCCTATCCCGTGGTCGACCGGAACGGGGAGATAGAATCTCCCTTTGTCTCCGTGGTCGAACGGGTGACCAACGCGGTCGTTAACGTTTCCGCCCGCTCCGAAAATCAGGAATGGCCCTGGTGGTACCATAGCGGGATGGGGATGTCCTCCGGTTCGGGGTTCTTTTTCCGCGAAGATGGCTATGTTCTGACTAACAACCATGTGGTCAAAGATGCCGCTCAGTTGACGGTGCGGACCGCTTCAGGGTATGAATATCCGGCCAAGCTCGTGGGCAGCGACCCGCTGACCGACCTCGCGGTTATCAAGGTCGAACCTGAAGAAAAGGTGACCATCATTCCGTTCGGCAATTCGGATGAACTGAAAGTTGGCGATTGGGCGATTGCCATCGGCAACCCATTTCCTCAGCAGGGTCTGGAGCGGACGGTGACGGTCGGCGTCATCTCGGCCAAGGGCCGTAGCAACCTTCGGTTTGGCGACGAGACACCGCGCTTTCAGAACTACATCCAGACCGATGCCTCCATTAATCCGGGTAACTCGGGTGGACCGCTGATAAATCTGCGGGGTGAATGTGTCGGTGTGAACGCGGCGATCTCCAGCCCGACCGGATCATCGGTGGGGATAGGGTTCGCCATTCCGATCAACATGGCCCGCGCGGTGGTGCCGGATCTCATCGCGACAGGCAAGGTGAGCCGTGGATGGCTCGGTGTCTGGTTGTCCGATCTGACAGTGCGTGACGCGAAGAGACTTGGATTAGCCGCGGTACGTGGCGTCAAGATAGATTCTGTTTTCGGCGGCTCTCCGGCTGAACGGGCGGGAATACGCCGAGGCGATGTCATTGTCAAATTCAACGGCGAAGAAGTTGATAACAGCGACCAGTTCTCGGTTCTGGTCTCGACAGTGAAGACGGGAAGCACCGTCCCGATGCGGGTACTTCGCGATGGTGACGAAATCGGCCTTCAGGCGACAGTCGCCGACCAGGAACAGTTCCTGGCCTCGCAGGGACGGCCAAGCCGGACGGGAAGAACCGTCCCGGCGGGTGGCTCAGTCGATTGGCTGGGGATGCAGTTGGTCAATTTTACGGCAGATGTTGCCAGACAATTAGGGATTCCCCATGTCGACGGCGTTTATGTGGCGAGGGTGTATCCCAACACGCCGGCGGACCGGGCATCGATCACCGAGGGAACGATCATCATGCAGGTGAACAACGAGCCGGTCGAAAGCACGAATGACATCGTAACTGTCGACCAGGGTCTGTCGGATCGTTCACGGGTGCCGTTGATCGTGCAGGAGCCGGATGGTTCGGTCGCGCGCAAAGTGGTGCGACCGTAAGTGAGTTTTGCTGTTTCATTCTCGCGGAGTGCGAGAATCTGGAATAGAGTGGTGAGCATTTTGAAGAAGGAGAGAGTAGTAACACGTGGCTAAGCAATCCCTCAAATATCGCGACGAGGATCGGTCGCTCGATCTCTATCTTCGCGAGATAGGGGAAACGCCTCTTATTACGGCCGATGAGGAAGTGCGTCTGGCAAGAAGGATCAAGCAGGGCGACAAAAAGGCCCTGGAAAAACTAACCAAAGCCAACCTGCGCTTCGTCGTTTCGGTCGCCAAACAGTATCAGAATCAGGGCCTTTCGCTGGCTGACCTGATCAACGAGGGGAACATTGGTCTTATCAAAGCGGCTAAACGGTTTGACGAGACCCGTGGCTTCAAGTTCATCAGCTACGCGGTCTGGTGGATCCGTCAGGCGATCCTTCAGGCATTGGCCGAACAGAGTCGTATCGTGCGACTCCCCTTGAATCGCGTTGGAACCCTTCACAAGATCGGGAAGATCTCCAGCCGCCTCGAACAGGGGCTGGGGCGTGAACCTTCTCCGGAAGAGATCGCCAAGGAACTGGAGTTGTCCGAGGGTGAAGTGTCCGACACGCTGAAGATCTCCAATTCGCATTTGTCGCTCGACGCGCCGTTTTCGGTGTCGGAGGACAACTCGCTTATCGACATTCTCGAGGACGAGTTCCAGCCGTCGCCGGATGAAGCGCTGTTGAGCCAGTCGCTTCGAGTGGAGATCGAAAAAGCGTTGGATACATTGACCGCGCGCGAAGCGGAGGTGATCAACCTCTATTTCGGGCTGAATCACGAAAAGGCGCTGACCCTGGAAGAGATCGGCGCGCGCTTTTCGCTGACGCGGGAACGTGTCCGCCAGATCAAGGAGAAGGCGATCCGCAGACTTCGGCATGCCTCGCGCAGCCGTTCACTGCGTGCCTATCTGAACTGAGCACTGTCCTACATTGTAAAGAAAGAGCCGCCCGGAAACGGGCGGTTTTTTTTGTGGAGAATGCCAAACCTGAAGTAAGCGTATTAGAATGGTTCGGTTGCGGGGCTGTCTTCGTTGAATTGCCGCGCGATCATCACGAAGAACTCATCGCCGCTGAGTCGGGCGAGCTCACGACACATACTTACGTGCAGTCGGTGATATTCTTCATTGGCTGCATGGTTATGACCCAGGCAGTAGTAACTGGGCATACCGGGGCGCCGATAGTCCGGAAGATAATGCCTGAGAGTCGTCAAGCAGGCATCCCACATCAGGCGAGCCCGCGGATCTTTGGTCAGTACGTAATAATCGTATACACTGTAAACCGCAGCTATAAAGCCGTTAAGCGTCTGATCCATTCCATCGGGGAAGGTGTATTCCTCGATCCAAAAGTAGCCTTCGGCATCAACTCGGGAAACCCACGGCGTATCGAGCGGCTGAACCCGTTCCAGGGAGAGAAACGTCTGACGTGCCCACTCGAGATACTCCTTCTTCCCGGTCAGGTGGTGTAACCGGATCATGACACTGAGCATCTCACCCTGCGCCATGCCGGAATAGAACGGTGCTTTTAGAAGCATATCGTGCTGCTGGTGGACCTTGTGGTCAAATTCGTAGGGCGCAAACAACGCGCCGTCGTACTCGTGCGACAAGCCGCGCAATTTTGTTGCGTATTTCTCGGCTCGATGAAGGGCCAGACTGTCGCCGGTCTTTACAAAGGTGGCGATGAGTTGAAGCGCGCGATAGCACATCATGACCGGGTGGTAGACGCGCTGGCTATCGGCCGTCACGAATTGCTCAATACTATCGGCATCCATCGGCTGATTGAATCTTCGGGCGGCGACAGTGTCGACATTCATGTTTGAAAAGCGGGGAAGCGGAACCTCGACAAGGTTGTGACTATCAATCCTCGCGCTGTCGAGACGAACCAACTGTCCCGGGAACGGCTGCATTTCGCATGAGATGAGCAATAGGCCCACCACTAGAAGTAAAAGCGCTACTCGTTTCATCACCGCCAAGATAATAGAATTCCGGCCAGCAGTCACGCGACTTGTGGAGGGCGGAAGTGCAGCACAGGCCGGTCAGAGACCCGCCATATCCGCTAAATCGGTCACGGCCAGCGTTCCCCAGAGAACGAGCAGCCCGATCACGATCCTGACAACAAGAGGGATGGTTACGCCGAACTTGCTCCGCGTGAATTGATGCGTGCGAGGATAGTACAGGAGGGATAGGAGGAGGTAGAATATTCCCGGCACCGGATGGACAAGAATCAGATTCAGCAGGCCGATGACGACAAAGAGAAGCCCGAATGTCCAATCAACCGTTCGTGAGAGTACCGACTCACTTTGAAGAGAGGCCGCGCGGCTCACTTGGTAGCCTCTTTCGCCAAAAGGTCCGCGTTCCTGAAAAGAGAGCCCGCGACAGCAAACAGCACCACCCAGAAAGCGTTGACTTTCAGGATCTCAGTCACAGAACTCTCGGGAAGGTGCTGCATCCCCGCGGCCAGGGCGATGACTGCCACCAAAGCCTGAGCAGCGGCGGTCGCGAACAGCGTGATAGCCATGCCGCGCGGCCGGAGCCGTACGTTAATCGAGCCGATCAGGAGAACCGCCAGCACTCCGAAGTACATGAGATTGGCGGGTTCATTCTCGCTCCCAATGAGTCCCACGGCGCCGTTGGCCCAAATGAGCAGGAGACCGGCACCGAGAGCGACCGCGCAGGCGGCACGGTAAACCAGGTTACCGGAAGTCCGTGTCACCAGCAAGTAGGTGAGGCCGGTGCCAAACAGAAGAACGCCGGCGAAGATGAAGTCAAAGGGGCTCCACTGCACTTCCTCAGTGAATTGCATGGCGACGAGCGGGATCATCAAGAGTGAAGCCACGACGATCGCGAGGATGACTACTTTCTTACGGAAATCGAGTGCCATTTCTATATCCTTTCAGGGAGTTCATTGACGGATGAGTATTTTCGAGAGATCAACCCCAGAGTCAGCAAAAGTGCGGCGGGAGTTCCAAGAAATGTGATGACACAGCAAACCGTCAGCAACGGTACGAAGTGCAGCTCGGCACAGTCGCGCCGAATACGCTCGAGCCTGGGATGATCGTAGCCGAACAAAATGGAAATGACGCAGAACTCGCGACGCATGCTCATTTCTCCTCGACCGGAGCGATACCTTTGATCAGGGCTTCTAGAGCGGTCAGGTGATCCTGAAACGCTTTCCGCCCCATTTTGGTGATCGAATACGATGTATTGGCGGTTTTTTCGATGAATTGCTTCTTCACCTTCACATACCCGTACTGCTCGAGAGTTGAGATATTGCTCGAGAGGTTGCCGTCGGTCGACCCGAGGAGCTGCTTAAGCGCTTTGAAATCAATGCTGTCATTGACCATCAGAGCGGCCATGATCCCCAGACGCGTCCGGTTCTCGAAGCACTTGTTAATGTGGCTGATGATCTGTTTCATTATTCGTGCTTCAGGTACATCAGGATGCCATATCCAGCGGTAGCGATGCCAAAACCGGCTCCCCAAAGCAGAAGTCCTCCTTCGGGCCAGAACGCGGCGACCAATCCGAGCGCAAGTTCAGTCGTACCGAGGACAACGATCTCCGTGAAGCTGTACTTTCCGGCGTTTAAAAGCGCTAGGCCGAAAAAGATCAACATGGCGGGACAGATCATTTCGTAAGAGCCGCGAAGTCCGAGGGCCACTATGAAAGCACCGCCGGCAATAAGCGGCAGGGCGAGGTGCATCGCGAATCGACGCGAGGCAATATTCCAGAGGCCAAGGTGATTGCGCCGTGATCTCCGCCAGGTGAAGAGAAACGCGAGTGCGAGTGCTCCTATCAAGGTCCAGAGGAAGATGCCCGCAAGCGCAAGGACCTTGTCCGGTGCATCGCGTAACATCGTGAAGACATTGTCAGTAAGCCAGAGCGTATGGAGAAGGCGGTGGATCTGCCAGACGGCGCCGAACGCGACCAGGCCAGCTGCCACGCCGGAAAGGCCGGAGAGGGAGACAAAGGTGGTCGATCGCGTCATCATGGCGTGGATCTGTTCTATTTGGTCGGCGGGACGGTCTGGATCGTGCATAGCTCTCCTCAAGTTCAAAGTACTTTGAAATCCAAAGTAAGATACTCAATTGTACGGGGCTGTCAAGCGAAGGTTTCCGGGAATCTGGCGAAGAATCGAGAATGGACTTCCGGGAATTACTTTGATAGTTTACTTCTTTGTGATACAGGAGGTTACCTATCGTGTCGGAGGTCGACACTTTGCTCTTGCGCAGAATGGGTTGACGGTATAACTTGTTGCCCCACGTACGAATGCCGAAGTGGTGAAATTGGTAGACGCGCTGCGTTCAGGGCGCAGTTCTCGCAAGGGAGTGGGGGTTCGAGTCCCCCCTTCGGCATGAATATCCCCGCCGCCAGGTTTGGCGGTTTTTTCTTGGCTTCAATCGGCTACCCCTTCCGGGCAGGTACTTCTCCCTACAACTTTGAACAAGAAACTGACGTTCTCCGCGATCATGCTTTGACTCATGCGCAAAAAAAGGTGGTAATATTACTCTATCATCTTGACAAACGTCTGGCTTCTGGGTATGTTGGATTTGAGTCGAGACTTACTCGCAATCCCGTACTCCCAAGCAAAGGTTCGCATTCTCATGGATTACTGAACGCTCGCGGAGGAACGTCTACGCATATGTACCTGGTACACAGGGAAAGGGGGTGGCGCGGCACTCAATGATCCCGAATTAGATCCCAACGGAGGGGACACTTCTTCGCACCGATTGCATCTGCTTCTCTGATCGCGTGTCCATTCCGGTCCACAAGAACCACGACAGGTTTTTAAGTTCGACCGACGTCTACTCGCAACGTTGGCCTCACACTCTGTCTCTGAGGAGAATAGAAACAGTGAAGGTAATGTTGACCCTTAGCGTGTGTTGCGTCCTGTTGGTCGGTAGCCTTGCATTCGCAGCGGCGCCGCTCAGACCCACGGTCGCGAACGCACAAGAAGATGCCAGGCTCACTGCCGGCACCACAAATTCTCAGCCTCTCAACGCAGATCGACCCGGAGCTCTTTCATCCGCTTCGGTTCCGCGGTCACCCGGTCTCGCCAACGGTCTTGGCGAAGTCAGCCTTGAGGCCGGTATACCTGCCACTCAGTCGCTCGATCTGGCCAGACCAGAACTGAGGGCTTCCGCCGCAGTCGCCATCAATCATGGCACCTTCGGCGCGGCACCCTACCATCGAGTTGATGCCGCGGCCGTAACAGCATACAAGAATGAGGCTGGACTGATCGGCGCCGGTGGGTACACCAGCGATGTCGCGTTCCAGAGTCTCGACGCGACGCTCATATCAGTTGACGGCCATGCCACTTACCTGACGACTGTCGGCGGATGTATCTACATCCAAACGGTCATTACCGGTCTTCAGGCAGGTGACATTGTCGAAGTAGACAACAATTACTTCTATGATGACGGCACGGGTTACGCGTCGTACTGGGATCAAGCGCCATATTGGGTGCTGATCAGTCCCTACACGCACAATTCAACCGCCACCATCAATAATTGGCTCATCTATTTTGAGCCGGATGGACTGGGCGGATACACCATGGTGATCGGTTCGGGCCAGTATAATCTGGCGCTTGGAACCGATGATCTGACCACCGTGCTCGGAGACCTGTTCCAGTTGACCCGATCGGTGATAGTACATCAGGGGGCTACTCTAGTAAGCCCGCTGACCAGCAGCCGAGGCTACACCTATTCAAACGCTGGCATCACCGGCGGCACGGTAGCGGCGAACAGCGCGCTGACAACCGCCGATTTGGAACTGGTCGGCGCCGATCCGGTCTGGGTGGACGATTCGTATATCGGGAAGATCAATGGCGACATAGTCGATGGTCATACCTACGGTCAGGACGCGTTCGTAACCATTCCGCTCGGAATTTCCGGTGTAAATACCGGTGGAACGGTCAATGTGCTCGAAGGCACTTACATCGACAATCTAACTATCGACAAACCGTTAAGCCTGATCGGCGAAGGAGAAGCGCTGGTTACGGTTCATCCGGCACTTTCCGCGCCCAATCCGGGCGGAGCAGGTTCGATCCCTCCCGGCTCGAGCAATATGGTGTTGGTGCAGGCCAATGACGTGACGATTTCGGGCATCACCTTGGACGGCGATAATCCGTCGCTCACCAGCGGTGTCGTCGTCAATGGCGCCGATCTGGACGCGCGCAATGGCATTATCACCAACCACGCGGCGGGCGTCTACCAGAACCTTACGGTTCATCACGCGACCGTGAAGAATATCTATCTGCGCGGCATTTATGCTTCGAGCGGTGGATCGTTTGATTTCCAGTATTGCACTGTGGACAATGTAACGGCGACCACTTCATCGATAGGTATGTTCAATTTCGGTGGCGGTGGGATGTTCGCGTACAACGCGGTGTCCAACTGTAATGATGCCATTTCCTCAAATTGGTCGACTGGCTGTCAGTTCCTGCACAACACGGTGACCGGCTCGGGGAGTGGTATTCACACCGACAACGCCGGAAATTACGCCGGTAGTGTCGCTGACCTGATACAAGACAATACCGTCAGCAACAGCGCGACCAACGGATACGGTATATTCGTCTTTGCGCCGTATATCGCGCCGGTGGTCGATGGCAACACGATCACCAATGTCGATGTTGGCTTGACGTGCGCTGGCGCGTATGCCGCGGTGACGCCGCAATTCACGAATAATGTCGTGGATGGCATGGCGCGGCCGTATGCTACAGGTATTTACGTCACTACCCAGATCTGGGGCTATGGCTCTGGCAATGTGACCGTGAATTTCGCCAATAACAGCATATCCAATTGCGCCGACGGGATGTACCTGGAGTCCGACGCCGGGTACACGAACGCATTCACCTTCTTCCAGAACGCGATGTTCAATAACAGCAATGCAAACGTCATTCCTGCTATCGGTGCGGCGGGGACGTTCGCCCTTCAGTTCAGTGGCAACTGGTGGGGAAGCAATGTAGCGGCGACTGTCGCGGCTTCAATCCAGGCGAGCGCGGACTACACGCCGTGGCTGGACAGCGGAACCGACACGGACGGCGCTGTCGGCTTCCAGCCGGATATGTCCGGCTTGTGGGTCGATGATGATTCGCCGCAGCTTGATGCGGCCAATCGCATACAGGAGGCGGTCGACATGGTCTCCGGCAGTACTATCTATCTCATGCCCGGTCTCTATGTCGGGCAGGTGGTGATGGATAGCTTTGCCGATCTGAACTTGATCGGCGCCGGGATCGGCTCCACAATAATCCAGGCACCTGCCGTCGCCATGACTAACTATTTCATCAGCAGCGGGACAACCCGTAACTATCCTGTGCTGATGATCACCAATTCCGCTTCGGTGAAAGTAGCGCAATTGACGGTCGATGGCGCGGGGAAGGGGAATCTGAATTATCGGTTTGTCGGCATCGGATACCGCAATTCTGGTGGATCCGTTGACACGTGCGCGATATTGGATGTCCGTGACACGCCATTCTCCGGTGCGCAACACGGGGTGGCGATCTACGCGCTCGACGACGACGGCAATGACCGCACGCTGGCGATCCGCGATGTCGCGGTGACCGGTTTCCAGAAAACCGCACTTGCGCTGATCGGTGTGGATCTGACCACAACTGTTGACCAGTGCACCATAGCGGGTGCCGGGCCGACTACTGTAACCGCGCAGAACGGGATCCAATTCTCCGAGGTTGCGTCGGGTAGCGCGTCCTATAACACTGTCTCGAACATTTCCTATACGGGTGCGAGCTGGTCCGCTTCGGGTATTTTGGCCAGCGGCCCAGGGTCGATCCAGGCGGACAATAATATCATCAATGAGTGCCAGGCTAGCGGCTACTGGTCGGAGTGCGGCGGTAGCTTCACCGACAATAGTATCTCGCAGACTCTAGCTGGCACCGGACGCCATGAGGTGTACGGTTTCCTGGGAGTTTACGGAACCGCCGGTCCAGTGGCCAAATTCAATCCGAGCGGGATCGATACAGACCTAAAGCGTTCGACAGCTCTAGCCGCCGCGTCGCCCATGACCTATTCCGTGATCGTATCAGGGAATACTATGGATGCTGGCGGTACGGATACGTCGTATGCTGTTTTCCCGTACGCGTACAATAGCGGCAACGCCTCATTGCAGATATTTGATAATCGGATCACCAATTACCTGGTGGGACTGGAGTTCTGGGAGGATACCGGAACACCGATCTTGGTCGGTGATATTGACAACAATGTCCTGCTCTTTAATGACTACGGGCTGGACAACATCGGCGGAACACTCTCAGTTGAGAACAATGTCTTCGCCAACGGCGTCAATGCCGGTGACAACAGCGCGGGGAACTATTATAACCAGAACTGCTGGAGCGATTATGGCGGCACACCGCCGTACGCGATCGGCGGTGGCGGCGGAAATATCGACGCCAACCCGCGAACCGATTGTGGCCTTGATCTCAGCCCCGACTCGCTGACGTATTTGTGTGGAAGCGGCGCGACTGTGACTGTCTCGATCGGAGAAGCGGTGACCGCTCTGGATGCCGCTGATATTCGGTTGGAATTTCCGGCCGAATTGACCGTGGCCTCAGTAACGGCATCATCCGGCAACTTCTTCCTGACCTCGTCGCAGACCAATCATGGCGCGGGTCAGAACGATACGCTGGTGGTCAATCTCGGAGTGCTGACCGGTGTGCAGGATGGTCCGGCCAACCTGTTTAATGTGTCATTCACTGGCAGTGTTAGCCTGTGCGCGTGGAACCAGATCGCGATGATCTATCGGGATCTGCGTGACAGTACGAACTCGTCGATCATTGTTCCGATGGCCTCGCCAGTTGCTTTCCGGTCTGATTGTGTCGACCCGAGCATCACTGTCCTGTCACCTGGAGCTGGTGGGTTCTACAACACAGCGCCGGTGCTGAGCCTCAGCGCGAGCGATGACTGCGATCTGGAGGCGGTCTACTACCAGCTTGACGGATGCACGACAACTTGGCTACCGATCGCGACCGGACTGACGGGAACGACCTATGCCGACGCGTCATGGACCCTTCCGGGGTTCGCGGTGCTCACCGAGGCCGTACACTGTGTACGCTTCAAAGTGGTTGACGATGCCCAACGCGGCAACGCCGATAGCTGCACCTACACGTGGTGCTTCACCAAAGACGTTTCCGCGCCAACGCCACCGACCAACCTCGTCGCCAAGCCAGGACACAACAGGGTTCATCTGAGCTGGCAGAACTCCACCAGTTCCGATGTCGTCGGGGTGAAGCTGCAACGCGTCCCCTGGACCAATTATCCAAACTACAACACGGTTCCGGGAGCCACTCCCGCGCCTTCATACCCCGCCTCGCAGTTGGTAGGCCTGACTGTGTTTGACAGTGCCGCGTCGACCGGGGTGAATGTCACACATGACGACCTTTCCGGCCTGTCATTCGCAACTCGCGACATTCAATACTATGGCGCCTTCGCGTATGACGCCGCCGGAAACTATTCTGTGGCGGCTCCGACCGCCCAGGGTCGTGCGACTTCGTATTGGCTGGGCGATATCAGCAACGGTGCTGTGACACCAAACAGCTCCGATGGTTTCGTCTATCTCGAAGATCTGGCGCTGTTCTCGATAGCCTATGCGACCAAACAGGGTGACCCGGCGTTCTACGATGACGCGGATTTTGGACCGACCTTTGGCGGAAGCCCGAAAGGCATTCCGAATCCGGATGACTCGATCCAATTCGAGGATCTGGTGATCTTCGCGATCAACTTCGACGCGGTGAATCCGACTATGAAGGCGGTACCCGTGTTTGCGGATCACTCGATAAATGGCGAACTGTCACTCAGCGTCAGCGGAGAGCAGGATGGAGACGCGAGCGTCTATCATCTGAACCTGCTGAACAATCGTGGCGATATCAAGGCGCTGCGTGTGACGCTGTCATTCGATCCCGAAGCCACGCTGTCTGGTATCACACTCAGCCCCGCGTTGAGTGAATCGCCTCAGCCGGTCTTCACCAAGATCATCACCGGTGACGGGATTGTGACCATCGATGCCGCGATACTGGGAACTGGCTCTACTATTGGCGGATCCGGCGAGATCGCGACACTGCGCTTTGTTTCCACAGAGGCTGCGCCGAATCTCGTCCTGACGGAAGGGACGCTGCGCGATCGCGACAATCAGCCGCTGTCGGTCGCCTTGGTCTCTCCGGATGTTCGGGTGCTTCCGGTGACCTACAGCCTGGCGCAGAACCATCCCAATCCGTTCAATCCGGTGACCGAGATCGAATACCAGATCCCGACCGATGGCCGGGTGCGTCTGGAAATATTCAACATGCTTGGTCAGTCGGTCACGGTGCTGGTTGACGAACCGCAGGCGGCGGGAGTCTACACGATACCGTGGAATGGCACCGACGCGGGTGGCAATGCGGTCGCCAGCGGTGTCTACCTGTATCGCCTGACTGCAAACGCATATTCCGCTACGCGCAAGATGATGCTTGTGAAGTAGCTTACACGAAGGGTGGGAGCGACGAGGGGTCGCTCCCACCTCACTTAATGGAGTACTCCTCATGTTTCTGCGGTGTGTCGGATTCCTGACTCTCGCAATATGGCTGGTAGCCGGCGGGGCGACTAGCGCGCCCAAGAACCAGGTCAGATTCCTGGAACCGGAGAATATCGTTCAGCATGTGGGCGACAGCCTTATCGTCAATCTTTCGCTCGACAGCGCGGTTCAACTCGTGCATGGGTATCGGGTGCGTTTCAGTTTTGATACCACCATTTTGCGGTTGGACAATATCACGGCGTTGCCGGCCTGGAATGCCGGCGGGTTCAATTTCTTTTTCTACAAAGATACGCTGATCGTTGATAGCGCGACGAACGACACCAGCCTGTATGATCTCGGATCGTATTTCCTGGGACGTTCGCTGTATATCAATGGGTATGCGGATATCGCCCGTTTCAAGTTCACCGCCCTGCGGACCGGCGCAACCTTTCTCTGGTTTGATTACGTGCTTGTCCAGGACACGCTGCTCAATCTGGTGACCAATCAGCGATCTGATGCCGTGATCTTTGTCTGTCCGTTTCCACCGGGCTTTGTCTTTTATGGCGACTTGACGCATGATCAGCGGATCGACCTGTCAGATCTCAGCATGCTGATCGGCTATTTGGTCGCCGGTGGAGCGAAACCTTCGCCCATCACATTGGTCGCGGACTGGAACTGCTCGGGGATTGTTGACTTGAGCGATCTGTCGGCGATGATCAGCTACCTGATCACCACCAGCCCCAAACCATGTAACCTCTGTCCACTCGCCGGAGGCGAAGAATGAAATATCTCTTCATTTTCATAGTTCTGCTATCTGCGGTGTCGGCAACCGCGCAGACCGGGACGATCACGGTGATACCGGATACCCAGTATTCCCAGCGTGACACGTTCGTCACGGTGCAGGTTTTGGCCGACGCCGACTTTGTCGAGATCAAGGCTCTTCGCCTCGATATCGATATCGACCCATTGGTGGTTGAGCCGGATACCTCGTTTGTTGACCTTGGCCCGCTTTTTCCGGCCAGTTCTGACTCGACTTTCTTCTTCTATATTCTTTCACCGGACAAGAGCAGACTGACTATCGATATCGCCCTCCTGGGAGATGGCCGCACCAGAAGTGGCCCGGGTCAGTTGGTGAGTATTCGCCTGAACACCAAAGAATTCGGGATATCGGACATCCGGATAGCTGACTATAAAGTGCGCGATACCCTCAATCAACCGATCCTGATCAATGTCGTGGATTCATGGGTTCGAGTCTGCCGCTTTGTGGGGGACCTGAATGCTGATGACCGCGTCGATCTCTCGGATCTCAGCGCCATGATCAGTTACCTGACACAGCGATTTCCGGTGCCATCGCCCATGGCCGTTGCCAATGTCAATTGCCAGGGCGCAGTCGATATCTCGGACCTCTCGTTAATGATCGCGCACATGGTCCAGGGGGCACCACTGTGTGATTTGTGCTTGTGAGTTTGAGACTCATTACTATGGGCTGACCTGAACGCAGGGCGGTCCAGGCTGATGTTCCTTTCGATAGGGAGGGAATCTCCACGTGAGATTCCTTCCCCAATTTACGAAGTCACTACCACATACTTTGAGGTTTTCTTCTCACTACCTCCGCTTAGCAGTCAAAAGGGTTTGGCGGAGAGGTATCTCTTTCTTGATTTCGCTCCGGGCCCCTAAGTCAGAAAATTTCGTTGCCTGTCGGCGGCCAAAGCTCCATACTTCCTGAGCCAACAAAGGAGTCCGAGCATGCACCGCTTTCTTTTTGTCGCTATCATTGTCGCATTGGTGATTTCGTCCGCAGTGGCCGGTACCAATCGCGTGCCGCTGGCAACCGTGCTTGAGCACAATCTGTCACTTACGATCCATCCCTCGACCAAACAAGCTCTAATCAGCGACAGCGGGCTTATTACGTGCGCGCGTGGATGGTCATTGCTCTACCTTGCGGACCGAGCGGAAGTCTCCCGATTCTGGTTGAACGGCAAAGCGATCTCGACCCACATGGTAGCGTCTAGTGATACCGCCGGGCTTTCCGATGAACTCAGGAAGCTGATTTCCGGGGTCGAGATAGAACCGTCGGTTTCACTCCTGTTTTTCAAGTCAAAGACTGCCGGCACCTTCCCGTTCATAATCACGTATTCGGCCACCTTCGATGATCCGGTGGAGAATGTCCAGTTCTCGCGCGAGAAGGTCGGCAATGAAGTGAGAGGAACGATTCTCGAGCAAGGAGCGTATCTCAGCTCGGCGGCCTGTTTTTATCCGCGCGGAAGGGAAGAAATGGCTCGTTTCAGCCTGACCTCGTCGATACCGGCTCACTGGACAGCCATTGCCGACGGCAATCCCGGTGAAGTTGAGAGCAAAGGAAGCCAGAAGATTCAGAAGTTCGCAAATCCGTATCTCTCCGATGGCTACGTCTTCATGGCCGCGCCATATTTTATCAAGTCCACAAAGGTAGAGGATATCGTTGTCGCCACCTACTTCTTTCCTGAAGATAGTTCGCTCTGCGACAAATACCTGACCGCGACTGCCGACTATATCAAGATGTATCAGGAGTTGATCGGGCCGTATCCATTTACTCAATTCACAGTCGCGGAGAATTTCTTTCCGACCGGGTACGGCATGCCGGGGTGGACATTACTTGGTCAATCAGTGCTCAAGCTCCCGTTCATCATTTCGTCGTCGCTCGGCCACGAGGTTCTGCACAACTGGTGGGGGAATTCGGTCTATGTCGATTACGAGCGCGGCAACTGGTGTGAGGCGGCGGCTGTCTACGGCGCGGACTATCGCTATAAGCTGATGGCCTCAGAAGCTGACGCCAAGGGATACCGCAAGGACATTCTCAAAGAGTATCTCAGTTATGTTAACTCTGGGAATGACTTCCCACTGCGGGAGTTCAAGTCGCGTTCCAGTGCTGAGACGCGCACGATTGGCTACAACAAGGGAATGATGCTCTTTCATCTTATCGAACAGCAGATCGGAACCACTGCCTTTTTTGACGCCTGGAGGCAGATATATCGAGATTACATTGGCAAGGCGATCTCTTGGGAAGAATGGATTCAGGCCTTCCAGAAATCGAGCGGAGAAGACCTGAGTTTCATTGTTCCGGAGTGGATCGATCGTGCCGGCGCTCCCGAGATCGGGCTCGAGATCCTTTCGGACAAACCAACCGCGTCCGGCGATAAGAAATCGCTCACTCTGGAGCTGACCCAGTCCGGCGCGACACCATATCATTTGTCGATTCCGGTCGTGGCAGAAGGCGCCGGGACACGCGAAAGCACAGTGGTTTTATTGTCGGGAGAATCAGCGACGGCGGAGTTCGAGGTTTCCAGCGGTGCCACTATAGTCACGGTTGATCCTGAGTTCCATCTCTTCCGGAAGCTATACCCATCTGAAGTCGAGCCCATTGTCTCATCTGTTCTGGGAGTGGAGAAGAAGGGATTCGTGAGCTGCTCATCCGAGTCCGGATCAGGCGAAGCATTTGCCGCGTTTGCCTCGGCCGTCGCGGAGGACACAGTTACGGTGGTCACAAGTGATCAGATAAGTGGCCTTCCGACGGACCGTGCGCTGGTCCTCTTCGATCCAGTGACCATGCCTGACTATCTGGCCGGGTTTGTCACTCTGTCCAAGGACTCGATCATGATCGACGGCAAGAACTACCCAATGGCGGGACATACTTTCGTCATGGCGGGACAGAATTGGCAGGGCTTTGAGAAGTATCTGGTCGTCTTGTCCGGCGATGATCCATCGCTCCCTCGCGTGGGTCAACTGGTGCCGCACTATGGCAAGTACTCTTATCTTGTTTTTCAGGGGGCCAAGAATATCGCCAAAGGTCAATGGCCGGTGACTGAATCGCCGCTCCGACAGTTTCTCAAATAGTGCCACGAACTAACTTTTCAAATAGAAACGGCGGCTGTATCTGCTCTACAGCCGCCGTCGTTCTATAATGCGTTACCTCCTGTCAAAAGGTGTAACGACTCGTTCATCACAGTCTTGTCACATTCAGGCAGACATTGATCGCGTGACCTCGAGCGGGAGGAATGTTAGTTGTGATAAGGATGGTAGTGCGGTCCGCCAGGGTCTGGTCGACCGTGAAGTCGGGATTTGCGTTTGGATCCCAAATGTATGACTGATCGCCTATTTCAACTGTCAACGTCTGATTCGGCTGGGCGGATTCGACATCGGCCAGGAACTCAAGCCGATAAGTCCCCGCTGTATTCTTGAGTATCCAAACTATCTCCTTCTGATTCTTGGACAGTACTCCGCAGAGCGGTTCCTTACTGGTGTCAGGAACGACCACGATCACAGTTTCTGTCTGCACCACCGTATCGATGATGGTGATCGTGTCTGTGTCAATGACCGTGTCGACTATGGTCACTGTATCAACTTCCGTGATAGTGTCGAGCAGAATGATCGTGTCTGTCTGCGTCAACGTGTCGATTTCGAGTACCGTATCAATGACTGTAATGGTGTCGATGTCTATCACCGTGTCAGTATCGATTATTGTATCGATGACCGTGATAGTGTCGATGTAGGCGATCGTATCGGATTCGATAACCGTATCGATAATGGTTACAGTGTCGAGATGAATGATCGTATCGGCCTCGAGTAGCGTGTCGATCACGGTAACTGTGTCAATGACGGTGATGGTGTCGCTATTACAGGTTGAGTCGATCAGGATCACCGTATCGATATGGATGGTCGAGTCGAGACGGATGAAAGTGTCGACATCGTGAATGGTGTCGACCACATATATCGGCTCGGTGTTGTTTGGCCCGGTCGGCTCAAGCGGGTCAGCGCAGCCATACAGGATGACCATACCCGCGATAAGCGCGAGCGTGAAGAGGGTGATGATCCGTTTCATTAGCGGGCCCCTCCG
>JAYRFH010000139.1:0-3996 GCA_041908405.1 Candidatus Zixiibacteriota bacterium
GGTCTTTCCGGAGCCGTTCGCCCCCATGACGACTACGCGTTCACCGGCATTAATAGACAGGCTAACATCATCCAGCGCCCGCTTGCCGGAGGGATAACTGTACTGAAGGTGTGAGAGGTGTACCATACTTATCAACGAGCGCCCTGACTACTTTACCTCGAAGTAGACTGTGTCAGTGCTGATCGAACCAGTCCAGTAGTTGGTCTTCCCTTCGCGAACCCAACTATTGTGATAAGTGAACGCGATCCAATATCGACCCGGCGGATAGCTGATTTGCTCATACACATATTCGTCCAGTGCCAAGACATCTATCGAATCCTCCAGAATGGTAGTTTGGTGGGGTTGAACTGTAAGGAAAGGGTCAGTGACATACCAACTCAGCGGAATGCCATAATCCCTGGTTGTCACAACGTTAGGTTTATGCCTGAGCGTCAGTACCCCAGTGCTATTGCCGATGCTGTAGGCCGCCGGGTATTCGGTGTATCCTAGTTCAATTCTTGCATTCCAATAAGCAGATGGAACGCGAAGTGCGGTGCTTCCCAAGTTATCTGCAATCAAGGTCGCTAGTGGCCGTCGAGCTCGCTGCAAAGAATCGTATTGAGGGCTCGGTCCCGACATAGGGTTGACGGTGTCGCTTAGCCGAATAAACTCGCTGATCTCACGCACAGTAAATACTGAATCATTTAGGATTACTCGCACAAGAAGTGAATCCTGGTACCTGTGTGAACCCTGCTTGACTTCTACCAGATTCGGTACTCCGCAAGCGGCGCAGATCATCGCAAGCAAGACTGCTGCAAATAACCGAATTAGCCTACTCCCCAAATCAATCCTCATCGTAATATCCCTCCTCTTAGTGACGCTCCGTGACCAACAGATGTGCATCAAAAAGCCGATGCCCTAATTAGGAGCACCGGCTTTATTTCGCAAGGCTTTTGTCTGCTCACTCAACCCTGAAAGTTCACATCCAGATTCCGCGCCGCAAATGACTCATCCAGACGACGGACCGGCGTCGTGGTCGGCGCCGAAGTCACGATCTCCGGATTGGTCTCCGCTTCCCGCGCGATCTGGAACATCACCTCGGCAAACCGGTCGAGCGTCTCTTTGCTCTCCGATTCGGTCGGCTCGATCATCATCGCTTCAGGGACGATCAACGGGAAGTAGTTGGTCGGGGCGTGCATGCCGAAATCAAGGATCCGCTTGGAGATATCAGAGGTCTTCACCCCAAGTTTCTTCTGCCGATTCCCGGACAGCACAAATTCGTGCATACAATGGGTCTCGTGCGGAAGATCGTAATCCTTCTTCAGCAGATTCTTCAGGTAGTTGGCGTTGATGACGGCATTTTCGGATGCCGCCCGCAATCCATCACCACCGTTTGCCTTGATATAGGCGTACGCACGGACGATGTTCGCGAAGTTACCGTTGAACGAATGAAGTCGCCCGATAGAATGCGGACGGTCATAGTTCAGGAACAGCTTCCGCTGGTGTGGTTCGCGTTCTAGTACCGGCAACGGAAGATACTTCTCCAAGTCCGCCCGGACACCCACCGCTCCCGCACCCGGCCCACCGCCGCCATGCGGCGTCGAGAATGTCTTGTGCAGGTTGAAGTGCATGATGTCAAATCCGGTATCGGCCGGTCGGAAGATCCCCATCACGGCGTTCAGATTGGCGCCATCCATGTACATCAAACCGCCGCCGGCGTGTACGATGTCGGCGATCTCTTTGACATTCCTCTCAAATAATCCCAACGTGTTCGGGTTGGTCATCATCACCCCGGCGACCTCATCGGACATTACCGCCTTGATCGCTTCAGGCGAAATGATCCCCTGCTCGTTGGACTTGACCTCAATGGTTGACCAACCAATGGAGGCCACTGATGCCGGGTTGGTGCCATGCGCTGAATCCGGGATGATCACCTTTGTTCGATGACCGCCGCGCTCCTTGTGATACGCGCGCATGATCAACAAACCGGCGAATTCTCCCTGCGCTCCCGCGACCGGCTGCAACGACATTCCCGCGAAGCCGGAAACTTCGCAGAGGAACTGCTGAAGTTCCCACATCAATTGCAGGATCCCCGGCGCGCTTGAACACGGCGCCAAGGGATGGTGCTCCTGGAAGTCCGCGAAAGAGGCCGCCTTGTCATTCAGCTTCGGGTTGTACTTCATCGTACATGACCCCAGCGGATAAAACCCTTTGTCGATATGGTGGTTTTTCACCGACAGCCCGACAAAGTGGCGCATCACTTCGTTTTCACTGACCTCAGGAAGTTTGGCATCCTCGCTCCGGCGATATTTCGCCGGGATCGATCCAACTATCTCGGATTCCGTCTGCCGCAACTCCGGAAGGGTATACCCTATCCGGCCGGGACGGGATTTCTCGTAAATAAGATTCGACTCACTCACAGTTCATTCTCTCATTTCGGGCGGCACGCCGCCCGCATCTCTATTTTCCGCTCGGTGCGGGCGGATTTTTCAGTTTGTCGATCTGCTTCTTCGCATACTCGACATCTTCGGATTTCGGATATGTCGCGATAAACCGCTCAAAACCGCTTATCGCGCCGGTGGTATCACCTTTCTGTCGTAGAATGATCGCCTGCCAGATCGAAGCGCCTTCAGAGAAGAGGTTGCCGCCAAAGTCCTTCTCTATCTGCTCATACGATACAAACGCGTCATCAAGCTTCTTGGCGCGGCGCTGCAGATCGGCCATCGCCATACGGCTTTCGCCCGACAGCGAATCGGTCGGCGAACCCGCCGCAATCACTTTGCTGAACCACTCGTTCGCCTGGTCCGGTCCGCCACGATATTTGTATTTGTCCGCGATCTCGTAATACAACTTACGGTCCGCGCTATCCTTGGCCTTGGCCAACAGATCGTCCAGGGTACCGATACCGGCTTTATAGTCCTGTACCATCTTCAGGTACTCATCTGGCGGGGCGAAACCAACTATACGATCCACTTCTTTTCCATCCGGCGCGAGCATCACCGCGGTCGGATATCCCGAAACGAAGTACTTCCGGGAAATGGTAGTGTCAACATCGCCATTTACCTTGGCGAGGATCATCTCATTGGTGAAGTAATCGATAACTTTGGGCTCAACGAACACGACCGTGTCCAATCTCTTGCACCACGTTCACCAATCGGCGTAGAAGTCGACCAACAGATGTTTGTTCTCTTTCGAGGCCTTCGCGAGCGCCTCATTGAGATTCGTCAGATACGGGGCGTGCGGTTTTGACGCAGCGGCCGGAGCCGGTTCTTCGGCCATGACCGATGTGACGAACATCGCCATCATTGCCACCAAAAGCGCCAGGAACAGTTTTTTCATGCGAATCGCTCCACCTGGTTATAGTTCACTCGTCCTCAAACGGGATGAGATCATCCCCGAGGACACCTTCAACGACTATTTCAGCTTCATCCCGGAATTCTCGCGGCACCATGATGACCGTGATCTCGTTGGAAACATCGGCCAACTCAGAGTCCGGTGTTGACTGCCCCGACAGAAAACGCGAAGACAGCAGCACGGAGGGGAGGTTATTCGAGTCCAGGGCTGACTTGGCCGCCTGGGCACGCTCATTCTCTTTTACGCCGCAGACCTCCACCCAACTATCATCCGGCAAAACTGCCGCGCGAGTGCTCGAAGGTCTGGTATCTACCAGCGCCAACTGACAATCGGGGCAGACAGTGATTCCACTCATAAACTCATACTCACAACGAGGACAGAACAATCAGTTGTCCTTTCGGTGCCATTTTTCGCCAAGCGTCATTTCCAACAGCTCGACTGCTTCTTCCACACACTCGGTCGGAACCTGCACATCAAAAAGTGCCTGCTTCCCCGAGTAAAACGCGGTCAGCGTCAACCCGACCTGTCCAAGAAAGCCCGACCGTGAGACGATCACTGCCGGAATATCATATGTCGCAAGCGTCTCACGGGCAAAGTCGGCGGAGAGGCTATCCTCTATCTCACCAATCAACTCCCAGTTGGCGCTGTCCGAGGCCGAAGGCA
>JAYRFH010000140.1:0-12663 GCA_041908405.1 Candidatus Zixiibacteriota bacterium
ACCAAAGGGATCATCATCGCCGACACCAAATTCGAGTTTGGCTACAAAAACGGCAAGTTCATCCTGATCGATGAAGTTCTGTCCCCCGACTCCAGTCGTTTCTGGCCGGTCGATAAGTATGAAGTAGGGAAGAGCCAGCCATCGTTCGACAAACAGCCGATCCGTGACTATCTCGAATCAACCGGCTGGAACAAGAAGCCACCGGCTCCGGTCCTTCCCGACGAAGTGATCAACGCATCGGCTTCGCGGTATCGCGAAGCACAACGTCTTTTGACAGGCAAGTAAGCAATACATGGATACCATTAAGATCAAACGGGCATTGATATCGGTCTCCGACAAAACCGGTATTGTCGACCTCGGACTCGCGCTGGACAAAATGGGAGTTGAGATACTCTCGACTGGCGGAACGCTGAAGACCCTTCGGGATGCCGGAATTCACGCGATCTCGGTCTCTACTTTTACCGGTTCGCCGGAGATACTAGGTGGGCGGGTAAAAACACTCCATCCGAAGATCCATGCCGGAATTCTGTACCGCCGCCATCTGGTCGAGGATGTCGAGCAGATGCAGTCGGCCGATTATCGCGGTATCGATCTGGTCGTGGTCAATCTCTATCCGTTTAAGCAGACGGTGGCCAGGCCGGATGCGACAGAAGAAGAGATAATCGAGAACATCGATATCGGTGGACCGTCCATGATCCGGGCGGCGGCGAAAAACCACGACTCTGTGACCGTGGTAGCGGATCCATCGGATTACGGTGAACTGCTAGAAGAAATGAAGAAGTTTGACGGGACGACGTCGTTTGAGTTCCGTCGTCGGTGCGCTGGTCGCGCTTATGCGCTGACCGCGGACTACGACCGCGCTGTCGCAAATTGGTTTGCGCTCGACAGCACCGCCCCGATCCAGCAACGAGCCGAGCATTTCCCCGATGTGTTGAAGATGGAGTATCGCAAGGCATCGCCACTTCGATACGGCGAAAACCCGCACCAGGAAGCTTCGCTCTTTTCAGATCCAACGTACGCGGCGCCAACGTTAGTTCATGCCGAGGTCTTGGCAGGCAAAGAGTTGTCCTACAATAATTACAGCGACCTTGATGCCTGCCTCGATCTGTTGCTCGAGTTCTCCGAGCCATTCGCCTGTATCCTAAAGCACACAAATCCATGCGGCGCGGCACAGGGAAAGACCTTGGCCGAGGCCTATGCCCGGGCATATGAATCTGATCCCTTATCGGCGTATGGTTCGATAATCGGACTCAACAAGGTGGTCGATATGGAGACCGCCAAGCTGTTGCACGAGACACCGTTTGTCGAGTGTATGCTTGCCCCCGGCTTTGCGCCAGATGCGCTGGAACTGCTGGTGAAGAAGAAAACCCGCCGACTTCTTGCGCTCCCGGACATTGCGCATGGACGCAAGCAGGGGTTAGTTAATTATCGGTTCATCCAGGGCGGGCTACTGGCTCAGACGGCCGATGACCACAAGCTTGACCCAAAGACACTGCAAACCCTGACCAAAGTCGCGCCTACTCCGGCGCAACTCCAGTCGCTGCTGTTTGCGTGGGGAGTGGTGAAGCATACCAAATCGAATGCCATTGTCATTGCCAAGGACCTGGCGACAGTCGGTATCGGGATGGGGCAGACTTCGCGTGTCGATTCTTCGTTTTTGGCTGTCAAGCGGGCCGGTGACCGGGCCAAGGGGGCGGTGCTGGCTTCCGATGCATTCTTCCCCATGCCGGATGGACTTGAAGTCGCCGCGCAAGCTGGTGTTGCGGCAGTGATCCAGCCGGGCGGGTCCAAGGGGGACGAAGAGGTCATTGCCACTGCCGATAAACTCGGTATCGCCATGGTCTTCACCGGTATCCGTCACTTCAAACATTGACCCTTCCGGTCGACGTATTTGATTCTCCGCAAAACTGACCGCAGGCTGTACGACAGCAGCCTGCGGACTCTCTGTGTAAAAGGACGGGCCAGATCATGCCAGATTTGGCGTGGTCCGGGTCTTCCATCCGTGTGACCGTTAGAGGAAAGCGCAGCCATGAATCGTCAGATCGCTGTACCTGTTGTTGGCCTACTTCTTATCTGTGCGGCCTCGCTCCTCGCGTATCCGCGACTGTCAGTGGAGCACGCCGAGCCCTGCAAGAACTGCCACTTTTCGCCGGCCGGGGGAGGCGCGAGAACGGAGTATGGCAATTTTACCACGGCCTTCAACGAACTAACGTTGCCGAGCACGAAGAAGTTGGTGGCGTCGCAGTATCGGAAACCGCGAATTGGAGAATTGCTGATTTTCGGGTTCGATGCCCGCTATCTGGCGATGGATGATGGCCGGATATTCCGAATGCAGACGGATGGGTTTGTCACAGTCGAGCCACTCAAAAACATGTTCTATCATATGCGCATTGGGGCTAATGGTGTCACCGAAAATTACGCGCTACTGACATTCGGGGATAACAAGTATTCCGCCAAGTTTGGGACTTTCACGCCGTCGTTCGGCCTGCATATTGAGGATCACACGTCATTTGTTCGGGAACGGACAGGGAACGGCGCTGAGGTCTATCTGGATGGAGTATCCCTGTCTGGTGAACATGCTGGAGTGAATCTGGTCGCGGAGGCATTTAATCCAAACGAGCAGAAGGTCATCAATCTCAATCTCTATCGGCCGGGAACATGGGGCGCGTTCAGCTATCTGGTAGGTAGTTCCTACCGTTTCACTGATGAGATCGGGCCGGATGACTTTGGGCTTTTCCCGCACGCAAAGTCGCTGTATGGGGGGCTGGCGTTTGATCGGTTCACCGCGATGGGGGAGATGGATGTCGTGGGAAAGGGGAATGATCAGATCGCTATGTACGCGAGCCTTGTGGCCCGAATTGAGTACGGACTTTATCTGGTAGGCGAATACAATTTCTTCGACCCTGACCGGCGACTGGAGACCGGAGTGGACGAATATCTTCGCCTTTCTATCGATTTTTATCCCATGCCGTTTGTTCAAATCCGTCCATCGTATACCAAGTACACACGAGGTTTTCTGGATGGCGAGGATATGTTCTTCGTGCAGTTCCATGTTGGGTATTGAGGTGTGAAATGAGACGGTTACTAATACTCGCAATTGTAATAGCCGGGCTGGCACTTGGGTGCGCCGATTTTGGAAGTCTGCCGGAGATACCAGTTCCTGAACTGACGGTCCACGGCGACACGACCAACGAAGGTGATATCGCCGAATGCGAGATCGAACTAAGTTTTGAGGCGCCGCGGGCAGTGACCATCATTTACACCTTCGAGGGTCTTACCGCTACCGCGGGTCAGGACTTTGAGGCGCGAACTGACACGGTCACTATCGAAGCGACTGATGGTGTCGGTCACGCCGAGGATCACATTCATGTCGGCCTTGAATTCCTGCAGGATGACCAGATCGAACCTCTTGAGGAGGTCGCGATAAGAATACTGAGCGCCACTAACGCGGTGATCACTGAGGGCGAGGCGACATGCGTCATACTTGACGATGACGGTGTGCCATTTGTCTCAATACGAGATACATCGACTGTTGAGGGGGAGACGGCTCAGGTCACGGTAGAGCTCAACAAAGCCGGTGTCTTACCGGTTATCTTTGACTTCAATCTGGTGGCGGGGACCGCAACCGCGCCTGCTGATTTCGTACTGGCAAGCGGGCGCGATACAGTTTTGCCGGGTCAACACTCGACCATTATTTCTGTCACGACAACAGAAGACGCGCTTTTTGAGTCGACCGAAGAGTTCATGGTCAGGTTGACCACGCTGTCCAACGGGGTGTTTTTGGACAGTATGGCGACTTGTAGGATTCTGGATGACGATGCCCCCAGTTTCGCAACCGATATTCAGCCGTTAGTGTTGGCCAGGTGCGCGATCTCCGGATGTCATGGTGGAAGTTCTGCCGAGGGAGGGCTGAACCTTGGTTCTGCGACTTATCATGCGGTATTTCATGCATCTGGAAGCCATGGCGCGGTCGTTGTGCCGGGCAGTGCCGCCACCAGCAGTCTCTATTTCAAGACCACAACCTCGCCTCAATTCGGCTCGCGGATGCCCCCGGGAGGGCCCTATATCTCGACATCCGATCTGAACAAGATACGAGACTGGATCAATGCCGGCGCGCCGGACAATTAGTAAGAGGTGTCCCATGAAGAGATTTATCTACGCATTCGTTCTATGCTTTTGTTTGGCGACGGGGATATCTGCGTCCGACTTCCAGTTGAATCCCGCCGCAGGTCAGGACTCGGTCTTTTTTCGTTCCACTGCCAAGTTGGAGTTCATTGAAGGGAAGAGCGCGGCGATTGACGGTTCATTCTCGTTCGATCCGGAAAACCCAAATTCAAACGTTTCAGGAGTCTTGCGTGTAGACTTGCGAACCCTTAAGACCGGGATTGACACTCGCGATGGCCATATGCGTGACCGGCATCTGCATACCGATAAGTTCCCGTTTGCCTTTTTTGAGTTGACTGGGGTGTCAGGTATTGAGCCGCTGAAAGCCAATGTAACCGATAGTGGCGAAGTGCAGGGATGGTTTTATATCCATGGCGTAAAACGTCAGCTTTCGGCGCCAATTGAAGTGGTCGCGACGACCGAGCTGGGGAGTGAAAAGGTGTCAATTCGTACCCGATTCCAGATCATTCTTGACGAGTACGATATTCCGCGTCCGAAGGCGCTGTTCCTCAAATTGGCGGAAACGATCGAGGTCGAGTGCATTTTCTCCGGCTACAACAACTTACCGGCAATGGATATTTCGCTCCCTGGCTGGCCGTCTAAGGAATAGTCCCGCTCAGCAATTCTCCACGTCCACGATACTCTTCGGTTGACCGCTTGGCGCCGGACATCTATCTTACCTGAGTCGGGGGTGGACGAGAAGGGAAGATGGGTAACCGAGTTCTGGAAATAGTCGTTTATCTGATAGATCATATGCGGGAGCACCAGGGGATACTTCCAAGCATGGATGACCTCACGCCGGATCTCCAGAGTATGGGGTATTCCGACAGTGAGATATCATCCGCCTATTCCTGGGTTATCGATCGATTTGAGCATAACGACGAACCGTTCTTTGCCCAGTTCCCCGAGGAACATCACTCCAATCGTGTCCTGACGCAGTACGAGCGACTGCAATTGAGCCCCGAGGCGTATGGTTTCCTGGTGAAACTGATAGCGCTATCGGTGATCGATGACGAGCAGTTTGAGACCGTGCTGGAGCGGGCCTTCTCGGTGTCGCCGCAGCGCGTCGACCTCGAGCAGGTCAAACTGGTGACCGCGGCGGTGCTGTTCAATGAGTTCAGCGAGATGGAATCGCTGGCTCTGCTTGATCCGAAGATCGATCCGACATTAACGATCAACTGAGATGTCACTTTCCGGTAAAAAGATAATCGTCGGGATGACCGGCGGCATTGCCTGTTACAAGGTGCCGTACCTAGTTCGCGCGCTCATAAAGGCGGGGGCCGAGGTCCGCGTCATTATGACGGCCAATGCCACCAAGTTTGTTACCCCAATGACGCTGGCGGCGACCTCGCGCAACCCCGTTTACACCGATATGTGGGCCGAACGGGATGAGATAGCGACTCGTCACATCGAATTGGCCCGCTGGGCAGACTTGATGGTAATAGCGCCAGCGACGGCGAACTTTATTGGCAAGACCGCATCCGGTGTCTCAGATGATTTGCTGACCACTATCGTCTGTGCCTCTCCCGCGCCAGTCATAATCGCGCCCGCGATGAACCCAGGAATGTGGCACAATCCGATCACGCAGCGGAATGTTAGATCGCTACTGAAGCTGGGTTACCACTTTGTGGGTCCGGCCGAGGGAGAGATGGCGGAAAAGCAGTTCGGTATCGGTCGAATGCTTGAGCCGCTGGAGATATTCGAACAGGTGAAACTGTTCTTTGAAGCAGAGGCTCATCGACGTTCGGGCAAGTTAGCGGGGAAGAAGATACTTGTCACGGCTGGTCCGTGCCGTGAGGCAATTGATCCGGTCCGGTATATTTCGAACAGATCATCCGGCAAGATGGGGTATGCGATCGCTGACGCCGCGCGTGAGGCTGGCGCCGAGGTGACGCTTATTTCTGGCCCAACGCAACTTAGTAATCCAACGGGTGTTCGCACTATCAATGTTGAAACCACGGCCCAGATGGCGGATGCGGTGAAGAAAGAGTTCTCGGAGACCGACTGTCTCATCATGGCCGCGGCTCCATCGGATTTCACGCCAGAGCTATCAGCAGACCAGAAGATCAAGCGAACCAGGGATGCATTACACCTAACCTTGACGCCAACGACTGATATCCTGAAGCAAGTTGCGGGGAAGCGCAAGGAAGGTCAGATTGTAATCGGGTTTGCGCTGGAGACAGAGAACGCGGAAGCAAATGGCCGGAAAAAGCTGATCGAAAAACAGCTCGACTTAATTCTAGTGAACAATCCCCGTTCCGAAGGTGCCGGATTTGACCATGACACCAACCAGGTGATGGTTCTTGCCCCCGATATGATCGCGGAGACTTGGCCGCTCCTTTCAAAATCAGAGGTGGCCGTCCGCCTGATCGAACGAATCTCTCAACTGATGTCCAGCCGCCCGTCCGGCGCCAAATCAAAGTCGCGTGGCTGACAATCCCCACGACATACTCGACCTGGTACGTCGTGCGCTGAAAGCGCAGATCGAACTGGGAACCGACGAAATAGTGCTCGATCATGTCGAACGAAAGGCAGCTGCCGCCGTCTCGCCGCAGGTAGCCGAAGCAGTGAGTCCGGCCGTGACCACGGAACCAACTTTGTTCGCTACGGAGGAGACCGCCAGGATGGCCAAGACAGTCGTCCGTGATGATATCACTATCCCGCTCGGTGACGCGACCTTTGGGTCGACCGAACAGCACAATGCCGAAATCTGTAATTGCCTGAAATGCCCGCTCGGCAAAACACGCACCAAGTTTGTTTATGGTGTGGGCAACCCGAAGGCAAAACTGCTCTTTATAGGCGAGGCACCAGGGGCGCAGGAAGACCTCCAAGGGGAGCCATTCGTGGGAGCCGCGGGAAAACTGCTCGACAAGATCCTTGCCGCTATTCAGTTATCGCGGCAGGAAGTTTATATCGCGAATATCCTCAAGTGCCGGCCGCCGAACAACCGCGACCCACAGCCCGATGAGGTCGCCGCGTGCCTCCCGTATCTCCATGAGCAGATTCGGCTTATTCAGCCGAAGCTGATCTGCTGTCTGGGACGCATTGCGGTACAATCGCTCTTGCAGACCACCACGCCGCTCAGTAAATTGCGCAAATCCTGGCTTAACTATCATGGGATCCCGATGCTGGTGACCTATCATCCGGCCGCGCTCCTTCGTTTCCCTGAATACAAGAAGGAAACTTGGGAGGATATGAAGATGCTGAAAGCCAGGTACGACCAGGTTTAGAAAGTGAATTGGTAGAGCGATGGCATTTCAGGCCAAATCAGATAAAGATGTTCTGCACCTTCAGCCGCCGCAATCCGGTGATGCTGAACAGGCGCTGCTGGGTTCGATCCTCAAGGATGATGAAGCGATCCACCAGGTGATCGGGGTCATTGATTCCGAGGAACACTTCTATGCGCCGCGCCATCGCATAATCTACAAATCTATGTTAGAGCTGTACAATCGCTCGGAACCGTGTGACATCACCACTGTCGCCAACATGATGCAGAGTGACAACCAGCTCGAAAAAGCCGGTGGTCGTGTGTATCTGGTTGAGTTGGCGGAGTCTGTTGCCTCTACCGCGAATGTACTGGCATACGCGACGATCGTGTTGGACAAGTCGCTGTTGCGTCGACTGATCGAAACATCGAATGAGATCTCCCGCTCGGCGTATGTGTCCGAGAATCCGGTGGAAGATCTTCTGGACGCCGCCGAAGCGAACATCTTCCGCATTTCGGAGAGCCGCCTTCGTCAAGGGTTTGTGCCCCTAAAGCAGCTTGTACACCATTCGTTTGAGCAGATCGAGCGATTCCAAGCTGGCGATGGCGCGATGGAAGGAGTGATGACTGGCTACGCCGAGCTGGATATGCTGACCCAGGGACTGCACAATGGGGATTTCGTTGTTGTAGCCGGCCGACCGTCGATGGGAAAATCAGCGCTGGCGGTCAATATCGCTGAAAACATTGCCTCCAATGAAAAGACCAAGAAGGGCGTGGCGATCTTCTCGGTCGAAATGTCCAAGGAGCAACTTGCGCTTCGTATGCTATGTGGACGGGCCAAGATCAGCCAACAGAAACTTCGCTCCCGCAAGTTATCCGACTCCGAGTACGCTCAGTTGACCAAGCATGGCAATACGCTCTCGCAGATGGATATTTTCATAGACGATTCCGCGTCGCTAACCTCGCTGCAGATGCGAGCCAAAGCACGTCGCCTAAAGGCGCAGTTCCCGCATTTGTCACTCATTATTGTCGACTATATCCAGATGATGCACGCATCCGGGCGATCTGAGAATCGTCAGCAGGAAATCTCGGTCATTTCACGAAGCATGAAGGCGCTCGCGAAAGAGCTCCAACTCCCGGTGATCGCATGTTCTCAGCTCTCCCGTATGGTAGAGCATCGCGGCGGCGACAAACGCCCGCAATTGGCGGACCTTCGCGAATCCGGGGCGATTGAGCAGGATGCTGATGTTGTGATGTTCGTGTATCGACCGGAGTATTATCTTAACGACGATGAACGCCGCGACCCGAAAAACGCCGACAAGCTCGGCACGGCAGAGGTTATTGTCGCCAAGCAGCGTAACGGCCCGACCGGCACCGCTCGCATGGCCTTTGTCAAAGAGTTCGCGCGATTCGAGAATCTTGCCGCCGGCTACAGGGAGTTGCCGGCTGATGTCGATCCTATCAAGGGTTCCGACACGCCATTCTAAGGAGTTTACGGTCTGATGGAACCGCAACGTGGGTTGATCACGATCGGACGACGGAGTGTGACGATCGTCTCATGGATCGGCGGCATTAGCCTGCTGTTCGGACGGTTCATCCTTCACCTCAAAGATATTCCCCGCTCGATGAGAGTAACATTCGAGCAGTTCTACTCGATTGGCGTCATGTCGCTGCCATTGATCGTCATCATCGCGATCTTTGTCGGCGCGGTTTCGGCCTGGCAGGCGGCTTACCAGTTCAAATTCATTGGCGCGCCACTTCGCTACCTTGGACAGGCAGTGGGGAAGGCGGTCATTATAGAACTTGGGCCGGTACTGTCCGCGCTGGTATTTGCCGGGCGGGTTGGCGCCGGTATCACTGCCGAACTTGGCACCATGAAAGTGACAGAGCAGATAGATGCTTTGGACGCGATGGGGATTTCGCCCAGCCGCTATCTGATGATGCCACGAGTGCTGGCCTGCATGCTGATGGTGCCGCTACTCGTGGTCTTTGCTGATTTTGTAGCCATCATCGGTGGTTTGATCGTGTCGGTAGTTGGCGTCGATGTTTCCACCGAGACCTATCTCAACGGCTTCCGCAGTTCGTTCCGGATCATGGATCTGGTCAATGGTCTGGTCAAAGCGTGGGTTTTTGGGCTGGTGATCGGTCTGGTCGCGTGCTATGAAGGATTCCGTACTCGGGGTGGAGCGGAAGGGGTCGGCGCCGCGACCACGCGCTCTGTGGTTATCTCGATGGTGCTAGTGCTGGTTTTCAACTTTGTTTTTGCGGTCATTCTTTTCCGGATATAAAGATGAGCGAATCGATCATAAAGATAGAGCAAATCGTCAAGTCATTCAACCGTGTGCGGGTGCTTGATGGAATTGACATAGAGGTGCGTCCCGGTGAGTCGATCTGCGTGATAGGTCTTTCCGGCACCGGGAAATCGGTCCTGCTGAAACATCTGCTTCGCCTGATGGATCCGGATTCCGGGCGGGTGCTGTTTGAAGGCGAAGATATCGGACAATTCAACACCGAGCAACTCACGGCGATGCGCCGTCGTTTCGGCATGCTCTTTCAAGGTGCCGCGCTGTTTGATTCAATGACGGTTGCGGAGAATGTTGGGCTGGGACTATTGGAGTCCCGACAGTTTACACCCGAGCAGATAGATGAGATCGTTAACGAAAAGCTGGAAATGGTTGGCATGGCGGAGACACGCGATAAACTGCCGTCCGAGCTCTCTGGTGGTATGCGGAAACGAGTCGGACTGGCGCGCGCTATTGCGACGAATCCGCATATCATGTTGTACGATGAGCCGACCTCCGGACTGGATCCAGTGACATCGGATGTCATCGACGATCTGATCGTCGAACTGAACCAAAAGCTCCATGTGACTTCTATCACGGTGACTCACGATATGCGGTCGGCATTTAAGATCGCTGACAGAATTGTTATGCTGTACGGGGGGAAGGTCGAGTATGATGGCACTCCTGATCAGGTACGGGCCAGCAGCAATCCAATACTCCAGCAATTCATCTCCGGTTCGGCGCGAGGGCCGATAAGGGTGGCGTAGGTGATCGGGAAGAAAATAAAAACTGCCTACTTCTGCTCACAGTGTGGCGCGGAACATCCGCGCTGGCAGGGGCAGTGCCGCGAGTGTGGATCCTGGAATAGTCTAATCGAAGAACGTGCCCCTGAACGAAAAAAAGCGCGCGGCAGACCCACGCTGGTGGAGCGTCAGACGATCGCGGAGATCTCAAGCGCAACCATGTCAGGCTATCGTTCCGGCATATCAGAGTTTGACCGGGTCATTGGCGGGCAACTCCTTCCGGGGATGGTTGTTCTGTTGGGCGGGGAGCCGGGGATAGGGAAATCAACGTTGTTGCTTCAGGCCGCGCAGGCGTATTCGTCACAGGGGATCCCGGTGCTGTACGCAACAGGCGAAGAATCACTCTCTCAAATCAAGATAAGAGCTTCGCGTCTCGGAGTGTCCGGCGAGAATATCACGGTCATCAATACGATGACGCTCGAAGAGATAACGGAGACGATTGAGACAGGTAATTTCGGCGTTGTGATCGTCGATTCTATCCAGACCGTCTCCGCGCCGCAGTTTGATTCGCCGCCGGGAACGATCGGGCAGATCCGCGAGTGCGCGAATCAATTGGTTTCGCAGACCAAAGGGAGAGGGAACGCGCTCTTTCTGGTGGGGCATGTCACAAAAGAGGGCTTTGTGGCCGGACCAAAAGTGCTCGAGCATATGGTCGACACGGTCGTGTATTTCGAGGGGGACAACGCGCATCTCTATCGCATGCTTCGGGCGACCAAGAACCGCTTTGGCTCGGTGGCTGAGATCGGCCTGTTTGAGATGGGGCAAAAAGGACTGGAAGAGGTCAAGAACCCCAGCTCACTTTTTCTTACATCAGAGAACATCACGCATCGCTCTGGTTCTGTGGTTTGCGGTGTTATGGAGGGGAATCGCCCCCTGCTTGTCGAAGTTCAGGCGCTGGTGACACGCGCCACGTACGCCGCGCCACAGAGAGTAGCATCGGGGCTCGACGGCAAAAAGTTGGCCCTGCTTCTGGCAATTCTGGAGAAACGTCAGGAGATGCCAGTCTCCGCACATGATGTCTTCGCTTCGGTGGCGGGAGGACTTCGTATCGCCGAGCCAGCATTGGATCTGGCCGTGTTGACTGCGGTCGCCTCTTCGCTGCAGAACCGTCCAGTTCGATCCAAGACGATGGTGGTCGGTGAAGTCGGTCTGTCCGGTGAGGTGCGTGGCATTACGCAGATCGATCGTCGCCTGAATGAAGCCGCCAAACTTGGGTTCACAACTATGATCATTCCTGAGACCAACCGGGCACAAGTGAATGAGCCTTCGGTTGAGGTCTTCGGAGTCACGGACATCCAAGCCGCACTGGATATCGCTATTGGATAATCGTAAATTGCACGAACTGATAACTACCGATGGCACCGCGCGTCGCGGAGTGTTGCACACCGCACATGGCGATGTGCAGACCCCGGCCTTTATGCCGGTTGGAACTTCGTCATCGGTCAAGGCGCTGACCTCCGAAGATCTGGAGTCGATCGGTGCTGAGATCATCCTTGGGAATACCTACCATCTCTATTTGCGCCCCGGCACCGAAGTGATCGAGCAGATGGGGGGGCTGGCGAAATTCAACAGTTGGCACAAGCCAACCCTCACAGATTCCGGCGGTTTTCAGGTGTTTTCGCTTCGGGATATCGCAAAGATCACCGATGACGGCGTGGAGTTTCAGTCTCACATCGATGGCTCGCGCCATTTCTTTTCTCCCGAAAAGGTGATGCAGATCGAGCATGCGATCGGCCCGGATATTATCATGGCATTCGACCAGTGTGTCCCGTTTCCAGCGGACCATGACCTGGCGCAAATTGGAGTACGCCGAACGTTTGATTGGGCCAAGCGGTGCAAGGATGAACACCGGGCCCTACTCGATAAATCCGGGCGACAGATAGATCTTTTTGGGATTGTTCAGGGATCCGTGTATAAAGACCTTCGCGCTATTTCGGCTGAGCAGATAGTCAGTTTGGACTTTCCCGGGAATGCCATCGGTGGACTTTCCGTGGGTGAGAGTAAGCAGGAGATGGAAGATATGCTGGCGCACACCATCCAGTATCTTCCGACGGAGAAGCCTCGCTACCTGATGGGAGTAGGATATCCAGAAGAACTTTTGATGGCGGTATCTTATGGTGTCGACATGTTCGACTGCGTACTACCGACCCGCAACGCTCGAACCGGCAATGTGTTCACTTCCGAGGGACAGATCGTTTACCGCAACGCT
>JAYRFH010000141.1:0-1764 GCA_041908405.1 Candidatus Zixiibacteriota bacterium
ACGATACAGTCCCATGGTGTGCGAAAGGAGGCATATGTCCTCTAAGCCGAATCGCGTGGCCTTCTGCGGTACGCGCGGTCTCCCGGCCAATTATGGCGGGTTTGAGACCGCGGTCGATGAAATCACCCGACGGTTTGTGGAGGCAGGGATCGAGTGCGATGTCGTTTGTCGCGCATCATCCGGTTCGGCAAAGTTGGATAGCCATCACGGCCGGAATCTTGTTTATGTCAAGGGGTCGCGGTCGCGCACGCTGGATACATTTGTGTCGGCTATTCAGACCGGGTGGTTCCTGCTGAAAAATCGACGCCGCTATTCCCATGTATTCTGGTTCAACAACGCGAATTTCCCAGGGATTGTGATGACCTGGCTGGCGATGATCCCGATGTCGGTCAATACTGATGGTCTCGAGTGGCGTCGCGCCAAGTGGTCCTGGCCATTCAAGGCGTATTATGTTGTCTCGTCGTTTATCATTAGCCTGATCTGTAAACGCCTCATTTCCGATTCGTACGCGATCCAGCGATATTACCGTAAACATTTCTATGCGCGGAGCACCATGATTCCGTATGGCGCACCGAATCCACCCGAGGTACGGGCGGCGGATGAGAGTTCGATCCTAAATCGATTTGGACTTCAGGCGGGGAAGTACTACCTGCAAATCACGCGGTTCGAGCCGGATAATCTGCCGGCCGAGACGGTCAAGGCGTTTGTCGAAGCGAATCTGGCGGCCAAAGGATTCAAAATGATCGTTGTTGGGTTCAAGGATGAGACAGATTACGCGCTCAAGGTAAAGTCGTTGGAACGATGTGATGATGTGACAGTCTCGCCCGCGATCTACGACCCGAAAGTGCTGGCGGTCCTTCGAGCAAACTGCTACTGCTATGTGCATGGGAATTCGGTCGGGGGAACAAATCCGGCGCTGTTAGAAGCGATGAGCGGATGTCCGAGGATCATGGCGATAGACTGCGAATTCAGCCGTGAAGTGCTCGGGCCACTCGGGCTCTATTTCGACCCTAAGAATATCACACCGACCTTTTATGAATCGCTCGGAAGACCGGCGCAGGGGTCGGAATTGACCCGTCGGGTGTATGGGCAATACCAGTGGGGGGCGGTCGCCGAGGCGTATATGCAGATGGCGACCAAGGGGAGAGCAGTCTATCGACCAGCCAATGTCATTGTGGCTTCGCGGACGCTGGTTGGAACGAAATGACCGGTCGACTGATAGTTTTATTCCGCTTCTAAGACGCACTCCAAAATGCTTCCAAGAAGGCTTGGTATCACACTCATTCACAACAAGATAGAGGGGCAAATTGCGTGTGCGGTTGGCACGCGAATTGAGTATCTGTCAGAGGATAGATACGAGGAAATATGACCAAGCGAATTACCTTTACGGAATCTGACGGCGCACAGGAATCGACGGAGAGAAGCACAACTTCGGATAGTGGTAGTTCCGGGCGCGCGCTCCCACCGACATATTCCGCCATAGAACTAGTGCGATTGCTGTTGAAACGCCGACGGACGATCATCACAGTTACATTGGCTGTCTGCATTGTCGCCGCGGGTCTGCTGTTCCTGATTCCGAACAAATATCTGTCCGAGGCGTCGCTGCTGCCATCCGGGTCACAGGACAAGATGGCGGATCTCAAGCGGCTGGCCGGATTCGGGTCAATGTCTCTCACGGACGAGAACTCTTCAGAATTATTCCCCGAGATATTGCGCTCACGGTCCATACAGGACAGTGTGCTTTCAAAAAGGTATCATTTTGCC
>JAYRFH010000142.1:0-10067 GCA_041908405.1 Candidatus Zixiibacteriota bacterium
CGACAGCACCGCGCCGAGAATATTCCGCAACCGTATCGGGTGAAACGCCACTTTCGCCTCGAACATCTTCGTATCGAAATTGGTCATCGTGATCAATTCGATCTTCGGCGCTCCCGGATGCGGATACCCCTTTATCTCGTGCCCCAACAGCATGTACGAAAGTTGCCGCGCGCGATCCGAGCGGAAATTGAACATGATCGCCACATCCCGCTCATGCAACCGCCCCGCCTCCGGATCCCCCAGATCGATCACCGCCGGAATGACGAACTCATCCGTCACTTTGTTGATATACGATGCCTGCAGTACCGCTATCGGATCCGGGAATTTCGGCCCTTCGCCATACATGATCGCTCGATATGCTTTATCCGTTCTCTCCCACCGACGGTCACGGTCCATCCCGTAATAACGCCCGCCGATCGTCGAGAATTTCCCCAATCCTATCTCTTTGAATTTCGCCAGTATCTCAGCGACATATTTCTGTCCCGAGGTCGGCGGCGTGTCACGTCCATCCGTGAACGCGTGCAGATACAGATGCTCCACCCCTTTATGCTTCGCCATCTCGGTCAACGCATACAGATGATTCAGCGATGAATGCACACATCCGTCCGAAACCAATCCGAACAGATGCACCGCCTTCCCCTCTTGCGCCACGCGCTCCATCGCGGCGGAGAAGACCTCGTTGTCGAAGAAATCTCCATCTTCGATCGCCTTATCAATGCGGGTGATATCCTGGTAGACTACTCTCCCCGCGCCAAGATTCAGATGCCCTACTTCGCTGTTCCCCATCTGCCCGACCGGCAGTCCCACCGATGGCCCCGAGCCATCGATCTTGGTGAACGCGCAATTCTTGATGAGTCGATTGTATGTCGGCTTATGCGCCGCCGACACCGCGTTATCCGGTGTTGACTCGCGAAGGCCGAATCCATCCAGTATGCAAAGCAGAACGAGCATGCGTTTATATCAGTCTGACTTTTCTCTCGCCCGGGACAATCTCACCTATCTGGTATGCCGTCTCGCCGGCCCGGGACAAACTATCCATTATACTATCGGCGTCCGACGCCTTAACTACCAGCACATACCCGATTCCCATATTAAACGCGGAATAAATATCGTTTTCGTCCAAATTCCCCACTCTCCCCAGGTAACTGCAGAGCGGAAGTACCGGCCAACTCCCCTTCTTCACGGACGCGTCGCACCCTTCCGGCAATATCCGGTTCAGATTCCCCGGTAACCCTCCGCCGGTGATATGCGCCATGCCGTGAATGTCGTACTTTTCGATCAAAGGGAATATGAGTGGCGCGTAGCATCGATGGACTTTCATCAACGCTTCCGCGATCGTCATCTTCAGTTCCGGCACAAAGTCATCGACCTTATGCTTCGCGAGATCAAACGCCACCTTCCGCGCCAGACTGTAGCCATTCGTATGCAGTCCATTCGAGGTTAACCCGATACAGACATCCCCCACTTTGATAGTCGACCCATTGATCACCTTCTGCTTGTCGACCATCCCGACAATAAACCCTGCGATATCGTACTCACCCGCCTGATAGAAATCCGGCATCTCCGCCGTCTCTCCGCCTATCAGCGCCATCCCTGCGTTCGTGCAGCCACGTGCCAACCCTGCGACAATATCCGCGACTGTTGATACTTCGAGTTTACCCGTCGCGATATAATCCAGAAAGAACAGCCCGCGCGCGCCATGCACCAGGATATCATTGACGCAGTGATTGATCAGATCTTCGCCGACCGTGTCATGTTTGCCGGTCATGAAGGCGAGTTTGAGCTTGGTCCCGACACCATCCGCCGATGACACCAGCACCGGCTCGGTCATACCCGCGAGGGGAAGTTTATAAAATCCGCCGAATGATCCGATTTCGGAGAGGACATTGGGGCCGAAGGTTGCTTTGGCCAGTTTTTTGATGCGTTCGACCGCTTCTTCGCCGGCCTTAACATCAACGCCTGCTTGGGCGTAGGTCATCTTGTTGGGGGTAGTATGCTCAGCCATAGCCCGCAATCTACCGTGCGCGTCGACCTAAGTCAACATCGGATAGAGAGATGTGCCGGGCGACCCGGTCAGTCGGGCTATTGACGAACATATCAATCACTTTGTCGGCATGATCGAAAGTCGCCAACAGCAACCGCTGTCGTTAACTTATTGCCTTCCTTAACTCACCGTACATAGAGGGCTATTGGCGTCGACAAACACGGTGTAGAATTACTACTTCCTATTCACATGTCTTTAATTCCTCTACCTATTTTGAAGACGAGTAGCCCAGGCACTCGGCCAAAAAGAAATAATCGAGTAATCTATCGTATACTGCCACTAGCCTTGATGGAACCCGGCCACGCATTACCTAATGAATCTTCCATTAGTCGTGGGAATTTGACGACCAAAGGTATTCTTCCACGTTCATCTTTCATGCTCTCTATTTCAGTCGAGTCCATCTTGCACTGATACAGCGAGTAGTAAACATACTGACCTTTGGCAGGGTTGTGTCCCGAAGACAATGCTACACCAGACTCAACTAAGTAGAACACACAATTACTGCATGCTACGCTCATACTGTCACAGGAGAAATCAAGACCAGTACTCCTGTCTTTCCCCTCAAACTTGATACCCAAAGCGACCTCATACAGCAAGCCGGAGCGTGTCGTATCTGCGAAGCCAATACTGCTATGTCCTCTCAACGTGAGGTCAATGGAACCGTCCGGGCTTGTAAGGCGAAGCCGCTTTACCGTAACATCGTCCTGAGAGAATTCTAAGTATTGTTGCGGATCTGGACATCCAACTAGTCCTACTGCAAAAAGTGCAATTGAGATGAACATGCATACAGTTAGGTCTGGCTTGTCGACTCTGTGAATAAGCTGTTTGCAAATCATGTGTCTTTATCTCACGAAGAAAGTTTCTGTTAGACTACGTTGTTTGGGCTGAGCGTCTACTTGATCTGGCCTGCCCCCGATTGTTGTACCACTATTCAAGTTAGTCCAATCGCAGTTTCTGTCAAGTCCGTTTGCATTTGAATCGCCTCGGGAGCCGGCGGACGGTATCCGAGCGAACTGTGCGGACGTCGGGTATTGTAATGAACCCGCCCGTACCCCACCATTTGTGGTGGGCTTCACAACCGCCGCCTTCTGTCATTCTACCCACCTCTTCCTGATCCTTTCTGTCCCCGTTGCGGCGGGTCTTGCCATCGCCAACCCAATGCTCCGGGCTTCGACTCCGCTCAGCCCGTCGCCATGTCGCTACAAGACTTGTGAATACGCGATGGTGTGACCCGCCGCCACTCCCTCCTCCGTCGCCCCGACCAGAGACGAGGGCTCCGGGAACTAGTTTAACATTAAACTGTTCTACCCTCCAGAAAACAATAAACCAAGCGAGGCAATAAAATGATCACGCTCCGCAGATCAGAGGACCGGGGCCAGGCCAACTACGGATGGCTCGACACCAAGTACACCTTCTCGTTCTCCGGCTACTTCGACCGGAACCACATGCACTTCCGCGCGCTCCGCGTCATCAACGATGACAAGGTCGCCGGCGGCGGCGGTTTCCCGGAACACGACCATGACAACATGGAGATCATCACGTACGTCACCGCGGGCGCACTGGAGCATGGCGACTCCATGGGGAATGGCTCGGTCATCGAGCGCGGCGATGTTCAGCGGATGTCCGCCGGCTCCGGCAACACCCATAGCGATTTCAACCACTCGCCGAAAACGCCGGTGAAGCTTCTGCAGATCTGGCTTTTCCCGGAGAAGAAGGATATCGAGCCGAGCTACGAGCAGAAGCATTTCTCCGATGACGCCAAGCGGAACCGTCTGCTTGAGATCGTCTCCGGCTCGCCGACCAATGGCGCGATGAAGATGCATACGGATGCGACGCTCTACGCCTCCATCCTCGAGACCGGCCAGACCGTGACCCACACGCTCAAGCCCGGACGGTACGGATGGCTGCAGATGATCTCGGGAAATCTGACTCTCAACGGGGTCGAGATGAAAGCCGGCGACGGCGCCGCTATCAGCCCCGACGCTCAGTCTGTTGATGGTGAGTCTTTGGATGTGAAGTCTGCGAGTGATGAAACCGTGCTAACCATCACCGCCAGCGACACCGCGGAATTCCTGCTCTTCGACCTGGCGTGATCTTGTAGGTCGAAACCCTTGCCCGAAGGGTCCGCGAAGCAGAGGTTTCGACACCATGTTAGGATCGTAGGTCAGGAACCTTGCTCGCCGAAGGCGAGTCGCGAAGCGAGTTCCTGACAATTCATTTTCTTCTGTCAGTAAACGTCAGGAACCGGCTTCGCCGCCCTTCGGGTAAAGTTCCTGACCTACGGATTTTGAACTTGAGCGGCAGACGTCCCCGTCTGCCGCTTTTTCATTTCACTGACAATTCCTGTCACGGACAATCCGCGTACCCTTGACCCGGAAGTACCAGCACCGACAGACTGTAGATTACAGCTGAAAGATCAGCGATATCTATCCCACCGGCACCATTGATATTCGCCTCTTCCGGACACGGCAACTCCGGCCGTGGGTTGCTTACCAGATAGGCGATGAGAAGCGACAGGTCCGAGAGATCTGGAACCTCGTTCGGCGACTTGTTTACATTCCCCGTCTTCCCAATACAACATCCGAAATCGCACGCGTCCCCCAGTCCATCCGAATCAGCATCTTCCTGCAGCGGATTGGCGACATCAACGCAGTTGTCGCACAGATTTCCCACCCCATCCAGATCAGTGTCTTCCTGCAATGGATTCGCGACAGTCAGGCAATTATCACAACCATCCCCCACGCCATCGGCATCAGCATCCTCCTGCAACGGATTGGCCACGGTCGCGCAATTGTCGCAGTTGTCGCCCGATCCGTCACCGTCCGTATCTTCCTGGAGAGGATTCGCGACCGCCAGGCAATTATCGCACACATCCCCCACGCCATCCGCGTCGCCATCCTCCTGCCCTGGATTGGCGATATCCGGGCAGTTGTCGTCGGGATCCAGTATTCCGTCATTGTCGCTGTCGAACGTGACATACGCGTAAAGTCGCTCACCGACGATCGAATCCACACGCACCGTTATCCCCGATGGCCCGTAGTACCCCTGGCTGTTCGGCGTAGTGGTCGGACCGAAATTCGCCTGCCCTGTCGTCTCACTCGAGAACAACGCTCCTTTACGCGACTCATAGGGATACCACCACTGCGCTGAATCGGTCACCCGCCCTTCCGGGTTGAACGTGTACGGACGCACCGGGTCATACCCCGCGACTTCGACGATCGCTTTGTAGTGCGGATAGGTCGGCGTGCCGTTGTTCGACCAGAATCCCATCGCGTCGTCGATATGCGTTATCAACAGCCCGCGGTCGAGCGTATCGCATCCGAATGTCAGGTCGGGCCAGAAGTAGACTGAGAAATCCGAATCAGTCCGGTCGAATCGTTTTCCTGAACGGGGATTGCGGAACTCCAGGAGATAATATTCTGTCGTCGAATGCTGGATCGGCAGGATATACAGCGAGCTGTCGCTGTACGCTTCGATATTCTTGAGCACGATCTGCTGAGCGATCCCGTCAGCCACTATCGGCGTCACCCAGTTGAGGTTTTTCTTGCTCCAACCGCAGAGATGCGATGGTACATCCGAACGCATCGAGAGGATCCCGTACCCGCCAAACCCCATCAGGCACCAGTCATACAGCGGGTGGTCGTTGTAATCATTCGGCGTGTAAAATGAGGGCACGTACAGCTTGTCATTGTAATCGTACAGGTCGGGCAATCCCAGATTGTGCGTCAGCTCATGGCAGAAGACGCGTATTCGATTGACCGAATACTCTCCGGTGAACGCCGATGGAAACTCCGGGTCATGCTCGGGATATGCTTCCGGCGATGTGTTCCAGCGTGACACCATCTTGCCGTCGAATGGTCCCGGTCCGTACCCCAGCCCATAGATATACGCGTACGACCAAATATCATTCGGGTCATGCGAATCCTCCTGCCCGACTCCGGACCGGATAAACACGACCGCGTCGACCACACCGTCGTTGTTGGCGTCATACTGACTGAAATCCACGGAGTCATCGATATTGGGCAGGATCGATTCGAAATCAAATCCCGATGAGTACGGCTGCATCACGCGGTACTTGATCACTTCGCCGGTCACGGTCAACTGCCCGTACGAAACTTCCTCAAAATACTCCGCCACGGAACCGCCCGGCCAGACCCCGTGCGAAAAATAGAGTTGAGTCAGGGTATCTTTGGTGAATGAACAGGGGCGGTCCGGCCAGTCGACGAGGACAGCCACAACCCGCAGCACGTCGCCGTCATATCGATACTGCGCAATTGCTGCGCTGTCGGCGACTGTTAACTGCGAGGCCGGCATTCGCCCGAACTGGCGAACCAGTACATCGTCGGGAACATCAAAGAGTATCCCCCGCGAAAGATCGATCCCCATAACCAATGGTGCCGCTACCAGCAGACACAGGACAAACACCAGCGTTAACAATAACCGCATCGCCTGAACCCTCCTGACACTGTCGTGGAAAAAGAAAAACGCAGTCTCGGAATGAGCTCAATATAGACAACATTGCGTGATCTGTCAATGATTAAGCAATGGGTACAGTGGGATACCAGTAGGTCGAAACCCTTCCCCGAAAGGTCCGCGAAGCGGAGGTTTCGACACTATGTTAGGATCGTAGGTCAGGAAGCTTGCTCGCCGAAGGCGAGTCGCGAAGCGAGTTCCTGACACCCATTGTGAAAAACCGGTCTTCTATCTCAATCGCCAATCGCGGACCATCCACCGCCTCATTCCGCGTAGGCGGGAATCCATCCTCTTTTTCTTTGAGCGGCAGACGTCCCCGTCTGCCGCCTTTCTCTTGAGACATTTTTGGCCCCTCCCCCCTCTTTATTTTCAGCAATAATATATCAACACTCACTCCCCGCTATCACATCACACGCCTTCTACCCGTCACACGCCAACCATGTTCCGACTTTTAGGCAACTCATGTGTATAATCTCTCAACGAACCAAGAAATACGACCAACTTCTATTGTTGACAAACCAACTCTCTCTTTGCATACCTGCATCTATGAGACGCGCCGCGTTATGCCTTGCAATCACGATTCTGCTGATGTCGCTTTATGCCTGTCGCCCCTACGATGAAGGCGTCAGCGAAGCGCCCCGCGCTCCCTCAGGTGGCGCAGGCAAATGGCAGGTCGTCTGGGTCGATCCGCAGATCCTTGAATCCGGCGCCAATTTCACGCTCATCCGTTCCTCGCGTCTCGACTCCGTCGCGGTCGAAAAAAATATCGATTACACTCCCGGCAATACGCCGTCGGTTATGTTTCATATCGAAACATCCTGCAATGTCACTGTCGAACTTCTCGACTCAAAAGACCAGCGGATCAACCGCCTCCTCTCCAAACGACTCGGCGAAGGCCACTACAAAGTCTCCTTCGATGAACGCGGCGTCAAACCGGGCGTCTACAGCCTCAAAGCGTCCTTCTGCGGAAGAACCGCCAAAAAGACTTTCGCCGTCACCCGCTAACTCCTTCCCGCGTCTCTTTTTCAGTTAATCAGAAAAATCCTCACCACTTTGCTGGAATAGTATCGGTTTCCGCCGATATATGGGATACTTCCCCCTTTCGGGGGACGACTGATCTGGAGCTCGCGACAAGGATGAGGAGTAACTGATGCCTACTATATTGGTAGTAGACGATAAAGATTCGATGCGTAACATGTTGACCCAAACCCTCACTGAAGAAGGGTATCGGGTTGACGCTGCGGAGGACGGCAAAAAGGCGCTGGATCTCGTACGCAACAAATCGTACGACCTGGTGCTGACCGACCTCAAAATGCCCAACATCGATGGCCTCGAGCTGCTCAGCTCGGTCAAGGAGATCGATGATGAAACCTCCGTTATCGTGATGACCGCCTACGGCACTATCGAAGATGCCGTCAACGCCATGAAGCGCGGCGCGTATGATTTCATCACCAAACCATTCGACACCGAACATCTCTGCGTCATGGTCAACCGCGCACTGGAGAATCGACGCATGCAGGCCGAAAACAGCCTGCTTCGCGAAGAACTCCTCGCCGGCCACGGCCTCGACAATATCATTGGCAAAAATGATTCAATGAAAGAGCTGTCGGTGCTGGTGCAGAAAGTCGCCAAGTCCGATGCTTCCGTTCTGCTCCAGGGTGAGTCCGGCACCGGCAAAGAACTTTTCGCCCGCGCTATCCATACGCTTTCCAATCGCAAGAACGGCCCCTATATCGCAATCAACTGCGCGGCGATCCCGCATGAACTGCTCGAGAACGAACTGTTCGGTTCCGAGAAAGGCGCCTTCACTGGAGCGCATGCCCGCAAGATGGGTAAATTCGAGATCGCCAATGGCGGCACTGTTTTCCTCGACGAGATCGGCGACATGGATATTTCCCTGCAGGCGAAACTCCTCCGCGTTTTGCAGCTGAAGAATTTCGAACGTCTCGGCGGGACAAAGACTGTTGATGTTGATGTCCGCGTTATCGCCGCCACCAATATGGATCTGCAGGAACTCATCACGGCCAAGAAGTTCCGCGAAGACCTCTACTATCGTCTCTCGGTCTTCCCGCTCAGTATCCCGCCGCTGCGGGAACGTCGGGATGATGTCCCGGCTTTGGCCGATTTCTTCATCGACAAGTACTGCCGCGAATTGAAAAAGCCGCTCAAGTCGATGACCCGCGAGGCGATCTCGCTCATCGAGCGCTACCACTGGCCCGGCAATGTCCGCGAACTGGAAAACACCATGGAGCGCGCGGTCATTCTCGCCGAAGGGAAAAAGATCACGCCGGAACATCTGGCCATCCGTCTCCAGCGGACCGATGAGATCCAGTTGCGCGATGGCGCCGGATTGAAAGAGATCGGCGCGATGGCCCAGGCGCGCGCGGAGAAATCGACTATCCTGCGCATCCTCAAACAGGTCCGCGGTAACAAACGGAAATGCGCGCAGATCCTGAAGATCGATTACACGACACTGTTCGATAAGATCAAGAAATACGGCATCGAAGAAGAGTTGAACGAACAGTACGCGATGTCTCGCGACGACAATTAGTTCTTCTCAAGATTTCTCAGGGGGATTTCAAAGGGTGGATCGTGGAAGGCCGAGGGATTCGGGGCGACCGGGGGGGCGGGGAGGGATTCGATTTATCATTCACGGGCGGGACCGACAGAGAGAAACAGCCGGGGAGATTGACGGGGGATTAGTGGGGAGAATCAGATAGCGCGAGCTTCAGGGGAGAATCCAAACCCGCCTTTCGGCGGGTTTTTCATTTTGTCTTGGCATTCACCCATTTCACCACAGCAGCTCTTGCCATAAATCCGCGATACTGCCACCGCCTCATTCCGCGGAGCCTGCCCCGGACTTGATCCGGGGGCGGGAATCCATGTTCCTCTGCGCGGCAGACCTCCCGGTCTGCCCTCACTTCCCCGCCGCGTACGCCTTGATCGCCTTCACATTCTGCGCGATCAACTTGTCCAGCACCTTCATATCGATATCCTCAAGACTCTTGATATACAGGCACCCCTTCCCCGTTTTGTGCTTCCCCAACTTCTTCATCATCTCCGGCGATTCTTTTTGCGTCAACACATACAGCGTCAGCGCCGCCTTGCGCGGCGAAAACCCGATCACCAGCCAATCCAACTCCCGCCCCGATGCATACTTCAGCTTGAGATTCCCAAACCCGACAATACTCGGCCCCCACATCTTCGGCTCCGCCTTGGTATGTTTTTTCATCAACGCGATTATCTGTTTGCACTCTTTGCGACGGATCGGGTCTTCGACTGTATCGATAAACGCCGCCACACTCGCCTTGGTCTCTTTGGTTTTCAGCTCGGCCATTCTGATTCATCCTATCTGTTGGACTGCTCTTTTGCTACCAAATAACGTTTCCTCGTGATCGCCACTGTCTGTGTCACCAGTTCTTCCAGCGCGTTCAAATCGACATCGGACAGCCGCTTGATATACAGACAGATCTTCCCGGTGGTATACTTCCCCAATCGTTTCATCAATTCCGGCTTCTCTTTCCCGGTAATCACATAGAGCGTCAACGCC
>JAYRFH010000143.1:0-3516 GCA_041908405.1 Candidatus Zixiibacteriota bacterium
CTCGATGATCGGAGTGGCGTTGGCTTCCACCGCGCCTTCCGTCGCATGGACATCACCAAAGTCATCCACCCAAACGCTGAACGTTACATCACCTGGCTCAGTGCTGGTGATATAGAACTCAGCGCCGACAACGTCGACCATGTCGATGTCATCCTTGTGGTCCTCCCAGTCCGGCTCATCCGTGATATCTACCGTGTAGTGGTAGAAACCGGTGGCGGCAGTGAAATCAAAGGTCTCAACAATGATGAACGTCCCGGAGACCAAACATCCCGAGACCACGGCGGCGACTACTATCAGCCCCGCCAGAGCAAGTATCTTCATACGCGTGATCATTCGTACTTCTCCTTTAGAGGTTGACGGTTACGCCGGCTGTAATCAGCCCGCCCTTTTTGGAGCCGCCATCTTCCTGCGGCACGACCAGCAAGGTTCCACGCAGATCCAGATCCAGCTTCGGAGAGAGACCAAAACCAAACCCAAGTCCGCCCTTGACCCCGAGATTTGACTCATCAAATCCGGTGTCGTCATTTTTGATCTTGAAAGACCCGAACCCGACCACCAGGAACGGCTTGAACCCGACCGCGCCCGGCAATCCGCCGATCGTCGCGTCTACGCCAAATCCCGTGATCTTCGACCCGGAGATCCCCAGATCGACGCCATCGATCGCGTCCGGCTCTCCCCATTTGCTGAGCAGGATATTCGGCTCGGCTACAAGGAACGGAAGCAGTTTGACGCGGGCTCGGGCGCCAAAAACGGTGCCGTTCGCCTGATCATCCTGCACGATCGGAATGTTCAACCCGCCGAAGGCGCCAACGCCTAGCGAGGGTGTCTGCGCTTGCACCGCCGTCTGCGCCAAAAGCAACACGAGAGCCGCGAGCACTACTCTTTTCATACTACCTCCTTTGATATGTAGCTGTGTCCGAGAATTGGCGAGAAAATTTGTCCCGAACGAGAACTTGTCAAAAGGTAGCTCCACAAAGTACTCAATGCAACAACAAAAAAGGTCGCCACTCCCCAGCCGTACAAGGAGTTCCACTGCATGTTTCCAAGCGCGGAATATGCCAAGCAGAGAATTCTCGGTCGATATCGTTCCATTCCCCGCTCCGACCAATTCCGTGTTTATCATCACGAAGACACAGAAGCCCGTGTGCCAATATCCCGAACTTCACCGCGTACCTTTTCATCCCAGTTTTTGCTTGTCAAACTCCACCCCCGTGTTTTCAGAGGAGAGCTTCCTGCCGCGAAGAAAAGTAGACGCAAACCGTCCAATTTGTGGATAACTGTCGCCGCCCCCGCCGCCCGGACCGAAAAAAATCTCCCCCCGACCCAAAAAAGTCTTGACATATCTGGAACTTAAACTATACTGACGCCGTTTATTAAACCTAAAGTTTCGGTTTATTAAACCGACCATAGAGCAGACAGGACAGAGTGAACCTTAAGATCGGTGAGAAGATACGGGCCTTGCGCCTCTCCTCCGACCTGACGCAGGAGGAACTGGCGGACCGGGCCCAACTGACCAAGGGGTTCATCTCACAGCTCGAAAACGACCAGACCTCGATCTCGGTAGACTCGCTCTCCGACTTGCTCGATGCTCTGGGCGTCACTATGTCCGAGTTCTTCAGCGATACCGCTGAAGAGAAAGTCGTCTTCGAACCCGGCGAACGGGTTCCGGTCGAAGGATGGGGTGTCAGCAAATTCGAACTGCTGGTCCCCGGCTCGACCAACAACCTGATGGATCCCATCCTGCTCGAGATCAAACCGGGCGAAAAGATGGAACCTCGGGGACCGCATGCGGGCGAACAGTTCGGCTACGTGCTCAACGGCACCGCCACCCTGCGGATCGACAAAAAGACCTTCACCGTGCCGAGTAGGCACTGCTTTTATTTCGAGTCCGACAGGACTCACCAGGTGATGAACAACGGACGGACTGTGGTCAAGCTTTTGTGGGTGATCACCCCGCCCCAAATGTAAGTAACTCTTTGGACCCTTAAGGAGGGATCTGAAAGATGAAGATTCTCGGACGGCATCTCATCGTGGAGTATTCCGAGTGCGACAAACGCAGCCTCGATGATATCCGCCTGTTGGAAGAAGGGATGTGCGAATCAGTCCGCCGTTCCGGCGCCACTATCGTACGCTCGGTCTTTCACCGGTACAATCCGCAGGGGGTCTCCGGGGTTGTGGTGATCGCAGAATCACACATTTCGATTCACACCTGGCCGGAATACGGCTACGCCGCTGTTGATTTCTTCACCTGTGGTGACAGCGTCGACCCGTACAAGGCCCATGAGTATCTCGCGTCTGTTCTGAGTGCTGGTAGTTTCCATATTCAGGAACTGAAACGCGGTATTCCATCGGCTACTGATGAGGTCATCAGCCATAAGCCATTCCCGCAAATCTGTAACGTGGCGGCTCAGGCCTAGCCAAGGGAGGGTAACAGGATGACCCACTCTATGCACTTTGCGGCGGTCGAAAACACCGCTCTGTTCCGCGGCGTCGACACCGGCCTCATCCGGGAACTCTTCGAGGCCCGTAACCTCGAAACGCCCATGATGCTTCTGTCGCGAGCCGAGGTCGGCCGAAATTATCAGGCGCTCAAAGCGGCCCTGCCGCGCGTCGGCATTCACTATGCCGTCAAATCCAACAATGAGCAGACTGTCATTGACGAGATCCACGCCCAGGGCGGCAATTTCGACGTCTGCTCCGCGCGCGAGATCGACACCGTCCTCAAAACCGGCGTCACCCCGCAGTCGCTGATCCATTCGCACCCGGTCAAGACCGTCTCCGAGTTCGACTATGCTGTCGCCAAAGGAGTCCAGGTCTTTGTCATCGACAATATGGAAGAGGTCAAGAAGCTCTATCGCTATCGCGACCAGAAGCTGAAATTCATGATCCGCTTCCGGATCAAGACCGAAACCACCGCCGTCGTTAACCTGCAGTACAAGTTCGGCTGCACCGTTGATGAAGTCCTCCCGCTGGCCCGCGCCATCGAAGAGGCCGGCCACGAGTTCTACGGTCTCTGCTTCCATATCGGTTCGCAGTGTGTCTACGCCGACAACTATGTCAAAGCGATCAAGGCCGCGCACGAACTGATCCATGCCCTCGATATGGCCGGATTCAACACCCGTGTCCTCGATATCGGCGGCGGATTCCCGGTCGAATACACCGAGCCGATCCCGACTATCGAAGATCTCTGTGCCCCGATCCGGACCGCGCTGGATAAGCAGATCCGCCCGGGCATTAAGCTGATCTGCGAGCCCGGACGCTTCATCTCCGCCAGCCCGGTCACACTGGTGACTTCGATCATCGGCAAAGCCGAGCGTGACGGCAAGATGTGGTACTATCTCGATGACGGTCTTTACTCGACCTTCTCGGGTATTGTCTACGACCACTGCATCTATCCGGTCGTCACCTACAAGCATGGGAACGAGAAAACATCGGTCCTCGCCGGCCCGACGTGCGATTCGTTTGATGTCATGTACGACGGCCTGATGATCCCGGAACTCGAAGTTGGCGATGCCA
>JAYRFH010000144.1:0-3341 GCA_041908405.1 Candidatus Zixiibacteriota bacterium
AACCATCGCGAGCAACAGTCCGAGAACCAGAAAGATGATCGGCTTTCCCATATCGCCATATTGACGGTCCAGAATGGAAAGGATGATCGATACTCCGCCATAGAGGACGTACATCGCGGAGATGATATATCCCCACCAAACAGAAAGTTTTACGGTGAGGGGTTGCCCTGAAGGGCGGCCAACGTGTGCGGTTGCGGTCTTCATACTCGTGCGTCTCCCAACATTCCAGCGCCAATAAAGCCGGCATCATTGCCTAGTGATGCTCTGGCGACTCTCAGGTTTTCTACCGCCGAACTAAAGGCGCGTTTCCTGATTTCCGCGGTAACGGTCTCCAGGAATCCGGCGCCGCCATCGGCCACCCCTCCACCCACCACTACGATCTCGGGATTCAAAAGGTTCACCACTCCGGCCAACGCCGTCCCCAGATACTGCGCCGTTTCGGTGACGACAGATATGGCGGTCTCATCCCCCTTTTTGGCGGCGGCAAAAAGCTTCTTTATCGTGAGTCCTTCCAGGGACCCTTCAAGCACTTCTTCAAATATCGGCGTTATCTTATTGCCAAGGCGTGACTTGACAGCGTTCAACATCGCCGCTGACGAGCAATAAGTTTCAAGGCACCCTTTGTTACCGCACCGGCACAGAGGACCATTCGCATTAATTGAAACATGGCCTATCTCGCCTGCCGTGAAATTTGCGCCACGCCAGAGTTTGCCATCCAGAATCACTCCTCCGCCTACCCCGGTTCCCACAGCCGTGCAGAAGACCGACTTGTAGCCGACCGCCGCGCCGAAACGTGATTCTCCCAGAGCCATGGAATTGACATCGTTATCAACGTAGACGGCAGTATTAAGGCGTTCCTTGAGGATTCGCCCTATTTCCATTCCCTGCCAGCCTTCGATATTCGGCGAAAGCGAAATGACTTTACCGATCCGCGTGTCGACCGCGCCGGGGGTTCCAACTCCAAGCCACTTGACGGGGAGATCCTCTTCTGCGGCATGATACAGCAGACGCTCGGCAATATTGGTTACCAGATGCATCAGCGGCTCGGCCCCTTTTTCGACCATCGTCGGCCGCTGCTCTTTGAAAAGCACTTTCCCCCGGGCATCGACTAGTCCGTACTTGATGTTGGTGCCGCCGATATCTATGCCGGCGTAAACGATCTCTTCTGCCATACCTTCCCTAACTGCGCGAGTTGCCGTACTCCCCTGACTTGCTTGAAAGGTGGTTCAAGAGGATGATAATAGACTTGGCCTCCATTGGCGTCAACAACAATGCCGGACCGCGCTCCGACCTGTCAGTTTGATTACGAATGGCCGCCTCCTCTGGACTTGGCAGCTTTCGCCTTGCTCCTGGAAAGCAGTATCATCACGACTCCCAATAGGATGATCGCCAGCAATAGCGAGAGTATATACATTAGATCGAGTTCAACCACACGACGTTGGACCAGCACCGGCAGATACCTGAAGCCTGTCATTATCGCCACGACAGCGACCAGGTTACGTACGAGCGAATCGGTGCCACGCTCCATCGCTCGACCGATCAGAGCCCCTGCTACAGCCAACAGGACCACGTATGCCGCGCGCTCGAGAAGCATCAGGGAAAAGAGGAATCCTGCCGGTATGGTGGTCGCCATATATATCGACTCGGCTACCGCCAATCCAGCCCCTAGGAACGCTCCAATCGCGGACAGGTCATGCGATGCCGACCTGTACTTCGACCAGAGTAATAATAACACAGCGATCAACGCCGTCATGAACAATCCGGACAGGAGCGCCGGGAATATCGCCAGGACATACAGCGATTCCCCCTTTTGCGCGGCCGGAAGAATGACAACATCAACCACCAACTTCTGCAATAGGTGCAGGGTGCCTGGAAGCAGCACGACCGAAACAAATCCACCCGCAAACGCCATATACGAATCGCGGCGCCTCCATCCCCGCCACGCCAGCAAGGAGACTGCAATCGCTCCAAATGCGAAATAGACCGGCGTGACCGGCAGAGCGCGAAGAAGTCCTCCGAGTGTGAAACCCGGTTCCTGATTTTTTGCCTGTCGTGCCGGGCCTGCATAATCCTGGTATATCTTTAGCTTGCGGTCGGGCATGTCAACCTTCACCAGATGTCCGGTTCGGTTGATATGGAGTCGGTAGTTCTCCGGCATGGAGACATTGATGATGAAGACCGAGTCGAAACGGTTGGTGAACAGACCCACATTGCGGAAATCAAGGCAGAGCGCGTTGATATTGACCGGCAACATTGACTGAACCGCGTACAGCGTGTCATCGATCGTCTCCCCAACCTCCGCGCCCCGCATCGCCAAATATGCTTCAATCAGGTCGACATAAAAGATCTCGAACCCAAATCCATCGCGCGGGAAGACTTCGGCTGACTCCGAACTGCCACCATCGGCCTCGACCGTCGCTTCCAGTCGGTCCCCGTCTCGGCGAATCTCGATAGTCGATTTCTGGCCGCTAATATCGAGTTTCAGGTCGCATCCGAGATAGGCACCGTTGGAGGCCAGATACTGTTTGCCGTTGGACTGCATGGTCAACTCGGTGCCGGCTTTGCGGAAATCCAGCGACAGAGATTGCTCGATCACGTAGCCGTCGATGCCATCAATGGACTTTTTGCCGGTGACAGTCGATGTCAAGCTACCGATGTTCTGCTTTTCAATCTCGAAATTCCAGACGCGGCTCTCATTGAGCGGGCGGTAAGCTTCAAAGCTCGAGGCACGATTCAGCGCTTCGGTCTGGGCAAGCGCCCACGACGTGGATACGCAGAGCGTAAGTATCAGCAGGAACAGCTTCTTCATAACCGGGCAAAGATAGCCAAGTTGTTGAAGAACGCAAGGTTAAATCTATCAGGCGAGACTAGACCCGACCGACAAATACGATATCTCGTGAGGCTTTCGTGAACCTCTCAGAATGGTCCAGCTTTCCGTACGTCGCGACCGAACGGAACCCCGCCTTTTTGAGGGCCGTCTGCATCTGGACTTTGGTGAAGTTAGTGTAGCTGTGGCGGAATATCTCGTAGGTCGGAGGCTGAGTGGAGAGGTCGTGGCGGATGACGTGAATCTGGTGCTGCTTACCGAGCCGCTCCGAGAAACGAGTATAGAGGATATCTCCGTTGCGTGTCGCGCGGATTGGGAATATCTGGTGCTCCTCAAGACTCGCCAGATTCAACATCTGGATCACCAGTGTGCCGCCATCGGTCAAACACCTGCGGAATGATTTCAGCGAGCGGACCAGCCCCGCAACTGTAGGGACTCCGCTGATACTGTTGGCTAGGCAGACCACTAGATCAAATTTCTGGTGAAGGGATTTGGGTATCTTCTCGAAATCCCC
>JAYRFH010000145.1:0-4114 GCA_041908405.1 Candidatus Zixiibacteriota bacterium
GAGAAGTTCCTTTGCGGGGAACCGTCCACCCGCCCACAACCCGACCGATACCGCCGGATTGAGATGACACCCCGAAATGTGACCGATCGCAAACGCCATCGTCAGCACGGTCAAACCGAACGCGAGTGACACACCGAGCAAACCGATCCCGACATTGGGGAACGCGGCGGCCAGCACGGCCGACCCGCATCCGCCGAGCACCAGCCAGAATGTCCCCACGAATTCCGCGGCATACTGTTTCATCTGTCTATCTCCTTATTATCAGGTGACACGATGAGCTAAAAGTGTCCGAATTGATTATTACACGAGATATTCGTCTGATGAAAAGGAAGCCGATGTTGAAACGAGGGGCAAGATTAAAGTTTTGTAGGATGATGAATGTCGGGTTTCACGCTCAAGACGGCGATTGTGATTTTCGTGCACATTTGTGAACCCGCGTTCAACCCGACCTACAAAGCCTTGTATTGCGGGCATCTTACGTCGATCCAACTCCCGCATTCGCTTCTCCACTGTGATCCTGTTCGAATCGGCCACGCCTCATTCCAGAGAAAGCTGGGATCCACTCCTCAGCCAGGTTTGCGCGGCAGACGTCCACGTCTGCCCGTGCCGGCATCTCACTTCTCCGGCAATCCAAACTCCCGACCAATTGATTTCGTTACCAGGAATACGATTGGAATGAGACAGACTATCAGAATCCCAGCGTACAACATGTAGTCCCATGATTGCCGTGTGACTCTCATGTATGTTCCATACAGCAGCGAGCCCGACATCAGGAAGGAAAGAGAAAGTATGCGCAAAACCGCCCAACCGGGTCGTCTTCCATCCATCGATGACTCGGCGAAAAGTCTCTTACCATACTTCCGCATGCTGATGTATTCAGGTATCAGACGAATTGCGCCAGAAGATCCAATAATTGTCGCACCCAGGATAGGATGTCCTTCGCCGATTGCCACTGCTCCGCCTATAATAGCTCCATAGAGCAGGACCACCCAGCCTAACTTGAGAAAGAAAAGGGGTGCCTTGTCGGGCCCCTCAGCGAAAGCCGGATGTTCTGTAGCACCCTCCAATGGAATCCCCAACAGAGTATTTCTGAAAATGTTGAATGGAATTACGTGACCGACAAGCAATGTGCCAAAGCAGATTGCTGTAATTGGTTCTATCGGTTGTGAAGAATATGAGAATAGCGCAAGTATACCACAGGTCGCCAGCGCAGTGGCAAAGGCCATGCCATAGACGAGCAGACAAATTCGACGAACTAAATGCAAAACCTACCCCTCCGAATTCAGTTACCTACCCCTTCCCCGCCAGCCTCTTTATCACCACCATCGTCAGATCATCAAAGACATGTCGCGAGGACGCAAACCCCGTCACCGCCTGATAGACCAGATCTTCAATCTCCGCGGCCGTCTTCTTCCGGTTCGCCTTGACCAATTCTATCAAACGGTCCAGCCCGAATTCCTCGCCGGATTCCGCGAATGTCTCAGTGACACCATCGGTGTAGAGAACCATCAAATCCCCCGGCGCGACCACGATCGCCCGTTCTTCGTACACTCCTTCCGATGACACCCCCAGCACCGGGCCTCCCTCGCGAAGATACTCAACCTGACCATCGGCCCGCAGAATGAACGGAAGATTATGCCCGCAATTGGAGAAGGTGAAGATATGATTTTTCGTATCCAGCACGCCATACACCGCCGTGACATAGTTCCCCGGCTCCAGCGATTCAAACAACAGCGAGTTGACTTTCTGACAGATAGTGCGAATCGAGTAGTTGTTCCGTATCTCCGCAATGAGCGATGCTCTGAATGACGCCATGATCAACGCCGCCGGGATCCCTTTGCCCGAGACATCACCTATCGCCACACCGAGATGCGAATCAACTATCCGGATGAAGTCATAGTAATCGCCGCCGACCTCGCCCGATGAGATATTTGTCCCAGCGAGGTCGTACCCGAATATCTCCGGATTTTTGGCAGGCAAAAATGTCCGCTGAATTTCCCGCGCGATATTGAGCTGCTCTTCGAACTTGCGATTTTTGAGCGAATCCTCGTGTAGTCGCGCGCGCTCCAGCGATATCGCCGCCTGACTGGCAAACGCCGACAGCAGCGCCAATGACTTGTTGTCAAACGCGTTTATCTCGGGCGATTCAAGATTCAGCACGCCGATCAGCCGTTCATCCAGTTTGATCGGCACAACTATTTCACTTCGCGTCGCCGGGTTGGCATCAATATACCGCGAGTCCTTGGTGACATCGTTGACGATCACCGGCTCGCCGGTCGACGCGACATGCCCCAGCAGTCCCTGGCCGATCTTCATCTCAAGCTGGGAATCATATTTCGGGTCATACCCGACCGTGTAGAGGCCGTAGATCTGGTTCGCTTCGGATTCGACCAAGAAGACGCCGCCGGTGTCATAGTTGACCACCTGCTTGAGCGAATCCAGGATCTCCTTCATAACCTCGTTCACTTCGAGTTTGCCGGAGAGCTTTTTCCCGAGGCGGTAGAGGAGATCCTTTTCCAGCGCCTCCCGCTTTATCTCGCGATACAAATGCGCGTTATCTATCGCCACCGCTATCTGGTGGTTGAGGCCGGTCAGGATATCCAGGTCGGCATCCGTGAACTCGCCATCGATCTTGTTGATCGCCTCCACCACGCCGATCATATGCCCCTTGCCGACCAACGGCACGGTCAGCACCGAACGGAATGTCATCCCGGACTCTGCCTCGAGTCTCGGGTCGACTCGCGGGTCCTTGGCGACATCGTTCAGGATCACCGGCTCTTTGTATCGCGCGACCCACCCGACCACTCCCTGCCCAAGCTCGAGCAAAAAGACCTTCATCTCACACTCGGAGCTTTTCATGAACCGGACTTTCATATCTGTCCGGTCATGGTCGACACGGAACACCAGCGCGGCCTCACAGTTGACAGCGGTCAGGGTCAGCTTGAGAACCTCCTGAATCAGATCCTCATATTCGAGCGTGTTATTGAATACGCGGGCGGCTTCGAGGAGCAGTTTTTCGGTACGGGTATGCTTATTGGAACGGGGCATAGGCCGGAAAGTACTCTCTTCGCGGATTTTGTCAATCGTTTAGCTTGATATCACCTTTGAGCCTATATCTCATTTTGTCATTGTCCGTCCCGTTGCCGCCCAATATCTTACCTCCATGGACCTGTTCAACAAAGAGATAGAGGGTGCGGCCCCCTCCGATGATTCCAAACATCGCCCTCTCGCCGACCGGATGCGCCCGCGCACGCTCGATGAGTTTGTTGGACAGGAGAAGATAGTCGGCCCCGGCACCCCGCTTCGCAAAGCTATCGAGACCGACAAAGTCGGCTCAATCATCTTCTGGGGCCCCCCCGGCACCTGCAAAACCACTCTCGCCGAACTGAGCGCCCGCGCCACCCACGGACAGTTCGTCCCATTCTCCGCTGTCTCCACAGGCATCAAAGAGGTGAAAGAGATTCTCAGCAAAGCGGGGGAGTACTACAAGGTTTCCGGTCGACGCACTTACGTTTTCATCGATGAGATCCACCGTTTCAACAAAGCGCAACAAGATGCCTTCCTGCCGTATGTCGAGAAGGGTGACATCATTCTGATTGGCGCAACGACCGAGAATCCATCTTTCGAGGTCAACTCTGCGCTTCTCTCCCGAATGCGCGTTTATGTGTTGTCTCGATTGTCCGAGCAGAATCTTGCCAGTATCATTTTTCGCGCGATATCTGACGCTGACCGCGGCCTCGGCGCACTCAATCTTTCTATCGATGATGACGCCCTCGCATTCGCCGCCACCGCCGCCGATGGCGATGCCCGCCGCGCGCTCACTCTGCTCGAACTGACCGCAGAATATGTGTTGCCGCGCACGCGCATCACGACCAAGGATATCGAGCAGGTCAATCAGAAGACTGTGCTGGTTTATGACAAAGCCGGCGATGAACATTTCAATCTCATCTCCGCTTTCCACAAATCGATTCGTGGTGGCGATCCCGATGGTTCCCTCTACTGGCTTGCCCGCATGCTTGATTCCGGCGAGGATCCGCTCTCTATCACGCGGCGCATGATCCGTTTTGCCGCCGAAGATATCGGCCTGGCCGATCCATACGCCCTGACCCTCTGC
>JAYRFH010000146.1:0-15565 GCA_041908405.1 Candidatus Zixiibacteriota bacterium
AGCCGATTTGAAGGAGAAGTGCTCCAGTCCCTCTTTCACTCCTGAGGTGCCCTTGGGAATCGCCGTCAGGAGCTTATCAATGAGCGCGAAATCTTCGGACTTAGCGGTGGAATCAGATTCAAAGGCGACTTTCGGCGCCATGCGTCGACGCGGGATACTGATGTTATCAACCGTCAGTCCATTGGCCGCGGCCGGAGTCGGATTCTCACTCGTCGGCGCAGTCGCCAGAGTGGAGACAGTCTTCTTGATAGTCGTCTGGGCTTTCAATTGAGCGCGGTTCAGTTTGCCGGCGAGCAGGAAGTTCTGGCCCGCTTGTTCGGCAACGATCTGAACTTTGATCGGTTCATCGGCGACCTGATACACGGCGCTGGTATGCTCGACTGAGACTTCCAGTTCGCGCAGGTTGACCTTGCCCATGATCGACTCAAGGTCGGTCGAGTAGGGCGACACGAGAGTAACTCGCGTCGGTGGAACTTGGGCGCCTGCAGCCTGCTTTACCACAGGCGCTATCGCATCGGGGCTTTCCTGGTGGAGAAGCTCGATAGGAATTGTTACTTTGATCGGATTGGCCGACTGCTCGTTCGACTTAAGGTCGAGGGTCAGCTTGCCGTTGTTGATATCCTGCTTGAGGACCTGATATTTCCCTGGCTTCAGGTTGACCGGGCGCTGTTGCGTCATGGTCATAGTCCACGGCTGGGCCACAGGAAGAGAGAGCTTTTGTTCGAACGGCAGATTCGTTTCGGGCTGCGTGACCAGTTGTTCAGAGTCAACCGGCGCGAACGGATCACCAGGCTGCTGTGCGCTGACCGCCGCCGTGAATTTCGCCGGAGCATCAGAAGTCTGCACGGGATTGGCGGCGCCCATTAGTAGTGACGAGATCAATGATTGGGCGAAGTCGGGAGTGACCGGTGAGTCGGTACCGAGATTGTGTGAGGTCTCACTGTTAATAGGAGACAACGCGGAAGGCTCGGCCATGCCGAACAGATTCATCAATGATTCAAACGTCTGTCCATCCCCAACGCCCAACGTGAGCGGATCGCCACCAACTGGTTTGGTGGAACCGATCCCGGTCGGCCCGGCAGGAAGAATGTTGACAAACGGCAGCATCATTTTCTATTCACTCGCCAACGTGATTATCTGTTTGGAAAGGCTGGCTGCCCGCTGAGGTGGCATCAGAGCCAGGATAGCAGACGCGTTTTTCTGTTTCATGCGCGGGATGATCGAGACCACCAGTTCATCCTCGAGATTGGCCAGTATCTTGGCCACGGCATCGGCATCCATCCCATCGTATAGTTTGGCCAGGTTGGTGATGCGGTCAGAGCTGGCCTGTTCGATCTTCAGTAGCTTTTTGGACAACTCGCGATCCTGCACCTGCAGTTCGGCTTCGCGGGAAGCGAGATCGGTTTCACGCTCTTTCAACTTCTTCTTCTCTGCTTCGAGCCAGTCGACTGCCTGCAATGACTCATCCTTGCCCATCGCTTCAGAGTGGTTGACCTCGGCTTCGGCGGCATCATGAACCGCCATTGCTTCGGTCATTGCCGCGATATTGCGGGTCAATTCAGCCGCCGCTTCGGCGCTGTCGGCCGCGGCGGAAAGCGAATCGGGCGAAGCCGCGACATCATCGGTTGACGCCATCTTTTCAATGGAAGCGTCGTGAGCAGTGGTGTCGGTGGGCTTGGAAGTCTCCGCCGTCTTGTCCTTGGTATCGGCCGTGACCTCGGTCTTGGGCTCGCCGCCAATGAACATGAGAGTGACATACACCGCGCCGCCGAGCAGGACGAGTCCGCCCACGCCGAACAGAAGTACCGGCATCAGCTTCTTCATTATCCCCGGCTTTTTGGCGGCTTTGTCGGCCTGCCCTTCGGCTGCCGGCTGTGCGCCGTCTTCAGGTTTTGTCTTCTCTTTTGTCACACACTACTCCACATGATGGAATTTCTCCGTTGCCGTATTAAGCAATGCCTGTGCCGAAGTTGGCATGAGTAGCTATCGTGTTGATTTACAGGAGATTATAGCAGCAGTGCGGTAGACAGAAAAAATCGAAGAATGGGACTTCGGGAAAGGAGGTTCCGGTGGATCGGGAAAGATGTTCCTCACTCACAAACGAAAGCACCGAGGAGAGGTGATCTCCTCGGCGCCTAGTAAGGAAAACGAAATCAGGCTACTTCTGTTGCGCGTCGACCACGGCGATCGCGGCCATGTCGACGATCTCATTCACATCAAGCGTGCGATGCAGCACATGAACCGGCTTGGACAGACCCATCAGGATCGGTCCTACGGCCATCATGCCGCCGATACGATGAAGCAGCTTGTACGCAATATTCGCCGAACCGAGATCCGGGAAGATGAATACATTGGCCGCTTCCTTGAGTGTTGAGAACGGGAAATAGCGTTCGACAAAATCAGGCATGACTGCCGCGTCCGCCTGAATCTCGCCATCGACCATCAGCTCAGGCGCGCGTTTGTGCACTATCTGAGTGGCCTGGGCAACTTTCTGAGATTCGGGATACGGAGCCGAGCCGAAGTTCGAGAATGAAAGCATGGCAATGCGCGGCTCGATATTGAACCGGCGCGCTACCTTGGCCGAAAGAATGGCGATCTCGGCCAGTTCTTCGGCAGTCGGATTGATATTCACTGTCGTGTCAGCAAACATATAGACCTGATCCTTCTGGATCATGGCGAACATGCCGGAGACACGCTTGATGCCGTCAGCCAGTTTGATGATCTGCAGGGCAGGTTTAATGGTCTGCGGATACTCCGTGGTCACGCCGGCCAGGACCGCGTCGCCGTCGCCCATCTCGAGCATCATCATGCCGAAATACTCGCGCTGTTGGACGATGTGCTTTGCCTTGTCCTGAGTCACGCCTTTGCGCTGGCGCATTTCAAAGAACCGCTGGGCGTACGAATCCCGCTTGGGCGAAGTTGACGGATCGATGACCGTGATGCCGGTCAGCTCGACGTCATTCTCTTTCGCCACTCGTTTGATCTCTTCAGGGTCACCGAGGACGATTGGGTGGCCGATTCCGTCGGAGGCCACAATATGCGCGGCGCGCAGAATACGGCGAGAGTTGCCCTCAGGGAAAACAACCCGCTTCGGGCTATTCTTTGCTTTCTCGTGCATCACACCCATGATGATGCGCCCCTTGCCGATGCGGAGGGAGAGATCGTGCTTGTACTTCTCGATATCGACCGGGTTTTTGGCGACGCCGGTTTTGATGGCGCCCTGCGCCACGGCGGAAGATTCCCACACGAGTATCCGTGGGTCGAACGGTTTCGGAATGATGTATTCGCGGCCGAACTTGAAGTGGTCGACTCCGTACGCGCGGGCGACCTCTTCCGGAACATCTTCCTTGGCCAGATTCGCCAGCGCTTTCACGGCGGCGATCTTCATCTCTTCGTTGATGGCCGTTGCGTGCACGTCAAGCGCGCCGCGGAAAATGAACGGGAAGCCAAGGACGTTGTTGACCTGGTTCGGATAGTCCGAACGACCTGTTGCCATGATAAGATCTTTGCGCGCGTCCATAGCGTCCGGATAGGTTATCTCGGGATCCGGATTGGCCATAGCGAAGATGATCGGGTCGCGTCCCATCGATTTGACCATATCTTTGGTGACCAGATCTTTCGCCGATACACCGACAAAGATATCAGCGTCTTTCATGGCATCGGCAAGCGTGCGGCAGGTGGTTTTACGGACAAAGAATTCTTTGTATTTGTTATTGCTGAAGTCTTCCCGTCCCTCCCAGAGCACGCCCTTGGAATCAACCATCAGCATATTCTCAGGTTTGACACCGAGCGAAATATAGAGTTTGGCACAGGCGATACCGGCGGCACCAGCTCCCGAAAAGACCACGCGGACTTTGCCGATATCCTTTTTCACGATCTCCAGTGCGTTAAGTAACGCCGCTCCGGAGATAATAGCGGTGCCATGCTGGTCATCATGGAAGACCGGGATATGCATGGTCTTTTTGAGCGTTTCCTCAATGAGGAAGCACTCAGGGGCTTTGATATCTTCCAGGTTAATGCCGCCGAAAGTCGGCTCCAATATCTGGCAGCACCGAATGATCTCCTGCGGGTCATGCGTGTCCAGTTCGATATCGAAAACATCGATATCCGCGAATCTTTTGAACAGGACGCCCTTCCCTTCCATCACCGGTTTGCCGGCGGCGGCGCCGATGTCACCTAGTCCAAGCACAGCGGTGCCATTGGACACAACAGCGACCAGATTTCCTTTCGCGGTGTATTTGTAGACATCCGAAGGATTGGCGTGGATCTCGAGGCATGGTTGCGCAACACCCGGCGTGTAGGCCAAGGACAGGTCGAGCTGTGTGATACATGGTTTGGTGGGACTGACTTCGATCTTGCCTCGTTTACCCTGAGAGTGGTAATCGAGGGCTTGCTGTTTCGTGATCAACATACTTTGACTCCTCTATGGAAGGACCGACGATTCGGTACGTCGGAGACTGTTACATTTTTCACAAACTCAATATAGGCCGAGGCGGTCTCGAAAATCAAGCTGTTATCCTGAGGCGGATAGCGGACGAATGCGTGGTGGAAGATGAGTCACGCAAAGGTCCATCCGACCTTTAGTCGTCTATCACCTTGCTCTCTAATCACTTACAGGGAGCATCTACCACCCAGCGGTCGCCTTGCGGAGGATCTGATGCAAATTGGCGTACGAAGATGAACTTATTCAATTTTAGTCCCCATTGAATGCAAGAGAATCCTGGTAGGTTTTGATGAAGCAGACAAAGCGTTTGGTCACCAGTTCATCTTATAAATCTGCTGTCGATCAGGTCGATTGCCATGATGGCGCCCCCAGATCTTCACAAGTAACCAAAGAACAACATAGCCGAAAATAAAGCCGCCGACATGGGCGAGCCATGCTACTCCCCCGCCAGAGCTTGAGCCCAGCAGCGACATGACTAGTTGCATCGCGAACCAGAGTCCAAGCACGACCTTGGCAGGGAGGACAATGAACTGAATAAAGAAGAAGAAAATCAGCACGGTGATCTCCGCACGCGGATGCAGTACCATGTACGCTCCCATCACTCCGGCGATAGCTCCTGATGCACCAACGAGTGGGATCTGAGACTGTAGATTGAAAACGGCATACGCCGCGACCGCGGCCAGGCCGGCTATGATGTAGAAGATCAGGAAACCGACTGGTCCGAAGTAATCTTCGATATTGTTGCCGTAGACCCAGAGTACCAGCATGTTGCCTATCAGGTGCATCCAGCCGCCATGAAGGAACATCGAACTGAGCGGAGTCCAGTAGACGATACTGGGGACGACATACGCATCCCGGGTATCAAAGAAGAAGTCCGGGGTGAATCCAAACGAATAGATGAAACGAGTGAATCCTTCGTCGCCAAGCGATTTGGTGTAGAGAAAGATCAGCGTGTTCACCACGATCAACGTCACCGTGAGATAGGGACGTCGAAAGGTTGGATTGTCGTCTTTGATCGGGAAGAACATGCCCGGCTACTTCCCCTTCTTCGTCGATGATTTGCCGCTCGCGATCTCAAACACGAGTGACTTCTGAGCCGGGTTACCGGCGCGGTCAATCACGTCGATAGTCAGGGTATGCTTGCCCGCTTCGAGCGGCTTCAAAGGAGCGGTGCGACAGATCTTGGTTTCCGGGTCGTACTCGGGGATAAGCCATACGCCATCAAGTTTAAGCGTGATGTTCCGGTCATCTTCGAATCCGGAAAGGTTGTCACTTAACGTGAATGTTATTTCCGGAGTCCGGTCGGAGATCGGCTTGTTTGCGGGGATATTCAGACCACTGATCTTGGGGGCCTCGCGGTCGATGACGATCGCGTAGGAGCCTCCGCGCGTGCCGGACGCACGCAGGCGATTGACCGTCTCGTTCTCACTCCCCAGCCAGATCCATTTGTCGGCCTTTTTGTCCAGTCGGCAGACGCCAAGCTGTCTGGGCTGTGGTTGAGACCCAATAGTCATTGCCCTGACCGTCACCGGGGCCTTCAATAAGAGGTCTTCCGGCCCGACCTGGTAATAGTCAGACGCCAATTGGAGTACCCCTCGTTGTCCGACCACGACCTTTTTGAGGTCAATATAGCAGGGGGCAAAGAGATCACTCTTCTCGACCAAGAACTCAAAGGCGTTGTCCACAGAGAGTCTGGTCGTGTCGGCAAAACCCGCCGCCACAATATCGAGCGAATCCAGTACTTTGGGTTCTACGCCCAGTTCACTCTGGAAGCGAAGTTGGAGGCGGGTTATCTTCTGGTATTCCGGCTTTGGCGGGATGAAAAACGCATAGAGATTCATCGAACAGAAGTGCTTCAGTGTTTCGATTCCCAAGAGGCTGTCGCCGATGAAAAGCTCCACTTGAGCGTGGTAACCGGTACGACCGACCAGTTCACCCTTGACGATCATCCCATCATCGGTCAACTGATATGAAATAGCAGGCGGCAATATACCCCGAGTGGCAAAGCCGTTGAACGGGAAATCCGCGATCTGGCATTTCTCATTGGTGATATACTGGAACCTGAAGATCGCGCGCTCCTGAGAATCACTGATGACGCGCACTTTTGCGCCGCCTGACCCGGTCGTCGTGATAGTCGACTTGGGTACCGCAAACCAGCGTTCGCCGCGATTGAAGAAGACATTGGAAGAAGTAATACCCAGTTTGTCGTAGGCGGTGTGTGTTGTGAAGTAATAGTCCTTGATCGAGTCGTCAACTACCACTGTTGAGTCGAAGACCCGCAGGTCGGAGGCCGGTCCCCAGACAAAAGCCGCATTGAGCTCCGATCGATTGCCGAGCGCATCCTCAGCCACGATGCGCAGTGAGTGGGGGCCAAAAGAGAGATTGTCTTCACGACCGATTAGTCCCTGCCCCAGCCCAAAGACCGTGGAACCGGCATACTCATTTCCGTTGCGATGATACAGTCGTCGCACACGCGGTTCGCCATCGGCGGCTTCGGAGAAATCATAGATAAGATTTGCCGAAGTGGTCTCATCGTAGCTGATCGTGTCGAGTCGGACTTCATAATACGGCTTCTCGTCCACAAAGACCTGCAGCTTGTAGACGGCCTGGCGCATACCGGCATCGCGCATCTTGTCAAAGCAGTCAGCCAACACGCCAAAAGGTGAATTGAAATAGAGAATGGTATCGAGTTTATACGTGCCGGCTTTCCCCGCCCCTCGCACGGGGTAGAATATCTTGCGGGAGCCATCGGAGAAGAGCGAGTGGTCATCGGTCAATTGGAAGCCGATTCGCTCAAAGACGGGCCTCACTCTGTCACTCAATTTGTAGCCGTGTGTTTGCGGATTCAGTGGAAGATTGTTGGGGGCACGCTTTTCGAAATGAAGGTGTGGCGCTCCGGCGCCGGTCTGGCCGGTGTACGCCAACATGGCGCCTTCTTTTACGCGAAGCGAGTCCTTAGGAAACTCCAGATCCACATGATATCGCTTGGCATGATTTTGTCGGGATTTGACGAGCTTTTCGAGCTCCGGATTGAACCCCTGGAGATGGCCAAACACATAGGTGTAGCCATCGTCTCCGACCATATAGAGCCCTTTTCCATACCCGGTGTAGGACATTCGAATACGTGAGATGTAGCCGGAGACGGGGGCTTTCATTTGCTTGCCGGGGGCTCCACCGGTTCGAAGGTCGAGTCCAGCATGGAACCGACCGGAGCGATAGTCGCCAAAGCCGGAAGAGAGGTCGATCTGGCCAGCCAGCGGCCAAGCCGCATGGGCGGCAGAATCTATTAGAAAACAACAAGTTATGGCAATGAGCAGAGTTCGAAATAGGGATTTGCCAGACAGTACCACCAATTCTTTCTCCTTGGTCATAGCATGAATCTAATCATTGTACCGATACTACAAAACAGTCGGTCCAAAGGACAGACATTTTTCAGGGCGGATCGCCCGTAACGTGTTGCTAAGTCAGGCTGTTTGATTATATTCGGTGGATTGTCGGTTCGGCCCCCGCTCAATCCGCCGGCGGAACCAGAGTAAGATAAACCAGAGGAGTCTGAATAGATGTTTGAATCTTTGCGGAAAATGATCTTCCCCATCATTATCATCGTCCTGTTGTTTTTCGTGGCAATGATCGTTCTCGAGTGGGGACTGGATATCACCGGCCGGTCCATGGGCGGACAGGCCAACTATGCCGGTACCGTCAACGGCCAGAATATCGCCTGGGATACCTATAACCGGGTCTACCAGCAGTTATACCAGAATGAATCCCAGCGTTCGGATTACGATGTCCCGGACTCCAAAGTTCGCGAACTGGAGCAAACGGCCTGGAATCAGTTGGTGCATGACCATCTCCTGGCCCAAGAAGCTTCCAAGAATAATATCGTAGTGACCGAGAAAGAGCTCTATTCCTACCTTCGGATGCAGCCGCCGACCTATCTGCAACAGGTAGATGCCTTCCAGACCAATGGTCAGTTTGACTATAACAAGTATGTGCAGGCGATGGCCGACCCTCAGTGGGCATCATTCTGGGCGCAGATCGAGCCGGGGATCCGGACTGAGATCGAGCGTCTGAAGATGCAAGAGATCGTCGTGCAGACCGTGTCCGTTTCGGAGACGGAGTTAAAGCAGGCGTTTCTTGAGGGATTTGAGAGAGTCAAGATCGGGCTCGTGAATATCTCCCAGAACCGCTACGCGGGGACGGCGCCGGCTCCGACCGAAGAGCAGCTTCGCCAGTATTTTGAACTTCACAAGGACAAATACAAACTGGATGAGCGGGCGATCCTCAATGTCGCGATGATCGAAAAAAAACCGACAGAGGAAGATTGGTCTGCCGCCGGTGCACGTCTTCGCGTCATCTATGATTCGGTGGTGGCAGGCGCGGACTTTGCTGAAATGGCGCGTGCGTATTCACAGGATGGTTCTGCATCCGCTGGCGGAGATCTGGGGTGGTTCGGCCGCGGTCAGATGGTAGCCGAGTTTGACCAGCGTTCATTCAGTATGAAGGCGGGAGAGATCAGTCAGCCGTTCCGGACGCAATTCGGCTGGCATATCATCAAGCATATGGGCTACCGCGACACGGTCCTGACTCCGGGGAGCGCTCCAGTGCACCAGGCCAACGCGGCGCATATCCTCCTGCGTGTCGAACCGACACAGGAGTCTCTGGATGCCGCGTTCCAAAAGCTATCCGATGTGCAGTTGGCGGCTGAGGAGAGCGGATTCAAGCAGGCGGCCAGTGAGGCCGGGCTGGAGGTCAAGCCGACCACGCCATTTACTCGAAAGATGTCTATCCCAATGATCGGGTTTGATGCCGCGGCGGACTCCTTCGCGTTCCAGAATCAGCCGGGCGCGGTGTCTCAAGTGATGGAAAACAACTCCGCGTTCTATATTCTCGAAGTTGCGGAGAGACTGCCGGCTGGAGACGCGCAATTCGATGAAGCCAAGCCGCGGTTGACGCAAGAAGTTCGTCGTGAGACTATCGCCAAGATGTGTCGCGATGAGGCAGAGCGAGTGGTCAATATGGCGCGTGGTGGCATGTCGCTTGAGGCCGCCGCGAAGGCGAACGGGTTGATCTATAACACCACCGATTGGCTGACCCGCAACAGCTATCAGTCCGAATTAGGCCGTGACCCGGTCGCGATCAGCGCGGCGTTTTCCATGAACACGCCGGGTGAATTGGTCGGGCCCGTGTCCTATTCGGCTGGCGCGGCAGTTATGATGCTCATCGAAAAGCAATCTCCGGAGTTGACCCTGTTCAACGAAAAGAGAGACTCCATCTATAATCAGGTGATGTCGGCCAAACAGCAGGAGATGTATTCCCGCTGGTATGAGGGGATATTCCAAACCGCCAAGATCGAGAACAATGTCGCGCGGGTGAATCGCGGCGCGTTCAACTAAGCGATAAGATAAGGTTAGATCAAAAGAGCCCCTCAGCGAGGGGCTTTTTTAATGGTCATTTGAGAGGATTGGAGAGAGCTGCGCGAGTCTGGTTGGCTTGAAGTTTCCGGCTGAATTCACGGACCTCGGCAATATCCAATGTCGCGGCCAGGATGCGCGGTTGCTGTTCTTCGTACATGGTAGTTTGTTGCAGGATGCCCCATGGCGCGGCGATCAGAGAGCGCCCCTGGAGCGGTCGTCCAAAGATCTCCCCCACTCCACAGACTTTGACGACGTAGGCGTTGGCCTGTGCCGCCCCCGCAAGGAAGAACTTCTGATCACGATGCTTCTTCTGAGAAAGCGAGTCATCGGGACGGTACAATGACGTGGTCGGAACGAAGATAATGTCCGCACCATCTTCTCGAAGTTCGTCATACATGTGTGGGTAGAAAACATCGCCGCAGATCATCATGCCGATGCGGATGCCGTCACAATTCATGACGAAGTTTTCTGAGCCGGCGGATATCCCTTTGGCAAGTTCGCCGGGGACTGGATAGCGTTTGCGGTACTTTCCGATGATAGAGCCGTGGTCAATGACAAAGGCGGTGTTGTACAGGCGGCCTTCGGCGGCCTCAACGATCGTTCCACCTACGATACAGGTGTGCAGTTCGTCGGAGAGACGACAGAGGTAGTCGAGGTACTCACTTTGGCGCAGGGCGGCGCGCTGATAGTCAGCCACTGTGTGATCGATAAGGTAATACTCGGGCAGGCAGACAAAGTCCGGCCTCTGCTTGAAGATATGTATCTTGGCTTCAAGCGTGAGCCGTCCTCCCATGACCGCCTGTACGGCGACAACTTTTACGAGCATCGTTTTCTGCTTCCTTGCCTAAGATACGCCCGAGGTTCCTCAAAGTTCATCAAAAGATAGTGAGGAAATGTAAAGGGCGGCCGGTTGACCGCCCTATATAGGAATGCTGTAACTTATAGCCTAGCAGTTGGTGTAATTCGGTCCTTCGCCACCCTGCGGCGTCACCCAGCGGATTACCTGATACGGATCCGCGATATCACATGTCTTGCAGTGAACACAGTTGGATGGTGTTAACTCCAGCTTTTGCTTTCCGGGGCGAGACGGGTCATCCACCATGTTATACACATCGGCGGGACAGAAGTGCTGACACGGATTGCCGTACTCCTGCGTACACCTGTTGTTGCAGATGTCGTAGTCGGCGATGACCAGGTGCGACGGCTGATGTTCCTCGTGCATGGTGCCGGATTTGTAGACATCGGTCACCTTGTCGAAGGTCAATTTGCCGTCAAACTTGATATCCTTGGGTGTCGGGGCATGGCCGAACTTCTGCGCGAACTGATCGAGTTTTAGCATGTACTCGTGGTCACGGTGGTGCGGTTTACGATCAAAGAGACCGCGTCCGCCCGTAACCATTTGTATCCCGCCATGAAACAGCCCGGCGAACAGGCCCGACTTGAACCCGGCGTGGAAATTACGCGTGTCGTACAGCTCTTTGTACGCCCAGCTAGCGCGGAATCTTGACTCGTATTCTCTGAGCGTATTGGTAGAGTAGTCACCGGACTTCACCGCATCAAAAAGCGTTTCACCGGCCATCATGCCTGACTTGATAGCCAAATGAACGCCTTTCAGGCGTTGTGGATTGAGCATCCCGGCAGAATCCCCCGCCAGCAACAGTCCGTCATGGTAGAGTTTGGGAATAGAATAGAATCCCGCGACGGGCACGGTCTTGGCGCCATAGTGCAGCATCGTGCCGCCCTCGATAAATGAACGAATGAGCGGGTGTGATTTGTACATCTGGAAACGCGCGTGCGGGTCGTTGGTCGGGTCCGGTGAATCAAGGCCAATACAATAGCCGACCGAGACCATGGTATCACTCATACCGTACACCCACCCGCCGCCATATTCGTATGATTCAGCGGGGAAGCCAATTGTATGGACGACTTGACCGGCGGAGATACGTCCGGCAGGAAGTTCCCAGACCTCTTTGACCCCGGTGAGATATGATTGCGGCTGGCAATCTTTGGTCAGGTCCGGAATCTTTTCGAACGCCTGACGCGTGAGAGAGCCATGTACGCCTTCGCAGAGGACTGTTACTTTCGCATGAACGAGTGAACCGGGTTCAAAATTGGATTTCGGGGTGCCATCCTTGTCCAGTCCCATGTCGACGGTCTGGACGCCGATGACCTTGCCGTCTTCGACAAGCAGTTCATAGCCGGCCATACCGGCATAGATATCGACACCCATCGCTTCGACCTGCTGCGCGAGCCACGCGGTGAACTTGTTCAGCGAGATAATGTAATTGCCGTGATTGTCGAGCGGCGGCGGATTGATTGGGGCTTTGATCTTCCCCGTCGGCGTAAGATAACAGAAAGAGTCTGCCGACACGGGGGCTTCGAGCGGCGCGCCCTTTTCTTTGTAATCAGGGATCAACTCAGCGATACCGCGAGGGTCCATCACAGCGCCGGAGAGCGAATGCGCGCCGACATATGACCCCTTATCCATAAAGAGGATCTCGGGTTTGGTTACGGATGGATTTTCGGCGAACAATTGCGCCAGGCGATAGGCGACGGCAAGACCGGCGGGCCCTGCCCCGACTATAAGAATATCTGTCTCGAGAATCTCACGTTCGATAGGCATACTCTTGTCCGAGCTTAGACGTTTTGTTCGACAGAATATACGTCCTTGCCCGGCAAAAGCAAACGGTAGTCACCGTGGACTATTTCGAGGAACTGGAGACGCGCTGATGTCCCGGACCCGAATCGTGGTCATCATCGGAATCCCGCCGCCCGTTCATCGGGATCTGCAACATCTCGCTGATGCGTCGCTTGTCGCATCCGATAGTAAAGAGGCGGTTGGTGCGAATGATGGGGCGACGGATCAGGGTATTGTCCTGCGCCATCATTTTGATGACTTCGTGGCGTTCCGGCAATTCCCGGTCGAAGCCCAATTTGGCGAACGACTTGGAAGCAGGATTCAAAAAGTATTCTATGCTGAAATAGCCGACCAGGCGGCGAATCTCATCTTCGGTGAACGGCTTCTTCTCAAGATCACGAATATCGAGATCCACCCCGGCATCTTCGATGAAACGGCGAGTTTCAGCGCACTGTTCATCGTTGCCATAAGTGATGAACGTGGCACGTTTGGGGGGCATACTTCCTCCTGGGTTGTGATGAGTCGCCTCATCAATTGCGACGCGGTCGCAACAAACAGTACTACTGGTACAGTGATTTCATGACCTTCGGGATAGCGAAGATCAGACTTCAGAACCCGCGATCGCTCATCCTAGCCCGCGATCACGAGCCGATATTAAAACGTTTCTACGACCTCTTTGTCAACACAATTCTCGATTTTCAACATCATTTTCCTCTCGAAAACGCGACCTCGAATATCTACCGAACTATCCCTTTTCAGGGTCTGGCCGTGCAACCTTCCCGGCACGAACCATCAGAACCAGCAGAATCGGAAATAGGTCCTCTGAACTCGAAAGCGCCCCGTTGAATCGAGGGTCCCCTTGTGAGGATATCGGAAAATCGGACGACTACTTTAAGAGGCTCTCATCCCTTATAACGAACTAGTGTGGATTCGGTTCCGATTGTCGGGTCAGATATCACGACACGGAGAGCACTTTTTGACCGAACCTTCGACTGTATCAGGCAGTTACCGGACCTGAAAACCGAATTAGATTCGGAGAGCGACTCCGACCCCATCCCGAATCGGCAAGACGGTAGTGAAGAACCGCTTATCGGCGTAAAGTTGCTCGGTAAACTCGACAATGCGCCTGGTCGTGTGGTCCTGATCGCGGTCGGCGACGCGACCCGACCAGATGAGATTATCAGTTATGAATAGTCCGCCTTTGCGAAGCCGTGTGGCCGCCAGGTCGATCGTGCGCGGATAATCATGCTTGTCGATGTCATTCAGAATGATGTCATACGGACCCGGCAATTTTTGGGCGATCCGCAGGGCATCGCCCACACGGAAGTCAAACGAAGTGCGTAGCCCTGACGTAGTGATATACTCAAGCGCCCGCTCCTTGTTCTGTTTGTCGCCATCGGTCATGATGATCTTCCCTTTCGGGCCGATCGCCATGGCAAACCAGATGGCTGAATAACCATATCCGGAGCCCAACTCGAGGATGTTCTTTGCTTTAATGGATAATGCCAATTGGTAGAGCAGACGTCCCACCAGGGGTCCAATTATGGGGAAGTGGTGCTTACGAGCGTATCGTTCCATCTCCTGCAAGACCGGCGTACGCGCGGGGGTCATATCATGCAGATATCGGTGGACTTTCTTGAACACTATCCATGCTCCTTACAATAGCAAGTAGACATTGTCACCCTCGACCTCAATGTCGTAACGTCTAAGTTTCATGCCCGGTCGGCCGAGGCACTCGCCGGATTCGAGGTCATATTTCCAGCCATGCCATTGGCAGGTCAAAATGCCGTCCTTCACTCCTCCGTTGGCCAGACTTGCTTTCATATGTTTGCACTCAGATTCGATTCCGTAGAGACGGCCATCCACATTGAAAACGGCGATTCGTCTCGCCAGGATCCGTTTTTCCACCGCTGTGCCGACTGGAAGCCCGGACAGCTTGCACATCAGTATTTTGTTCATTGGTTCTCCAGGCTGGATCGACCACACGCGGTCAGACCAGATGAAAACTAGGAAGGGAATTCCAGTGGAAATCGCAACAAGAACCTGAAACGCGGCGGTTAGACCGCGTCGCTGGCAACCGGATGAAGCTTCTGCTCCGCGGATTCTTCGGCTGGCTCAGTTTCGGCCGCCTGTTGGCGACGACGGCGGTCATACATGCTGAGGAACCCGCCGAGAAACGCCAGGAAACAGCCGACCCAGAAAAGCTGGATGAGCGGTTTCTTTGACAATTCAATGACCAACAAGCCGGGCGTTGAAGTACCGGCGGGGACAAATTCGCCTTCGAAAGCGAGGCGAACGCCGCCATCTTCGGGGCGGATCCCCGCAATAAAGACCGAGCCGCGATCGTTGTCGAAACGGGAATAGATAGGCGTGACTTCGTTTCCTTTTACCACCAATTCAGGGGCGAGATCTTCGGTCTTGCCGTCATACGCGATAGTAATGCGGGCGGCCGCGCTCATGGCGCTGTCCTGATCGCCATGGTTCCCCATCTCGAAGCGATGGAATGTGACCGCGTACTTGTCAACCTGAATGGTCTCCCCTTTCGTCAGGAAATACTCTCCCTGACGCTGTTCTTTGGGGAGTTCGATCGACGAAGGCGAGAAATAGAGGTCATAGGTCAGATAATTCTCGACATGCGGCTTCTTCATCACGCCTTCTTGATTCTTCGGGAATTCGTGCGGAAGAGTGGCCACAAACTGCTCATCGCCATGAGCCACCGTGACATGGCAGTCGAAGCCCTTCTCAGTGGGATGGGTGTCGGTAAAAGTGAGTTGATATCCCATGACAGTTTGGGGCTGATTCTGTACCAGATTGACCTGCTGTTTGGTTTCAAAGCCATTGGCGAGGGCGGCACCGGTCAGGGCGATCGCCAGACCGCAGTGCGAGAGGTAACCTGGTTGCCAACGGTTGAGCCTTATCGATTCGAACAGCACGTAGCTGTTCACCACAAGAGCCCAGGCCGCGGCGCCAAAGAGCGCCAGATATATGATCTCTGAAGTGAATCCCGTGAGCAAGAGAGTGAGCACGGTGACCGCGAATACCGAGCTGCCGATAATGAGCAGCTTCTTA
>JAYRFH010000147.1:0-3529 GCA_041908405.1 Candidatus Zixiibacteriota bacterium
ATTTTGTAGACAGGATTATCGCGGTAGAGGAACGTCAGGATCGCAATGGTCAAAAGTCCGGCGATGAGAGTGCTGATATCCATCAGGCTCCCCTCCGACGCGCTGCGAAGTATATAATGTTGCCAATGAGAATGAGCAGGAGGACATAAATGTGGGCCGAGGCTTGCGCCAGCATGCCGCGCATCCCTCCCCCACTTCGACCGGCCAGTGTTTCGTATTCGGCCGCGCCGCGAAGACCACCAATCAGAGCGTGCAGTTGTCCCGAGGAGATATACGGGTCATAGGTAGTGACCATCGCCGCAGTCATGGCGGAGGTGATGGTGACACCGAAGCGTGCCTGGCCGTATTCTATCCAATGGACGGCCATGTTGCCGTCGCCGATGGAGATGACGGCATTGATCTGCTGATAGTTGACGATCGATGTCAACATCGGGATCGAGTCGTATGAGTTCCCTAAATAATCCTGCGGGAAAGTCTTTTTGAGAGATTCACCCATAGAGAGGATTGCGGCGATGTATTGCGGCTTGAAGCCGAGATAGACCCAATCGCGGCCGTAGACCTTCCCCTGCTCCCTGGCTACCATATCCGTGAGGCGATAACCGATGCCGGTACCTTCGGCCAATAACGCGAGCCCGATGACGCGGTGACCTTTGGCGAAGGAGTGGCGCAGTAGTGTCAACGCGGCGGGGCGGATTTCGGGGAGCGAGGATGATTCGTGATCGAATGAAAAGATGACGGTAGAGCCTTCGGGGAGCGAATCTACGAAGGAGTACATCTTTCGAGTATCGTCAGAGATATTGACCTCCGGTCGAATGCCAAGGAGCATAGAGCCGAAGACGACAACGAATAGACCGAGGAAGGTATAATGTCTTGGTTCCAGCTTCATTTGCCGCCTCCGAGCCAGGTTCGCTCAATTCCGACAATGACGCGCAGCGAGGTGGTCAGTGAGCCAAGCCCGATACCAATGAGGATGGCGCGGCGCGCGGCCATGGAGGGGTAACCTCTCACCCAGTCGGCGGCGGAGATGAGCGCAGACGCTATCTCTCCCTCGCCCCACGATCGGCTCACTAGGATGAGCACCGCTGACAAGAGCAGCACGGCGGCCGGGAGTGATCGAGCGCGGAAACCGCGGAAAGAGGCTGAAGCGACGAAAAATGCCAGGAGCGCAAAGACGGTGGACTGCATCGGGACTTGGATATTCTCGAATATCCACATGAATGGTGAGCCGACATTGATACCCCAGGCGATAGCGGTAATCGGCATGGCAATCAGGCCGAGGATGGAGACTATACGGTAAATCGACTCATTCCCGCGCCGGATGTTTTTCAGGTTCACTCGCAAGAATGAGATAGTGCCGACAATCAGGGCGGCGGCATAAATCACCTGCCAATACTCTGTGGTGATAGTCAGCGTGATTGCACGCGCGGTCGAATGGGGAGAGAAGAATAATAAGAACATGGCGACGCCGAAGACGGCGCAGACGATCTGGGCAACGCGTCGCGACATCAGAATTTCCACCATGTCGAAGCAGGAACCGCGAATCCCCAGATGATGGCGAGCACGAGTATCAGGGTTATGACGACCTTCAGTATATCCTGAGCGCGGACAGAGGCGAGAATTGCCTGGTCACCCGAGAGGTAACCGGAAGCGGCGAAAAGCTCCTCCCCTATCAGCGTGTAATCGCAGGCGACTATAAAAAAAGCGAGCTGGATGGTTGAGTCGGTGCCGGCGATCTGAATCGCGCCGACGGAGTTGCCGGTTTCGGCCATGATGAGAGATTCAGCTTCAAATGTCCCCAAAAGGAAGACTGCGGCGGGTTGTTGACGGCTGATCATCCCTTCGACTGCCGCGGCGTAGCCGAATTGCGAGGATGAGACAAAACGGATGTCATCTTCACGGAAACGGTCGGGATAGCCCGTGCGGACGTAGCTCTCGCGGATGACCTCTTGCGCAACCGACTGGATGACGGGATCATGGGTCGGATAGAGCAGGTGGCAGTCATATTGGGCGGTTTTTTCGGCGACCTGACCGAGAATATTCATGGAGGCGATAGTTGTGGGTCGCTGGATATCTCCCCCCCATCCGGGTGTAAAAAGCACCGGGCGGGCCATTTCGGTTGCCCGGCCAATAGCGTCATCGACAGCGCGCAATCCGGCAATAGGTCGTGGGCGGTACTTGTCGCGGCTGGCCCGATGACAAGTCGTATACAGCACCACGATGATGGCGATGATCGCCGCAATAAACGTGGGAAGTTTGACCATGTCAAACCAGACATTTGGCGAGGTTGCGACAAGCGAGATCATGGAGTGACTTTAGACTTGATGGGAGTTGAAAGCAACTAATGTTTTTTGTTTCCGTGGTGAACGGGAGCATCTATATTCTGGCCGCAAACAAGAAGGATAATCCGCATGTATAGAATATTGGCTGTTGCACTCATAGTAATGTTCTCCTTTCTGCCAGTGGCAGCATCGACGACCTTAGAGTGGTGGCAATTCTGGACAGATCCAGGGATAAAGCCGACGGTAGACTCGTTGGTGGGAGCATTCGAGAAGGCAAACCCGGATATACGGGTGAATGTGACGGATCTCACGTGGGCAAACGGCCAGGAGAAGATCGTCATCGCGATGGCTTCAGGAACGGGGCCGGACTTGCTGGAACTGGGGTCTGACTGGATCGCGCAGTTTGCCGACAAGGGGCATCTGGCGGACCTCAGCGCCCAGATGGCGGCGGATAGCGGAGAGTATTCGGGATGGTCGATGTCGACCTATCAGGGAAAAGTGTACGCCAAGCCGTGGATATTGGGAACGCGAGTGTTGTTCGCCAACCGTGACCTGCTCACCCAGGTGGGATACGCACCGGATTGGGCGCCTGTAGAGTTGGTGCAGTGGCGTGACGCAATGTTTAAGATATCCAAATTGGGCAAGGGGATCTATGGCTGGGGGTCAAATACTGCTGAGAAACATAGGCTGTACAAAAAGTATCTCCCCTTCTTCTGGTCATGGTCGGCGCAGTTATTCACCGATGACGGGAAGTATTGCATTATATCGTCTGAGGATGGTATAGCGTCGCTGACATACTATAAGCGGATACATGATTCGATCGCGTTTGTCGGAGATCAGCGGTCAATCGAAGACGCGTTTCTGGACGGGAAGATCGGGTTTATTATTTCCGGTGATTGGCTGGTAAAGCGGGTGGAACTGGAGAACAGGAAGATCAATCTTGCGGCGTTTCTGATGCCGGGCTGGGGATTTCCGGGACGTTCGTTCCTGGGTGGCGAGTTTTTGGCGGTGAATGCAAAATCCGACAAGAAAGAGGCGGCGATCAAGTTCATCAATTTCATGACGTCGCCGGAGGCGCAAGTGGCATTCTGTAAGGCGAACCGTTCGGCGAATCCGTCGAGCAAAGAGGCCCAGAAGGATCCGTACTTCACATCGAACCCGATCCTCGACGTATTCATCAAGCAGATGCGGAATTCGGTCCATCCACCGGTCGACCCGAATTGGCCGGCGTATGAGGACGCGATCGAAGC
>JAYRFH010000148.1:0-20031 GCA_041908405.1 Candidatus Zixiibacteriota bacterium
AGCACGTAGCTGTTCACCACAAGAGCCCAGGCCGCGGCGCCAAAGAGCGCCAGATATATGATCTCTGAAGTGAATCCCGTGAGCAAGAGAGTGAGCACGGTGACCGCGAATACCGAGCTGCCGATAATGAGCAGCTTCTTACGGGAAAGCCCATCATTCCAACGGAAAACCGGGAAAAGCGAAATGAGCAGAAGGATACAGACCGCCACCGGAGTCATAGTCGTGAAATAGTAGTTCTGGCCAACATTTGAGGGATTCTCCGTCACGCGGGTCAGCAGCGGAGCGGAAGTGCCTATCAACACTAACAGTCCACCAATGAACAGAACGACTACACCGAGAGTGACCAGATAGGAGCGCGACGCGACTTTGGAATATGATGGTTCGGGCGTGATATCGCGCCAACGCAGGACCAGGAAGAAGAGCCCAAGTCCTATGAACAGGAACAATCCGCTGACCAGAAACGCGTTGATACCGAGATCAACAAAAGAGTGCACCGAGAAATCGGCCAGTACACCGGAGCGTGTCAGGAAAGTGCCGTACAGCACGGACCAGAAACTCATGCAGACCGCAAACAGCGAGAAGCGGAGGAGCCCACGGCGCTGGCGCTTGATAAAGAGCGAGTGAACCTGCGCTGTCAGAAATATCCAGGGAATGAGCGACGAGTTTTCAACCGGATCCCACGCCCAAAATCCACCCCAACCGAGGGTTTCGTATGCCCAGTAGCCACCCAGAATGAGTGAGACTCCAAGGGTCCCCCAGGCAAACAGGGTCCATCGACGGGCCGCCTCGGACCACACGTGATATTTTCTTTCAACAAGAGCGGTTAACGCAAAGACAAACGGGAAGACGGTTCCGGCGAAGCCGGAGAACATGATCGGCGGATGAATGGTCATCCAGAAATTTTGAAGAAGCGGATTGAGGCCCGCGCCTTCTTCGCGGAAGACCGGCATGATCTCAAAGGGAGATTTCTTGATCATGATGAGCAGCAGCGAGAGAACGAACAGGTTCAGGAAGAACATGTTGCCGCGCTCGAACTGCTTTGCAGTGAACATCATGATGGTGCCAAGAACCACCGTATAGAAAAGCCAGAGCAGGAAGGTACCTTCCTGTCCGCCCCACAGTGTGGCGATCAGGTAATGGAGCGGGAGATCGGTCGAGGAATACGAGTATACGTACGCGACGGAAAAGTCGTGTGTCAGGATCAAGTACATGAGCGTAGAGAGAGCGCCGATCGTGGCGACGGTCGTCAGATGGAAGAAACGTCGGCCTAAACTCTGGAAGTGTTCTTTGCCGCGCCAGGCGAGAAAATAGAAGACCGCGGACAACAGAGAACCGATTGCCGCGGTGAAGATGAAGAAGTCACCAAGATGAGCCACCATAATCTGTCCTTAATGCCCGATCAGCCCGCCTGTTTGGCGGAATTCCTGATGCGTTCGCGACGGTCCGGCACCACTACTTCGGCGGTCCCACCAGAGATGGCGACCAGTCGGGTGATAACTTCCTCGACAAGGAATTCGGGGGTTGACGCGCCGGCGGAGATACCGACCTTCTCTATAGTATCGTCAGCGAACCACTCATCCTTGATATCAGCGGCCGATGATATCAATATTCCGCGTCCGCAGATGGCGTCGGATATCTGCGCCAGACGCACAGAGTTGGCCGAGGTCTTGGAGCCGACCACGAGCACCATATTAACCTGGGGGGCCAGGTCGAGAATAGCATTCTGACGCTGGGTTGTCGCGTTACAGATGGTATCAAAGATCTCGATATGCGGCCATTTCACCTTGGCCAGTTTCTGGAACTCAGCCACCTCTTCCTGATTGCAGGTCGATTGTGACGTGAGGCCGAGCTTGCGGTCGGTCCAGTCCGGAAGGTTCGGCAGTTCATTCTTTGAGGTGACGACCGTGATCTTGTCAGGAGCATGCCCAACAACACCCTGGGTTTCGTCGTGATGTGGATCACCGAAGTGAATGACGTGATAACCGTTCTCGATAACCTTCATCACGATATTGTAAATGCGGGTGACCAAGGGACAGGTAGCATCGATAACATCCAGCCCTCTGGCCTTGGCGTTCTCAATGACGTACGGGGCGATACCGTGGGCGGAAATGATCAACGTGCCATCCTTGACATCGTCAAGCGAGTACGCCTGGCCCACGCCCTGGTCGAGGAAGCGTTGGACGACAGTCTCGTTATGGACGATCTCGTTCAGGATGGTGACCTTGCGCGATTTATCCTGCGCGGTTTCCTCGGCGATATTGATAGCCCGCTTCACCCCCATGCAAAAGCCGTGGTGGCGTGCCATGATGATCTGCTTCAGCATGCCTTCTCCAGTATTCCCTTCGACTGGTGAAACGCTTTATATGAGCTGCGGACCAGCGGCCCCGCCTCAACGTGGCCGAAGCCGATCTCTTTCCCTATCTGCGCTAACTCAGTGAACTCTTCCGGCAGATAGAAACGCTCGACCGGCAGGTGTGCCAGTGATGGTCTGAGATATTGGCCTATCGTCACGATATCACACCCGGTCGCGTAGATCTGATGCATCAATTCCACCAATTCCTCTTTGGTCTCACCCAGACCAACCATTATACCCGTTTTGACAACTGGACGAGGCGAATAATCGTTGGCGTAGCGAAGTACGGACAAAGAGCGATCGAGCTTGGCGGCGCCGCGCACTCGCTTATGGAGGCGACCGACCGTTTCGACATTATGAGCGAAGACATCGACACCGGAATCAAGAACGATCTTGACGGAGTCGAAGTTGCCGGCGAAGTCCGGCACGAGGAATTCGACTTTGACATCATTATCCTGCCTTCGGAGGAGCTCTATAGTCCGGGCAAAAATAGAGGCTCCCCCATCCGGCAGGTCATCTCGCGTCACCGAAGTGATGACGACTTGTTTCAATTTCAACTCGGCGACCACTCGGGCCAGGCGGGCCGGCTCTTCGGTATCGAGACCGAGCGGCTGCGCTTTGATGACATCACAGAAATTACAACCCCGGGTACAGTGATGTCCGAGGATCATGAAGGTCGCGGTTCCTTCTCCGTAGCATTCACGGATATTGGGACAGGACGCTTCCTGACAGACGGAGTGCAGACCATTGTCTTTCAGGATCTGGCGGATACGGTGGTAATTCGGATTCGAAGTCGGCGTGATCTTGATCCACCGTGGCAGTCGAACGTGCGGGGTCTGCATCCGCTCCGCCACTGTCGGCGCTTTCGGCTTCACCGCGTGAGCCGAACGGTCACCGACCGACTGCGTAAAAAAGACTTTATTCATCTATGTAATATACGTTTGATTTAGTGGTTGTCAGCAAAAAAAATGTCCAAAAAGTACTTTAGGACAATCGTCTCTGTGCTCAGTTCATTGTGAAAGCTGCTGGCAAGAAACCGTCTCTGCCTTACCAATACAGGATCTTCTCCATATCGCGCTAACACGGTGACACTCTTGCCATAGCGCACAATGCGCGGAGCGCGGATGAAGGTCGCGTTCAATCTGTCAGCATACCCCGGCAAATTGGCTGTAACCTCTTCCTGGAAGGAAAACACCTGACGGCCATATCCGTTCCGTAAAACCTCGATATCCATTAAGCGGAGCGGCTCCACGCCCGACTGATTATCCTGTATACTGTTGGACAACAGTATCATACCGGCGCAGGTTCCGTAGATCGAGTGATTTTGGGCAAATGATTTAAGTGGCTGACGGAGATGATGTTTGTCCATTAATATAGACATGGTGGTTGATTCGCCTCCAGGGAAGATGAGGCAGTCGACACCGTCAAGGTCGGCGGGCAGTTTGACCAGTCGCGCGTGAGCGCCAAGGGCGCGCACCTGCTGTTCGTGCTTCTCGAAGTCGCCCTGCAGGGCGAGAATTCCTACGGTTAGTCTCGTGTAATCATTCATGAGCCATACTCGATATTCCCCGGATATAGTGAAACGGCGTACCGCATGGCACGCCGTCTCTATTCTCATGCGCAAACAGTTTATCGCGTTTGAAGTTGGTGCTCTGCCGGAATCGACTCCGCGGCGATACCTTTCATTGGTTCGCCCAAACCACGTGAGACATCGGCAATGATCTGATACTCCTGCCAGTGGGTCGTGGCGGAGACAATCGCTTTCGCTCGACGGATCGGATCAGAGGACTTAAAGATCCCCGAGCCGACAAACACTGCTTCGGCGCCAAGCCACATACAGAGCGCGGCATCGGCAGGAGTGGCAACACCGCCGGCGGCGAAATTCGGCACTGGAAGTTTCCCGGTTTTGGCGACCATGCGGGCAACCTCGACAGAGACCTGATGCTCTTTGGCGAAGCCGTATAATTCGTCCTCGGTCATAACGGTCATGGCACGAAGTTGCGAATTGATCTCACGAAGGTGTTTGACCGCCTGTGAGACATCACCAGTGCCGGCCTCGCCTTTGGTGCGGATCATGGCCGCGCCCTCGGCAACCCGGCGAAGCGCCTCGCCGATATTGCGACATCCGCACACGAACGGTATTTTGAATTTCCATTTATCGACATGGTACTTGTTGTCGGCGGGAGTGAGCACTTCGGACTCGTCGATGAAATCGACCTCAAGAGATTCCAGGACGCGGGCTTCGATGACGTGCCCGATACGGCATTTCGCCATGACGGGAATGGTGACGATCCGCTTGATCCCTTCAATGATGTCCGGGTCGGCCATACGAGCGACGCCGCCCTCGGCGCGAATATCGGACGGGACGCGTTCCAGGGCCATGACCGCCGCGGCCCCGGCATCTTCGGCGATCTTCGCCTGCTCGGGAGTGGTGACATCCATGATGACGCCGCCCTTAAGCATTTCCGCCAGCCCGACTTTGACCTTGTATTGGCTATCCTCAAATCGTTTCATCGTCTCCACCGCTTTTACTCCTTCGTTCAGAATCTGCTAATGCTTAAACAATGTGCCCGGCAGTCCGTTCAGTCAAATCGACGCCCGATTTGCACCATGTTTCCCGCATAACATACGCAGAGCCGGACGATATGTACAACGGGTTTATTGTCATGGTGACAACTCTACGATTTCAGCAAAAAAAAAGCGCCATCCCAATATCAGAGATGGCGCGCGAAGTCGTTTTCGCAGAAGGCACTGGTTAGGCGCGAACGCGTTTGTAGCGACCGAAATGATGCTTGGATAGCGCCTTCTTGATCTGGTCGTCCTGCACAGACCAGAAGTCCTTCATATCGCACTTGTTGAACTGATCGCAGGTGCAGGTCCCCTGCTCGGTGCAGAGGTTGAGATGGATCGGGCCATCGATGGCTTCGATCACGTCGAGGAAAGTGACCTCTTTGGGCTGCTTGGCCAGACGATATCCCCCGGTTACTCCCTGGAAAGAGACCAAAATACCGGCCCGCGTCAGATCTTTGAGGATCTTGGCGAGGAATTCGCGCGGAATAGACTCGGCTTCGGCGATAGAATTGATGGAGCCCAACTTCCCTTTGGGCAAAGATGAGATGTGCCGGATTGCGCGGAGGGCGTAGTCGGCTTTGCGAGACAGCTGCATGTTTTATATTCCTTTATAGGACAACGAGTTGTTCAAAATGGACGAAAACTAACATTTATCACTTCTTCCATTATTGACGCGGATAATAGTAAAAAAGATGCCCTTAGTCCACAACATTATTGACAAAAAGGCATTTTTTTGGCCATTTCTTTGTCGGAAATGTAGATAAGTAGACTCCCAATAACTAGTATTCCCTTAGAGACCTCGTTAACCTACTATGAAAGGTCTTTGCTATCCTGGACTTTGGACAGAAAAGCCAGCCAGGAAAATTCTTCGGCCCCAGTGAACCTTCTGAAAGCATTGTTGTTATCTGGGTAGGTCCAGCCGATAACTTGGACAAATATGAGCTATTAACACATATATGGAGATGTCTCTGGTATGACTGAACAGACCCAATCCGGTACTACCGAACAGGTTATCTTCGTCACCCCGGATGCCGTGGCGGAAGTAAAGCGACTAATCGCTGAGGAGAATGAAGAAGGGCTCTTTTTGCGCCTCGGCGTGGCGGCTGGCGGTTGCTCGGGGATGTCCTATTCGATGTCCTTTGATAACGCCCCCCAGGAGTTTGACCGGGAGTTCGATTTTGACGGCCTCAAGGTCCGGGTCGACCTGAAGGCTCTCATGTACCTTGCCGGGACCACGCTTGATTACAAGGGCGGTCTGATGGGCGGTGGCTTCCAGTTCATCAATCCCAAGGCGAAACGTTCCTGCGGGTGCGGTTCGTCCTTCAGTTGTTAATGTCACACTCGCCTGACCGGGTTTGGTGATATCGCGTGACATTCGACATTATTGATCCCAAGGAATTCATGACTGAAGGCATCCTGTTAGAGGATGCCTTCATTGAAAAGGCCTCGCGCTTTGATTGGTCGCAGTACACCGGGAAAAAAGTATTGGTACGCGGCTGTTCCTCCACTATTATTCCGCCCTGGGTGTACATGTACATCACCGCCCGCCTCTCGGGTGTGGCGAAGTCGATCCGGTTTGGCAACGAGCACAGCAATATTGTGGTCTATCGAGCCGGAGGGACCGAGTGATGACACCACTTTCCGGGAACAGTGCGACTCCGGTCGAGTTAGTGGAGTCTGTAGGAGAAGTCAGCCGAATGCCAAAAGTACGTTTTCTGCCGATGGACATAGAGGTCGAGGTCCCCGAGGGGACCGCGGTACTCGACGCGGCGCTTAATAACAATATCCAGATCGATCACAATTGCGGCGGCAACTGCGCCTGCTCCACCTGCCATATCATCATCGAGAAAGGATTCGATACCTTGAATCCGGTGTCAGAAGATGAGATGGATATGCTGGATGAAGCGGAAGGATTGACCGACCACTCGCGGTTGGCCTGTCAGTGTAAGATAAAGTCCGATTTGATCGTGAAGATCCCGCCCAAGGAATCAACTTGGGAGAACGATACGTTCTGAGAAGAAGCCGAGTCAGCTGACTCGGCTTTTTTTGTCTATATCAGTTTCGTAGGTCGAAACTCTTGCACTCTTTTCTCCCCTTGCATCACCACTTTCATTTTGGTTTCTTTCGGCTTGGGAGCAATCATGACCAACAACCGCACAAATTCTGTCGAAACCTCGGCTACGCCGACCCTGCGGGCTCGGGTTTCGACCTACGGGACTATAATACCGATGCCAGAGTAGGGCAGGTCCGCCTGAGGACCTGCCACTAACAACAAGGTTCAGTCGTCATTTCTTTGCTTCATTGAGTTAGTCGGCAAGTATTCTACTTCGACAACTCCACTTTCTCAAATTCGATCAAATACGGAGAATCCGGATCACTGTATTGTCGACGCAAGCGGAGGCCGGACTTCTCCCTCACGACCCGGAATGAGAATTTGGCATTTTGCTTCGAATGATCTTGTGGACTGATCGCATTCATTTCGAACAAGATAGATTGTTCACCTTCGATTTTACCCACCTTCCAGTTACCGTCGCCAGAGAACATGATAGAATCTGCGCGTATGCCACCGTATATCACGTCACCTGGCATATTGGCAACTGAAAAACTGCTGTCCCCTCGTATGATCAACGTTACATCCACGCCATTCAAGATTGTTGGAAGAAATGCTCTCGAGTCCGGCAAGAGTGACCATTGTCCTACGACTTCGTCTCGAGAAATGGTATCCTTGCTGCATCCTTGGAGTAAGGACAATCCAAGTAAACCGAATACAAGAATAAACTTCATTGGCATATCCCTCATCGTCGCGAGCAATTACAATCGAATTTAATTTGTTCAGTGTTGTAGGTCGAAACCCTTGCTCGCCGCAGGCGAGTCGCGAAGCGAGGTTTCGACATTCCCCTCTTTTCTCCCCTTGCATCACCGCTTTCATTTAGATTTCTTTCGTCCTGGGAGTAATCATGACCAACAGACGCACAAATTCTGTCGAAGCCTCGGCTACGCCGACCCTGCGGGCTTGGGTTTCGACCTACGGGACTTTATTGTTCTGCAGTCATCATTCACTGAGAAGCGATTTCCAGAGTTCTCCTTCGAGGAAGCTCCCCTTAACGCAAACTTCCATTTCAAGATACTTCGGGAATGGCAACGTAACGGCCAGTATTTCTTTGCCAAGAGATGACCGGGTGTACTTGCGGGCGGAAATGTCGGTGAGTCCGATCAATGCCCTGGGGTGCTGTTTTTCCAGTTCACGGTAGGCGAAGATCCCGGCGACCTGACAAGCGGCGCCCCATGGAACACCAACATTTTCTTCCTCTGGACGCAGATAACTAGCCAACACCACAAGGGCGGATAACTGGTCAGGCGTGACGAAAAAGGTGACGCTCTTGATCTGGTCAGACTCAGGCGAACTGAGAGACAGTGGTTTCAGAAGCACAAACTCAGTTGGGATATCCCGCATCGGCAGAGCATTGACAAAAGTACGTGTGATTGCCGCGTCTTTCACGTACTTTTCTCCTACCTGGAACGTGCGGGCGAAGTGCCCGGCCCCGGATGCGGCGATTTTATCACCGATGGCTTTGCCTATGGGAGAGCGCTCGTTTCCGTCGGAGAGGAAATGGCAGAAGCAATCCACGCCACCGGGGAAATCTTCGTACCGATTGCCAAATCCCAGACCGACGCCACCGCCGAAACACCCATAGTTGGCGCGACTAAATGACGCGATTGTCCCCTTGACGGCTGTTTGCGCGAACATGGTAAGAACGCATCCCATTTTTCCGGGCGAAAACGCTTTGGCTCCTTCGACCGTCGTGTCGCTCCAAATGACCGCTACGGGGTGGGTAGCAAGACGAAGTGATTCGGCGATCTTGCTCGTCATAAGGCTCTCCTAACAGAAGGTAGTGTCACAGCGGTCTTTCCGTAATTCATAGTAATAGTGTACTCATGGATGGCGATGTCGACAACCGAATTTCCGCGGTTTAAGGATATCTCTAAGACCTTTCTGCTTCAAGCCTACCAATGACTTAGCGGCTCAGCCAATTGGCATTTTTGCCGATATTACAGAGAAGCGGAAATCTGTATGCAATATCGAATAAACAGCCGAGGCTATACCCTCATCGAACTGGTCATCACGCTGGTGATCATTGGAATTCTGGCGACGGTCGCGATGCGGTCGTTGCGAACAACCAATGAGGTCGCCAAGACGGAGAAGACCAAGCAGGCGTTGGAGCGAATCGCGCAGGCGATAGTCGGAACGCAATCCAGCCAGGGCGGAACGAGTGGTACCACAAATGGGTATCTTGGCGATGTTGGAGCGTTGCCTCCAAACCTCGATGCACTGGTGACCAACCCCGGGGGATATAGCAGTTGGCGGGGGCCGTATATCACTGATCAGTTCAGCCTTGGCGGTTCGCCATCGCTTTTCAAGCAGGATGGCTGGGGCTTATCAATAGGTTATTCAGGGGGATTGACACTGACCTCGAATGGCGGCGGCTCAACGCTGACACGTGAACTGGCATCGAACTTGAATGACCTTCTGCGCAATCAGGTCAACGCAGTTGTTTTCGACGCCGGGCGAACGCCTCCGGGTCCGCTCTACAAAGATTCGCTGCGAGTGCAGGTGGTGGTGCCGAATGGTATCGGCGGATGGAGTACCCGAACCAAATATCCGAACAGCAACGGCGAAGTTGCTTTTGATTCGATCCCGGTCGGACTGCACGATATTCGTGCGATCTACTTGCCATCGAATGACACTCTTCGCCGCAAGCTGGCAGTTGTTCCGGGGTCTTCCCCCTATGTGGAACTGACTTTGCCACAGGAGTTGTGGTGATGCGTAACAGGCGCGAACAAGGGTTTGGGTTTGTGGAGCTACTGGTGCTGATAGTAGTAGTCGGTATTCTGATTTCAGTGGCCATGCGAAGTATAACCGGACTGGTCGAAGACAACAAACAGGTCACCACCGAGTTAGAGATGGAGATGCTGGCGAACGGAATCGTCGGCGACCCGAATCGGACCACTAACAACATGCGGTCGGATTTCGGTTATGTGGGGGATGTCGGCTCTTTTCCACCGTCGCTGAACGCGCTCTATACAAATCCCGGATTTGCAACGTGGGATGGTCCGTATATCCCTTCCGGCTACAGCCAGGATACGACCAGCTTCAGAGTAGATAGCTGGGGAGAGCCGTACACGTACGCTGGTGGGCTCACGATCACCAGCACCGGGAGCGGGAGTACGATCAGCAAGAAGATCGCTGATAACACTTCTGATTACCTGCGCAACCAGTTTGCGGGAATCGTGGCCGATGCCAATGACTCACTGCCGGGGACGATAAAAAAAGATTCAGTTCGCGTACGCGTGACTTTCCCGAATGGAGTCGGTGGTACATCCGCCAAGAATTACACCCCCTCGGCCATAGGCGAGTTTCTGCTCGATTCGATCCCCGCAGGGATACACCCTCTGCAAGTGATATACCTTCCCCAGAATGATACGCTGGCGCGACAAATAACGGTATTGCCCCGTCACCAGAATACCGATCCACCAATATTTAAGTTCTCCTCCGGTTATTTCGGCGGAAACAGCAGTGGATGCGGCTTATCGGTGACAATCAGACCTAGTGGCGCAGGAAGTGAATCTGAACTGACCGGGTGTTCAAGTGCGAACTGGCAGTGCGTGGATGAGGTTTCGGCAGACGACGCGACGACAATCGTGCAGCGGGCATCAAACTCATGGGGAACCGATCTCTACGCATTGTCTGACCCGGTTGCGGGCGCTTGCACGCCATCGAGAGTTACAGTGTATGTCCGCTGTCGACGGGCGCAGAGTCAGGGTGACGCACGGCCGATCATCCGCGTCAATGGCAGCAACTACACTGGAGCGTCGAACTCACTGTCGTCCAGTTGGACCACGTACTCGCACGTGTGGACCTCTAATCCGTCGACCAATGCGGCCTGGACCTGGAGCGACATAAACAGCCTGCAAGCAGGTGTAGATCTTCGCGGCCAGAACTCGAATTTCCCAGCCTACTGTACACAGGTCTGGGTAGTGGTGGAGTACTAGGCAGATGCGATCGATGCACCACAACCGTGGATGCGGTCAACAGGGGTTTACACTTGTTGAGGTTGTCATTGTGCTGGTCATAGCCGGTATCCTTATGACCGTGGCGATGCGGTCTGGAAGATCGATCTCGGAGAGCGCGAAGATAGAAGAGACGAAGCAGGAGATGGATCTGATCGCGTCGGCGATCGTAGGGAATCCGCAACTGACGACCAATGGGACGAGATCCGACTTCGGATATGTGGGTGACGTCGGCGCTCTGCCGTCTAACCTTTCGGCATTAACGACCAACCCCGGCTACGCGACCTGGAAGGGACCGTACTTGCGGAGTTCGTTTGCGCAGTTATCCTCGGACTTGGGTACAGATGCGTGGGGAAGCGCCTATGCCTATTCCGGAGGAGTTACACTTCAGTCCTCCGGTTCGGGAAGTTCGATCATAAGGACACTGGCTTCGTCCACAAACGCCCTGCTGCGAAACTCATTGAGTGGTTCGGTCACTGATTTTGACGGCACGCCTCCAGGGACGATGTACAAGGATTCCATCACCTTGCGACTGATTTACCCGAATGGTTCGGGCGGGACGGCGACGCGGATCAAACATCCTACGGAGGATGGATACTATAGCTTTGACTCGCTGCCGGTGGGGCACCATGCTCTTGAGGTGATCTACGAACCTCTGGACGACACTTTGCAAAGGATCGTTACGATTCTCCCGTCGACCTCAACGAATGCGGATCTGCGGCTCACGCAGAATCTCTGGACCTATGGTTCGCTCTTCACCGGAGGAGGCGGAGGTGGGGTGCTGGTGCATGTGCCGAATTCTGATACCGCGCGAGGTCAAGGGAGCCACTGCGACGGATTCTTGTTCTGGGTACAGAATCCAGGGACATCGTCGGTGAATATCACCAGCCTGACCGCGACATGGAGCGCGCCCACCGGATACTACACCAGAGTACGGGTTGGTGGACGGACGGCGTACAATCGTTCGCAATCGCGCAAAGGGAGCGGCGAATTGACAACCTTTTCGCGAACCCAGACGATCCGGGCGGGCGAATCAGTACGCATCTGGGTGGATGGCATGCGCGCTTCGAGATCAGGGAATAGCTCGCGAGTCCCGATGAGCAACACCACTCTGCAAATATCGCTCTCCGATGGTTCTTCGTTCTCTGTGGTCACGGCGGGGTGCATGTGATGATGAACGGTGTCCGAAAACAGGCGGGCTTCACGCTGATTGAATTGGTGATCACGATCATCATTATCGGGATCGTGAGCGGAGTCGCAGTTAGACAGATGGGAGCGTCGTTATCGACCGCGCAGGCAGAACAGACTAAGGTGGAGATGGAAGCGTTGGTGGAGGCGATGGTGGGGAATCCCGCCGCTTACAGTTCCGGGGCGAGAGTTGATTTTGGCTATGTCGGAGATGTAGGAGCGCTCCCGACCAGTCTCGATGCGCTGGTCCAGAATCCGGGAGCATATGCGACCTGGAAGGGACCGTATATCAGTCAGGGGAAGAATGCCGGAGATTTCAAGACGGATGGCTGGGGTTCGGCTTATATTCTTCAGGACACACTGATCCGTTCGACCGGTTCAGGGAGTAATATCGATAAGGTATTCGCGGGTTCGACAAATGATTTGCTTAGCAACAGCATCACTGGTGCAGTGCTTGACGCGAAAATGAGTCCCCCGGGCGCGATGGCGGAATCTCTGCTTGTAGAAATTCCATATCCGAATGGTACGGGCGGGACAGCTCTTGCGGCGGTCAATCCAGAGAGCTCCGGCTCGTTTATGCTGTCCGGAATCCCGATCGGAGTACGGCAACTTCGAGTCATTTACCTGCCAATGACAGATACTGTTTCGCTGACCGTTACTATCTACCCAAAAAAAACCACCTCATTCGAGGTGGTCTTCCCTGCCGATCTGTGGTAGTCTAATCCTCTCGCATGGTCAAATTGATGCCGCGCTTTTTGAGTTGCGGCAGGAAGAGCGCGGGTGATACGGCGATCTCCTGCGGCTTGACACCTTTGACGGAGATCTGTCCGGCGGCGGCCATCCAGGCGATGATCGCCGCGGGGAAAGCGGTGGTGCGCATCATGGCCGTAAGACCGGTCTTGGAATCCTGACGGTCGACGATCTCGTAGACCAGCGTCTTGAGTCGGCTTTCTTTCTCGCCCTCGATAGTGATGCGAACCAGCACGAGATCCGGACCGCCGAAATTGAGATTTTTATCGAGCACGGCTTTTAGGACTTCGCGTGGTGGAACCTGTACTCCGCCGGCGGCGATGGGCTGCCAGGAGGCGAGGCCGATATCAAGCATCGCTTTGAAGAGCTGACAGTGTCCGGGGTAACGGATCGTCTTGTAATCGAGATTCTCGATCTTTCCTTCATAGGTTTCGGGAAGGGTTGACGTGCCACCCGAGGTGTAGAACGCCTCGAGCTTGCCAATACCATCGAAGCTCAGCAGTTCGACACCGGTCATTGGATTGACTGTTTTCTTCTTACCGTCCTCAAGAATAACGCAGGGCTCCCAGTACTCGTTGATGAGCCCTTCGGCGCTGAACACCATCTGATAATTGAGCGGAGGGCGCGGAGACTGGGGTAATCCGCCGACACGGATCTTGACCGATTGGACCGAGGCAAACTGATTGATCCCGTCCGCGGCGATGATGGAGACCATGCCCGGCGCGAGCCCGCAGTCGGGCACGACTGTAATACCGGCGGCGGTAGCATCGGCATCCATCTCCAGCGCGGTATTCACAGCGTCATTATTGCCGCCTAAGTCGACCATGTTGCATTTGGCGCGGATAGCGGCGCGAGTCAACCCGGGGTTGTATTTATAGGTGACGCAGGAGACGAGCGAATCGTATCCCTGGATGGCCTGCAGGACCGCATCTTCATTGGCCGCATCTAATTGCGCGGCAACGGCTTTTCCGTCGCCATACTTATTGGCGACTTCCTGCGCCAGTTTAGGGTCAATATCAAAGACCCCGACTTTATCGACTCCAGCGGCCCGGGCGATGTCGAACACCGCCGCGCGACCCATCAAACCAGCTCCAAGTACCGCTATTTTCATCAGTTACTCCATGTTGCAGACAGTCAATATATGCCTGGCGGTCCACTTCGCAATCGGAATCGGCGCCGCTTGAGGAATCGCTCTGACAGCCGATAACTGATGAAAGAGCAGCAACTTGTCCGGGGCAACTATGAGTGAAAAGACCGCACAGATGACCCAGCCACAGGCTGAAGTTGATCCGACCGAAGATCACGCCGCCTGGCAGGCGCTGAAGCCATATATCGGGCACTGCCTGACCATGAATCATGACATCAACAACCCGCTCGCCGGAGTACTCGGCTATTGCGAGTTCATCCTGATGGATGATGACCTCTCCCCCAGTCATCGCAAACATCTTGAACAGATCGCGGAGTGCGCGGAACGGATCAAGAAGTTGGTCGAAGCACTCTGTGATGAGAAGATAGCGTTGGCGGAAAAGGTCGATCTTCGTTCGGTGACCGCGGCATATCAGAAGATCGCGAAGAAACTAGAGTAGCTGATTCATCTTGCGGAATATCCACTCCGTGGAAAGTAGTCCGATGAAGGCGAACAGCAGCCAGGTCTTCCCCCAAATAGGAATCTCAGAATGAACGCGCTCGTTGACGGGCGATTGGTCGATCTCGGTCACGGCCGTCGAGAAGTCCCGGAATGTGTAATACTTGCCGCCTGTCGACGCCGCGATAGCCTGCAGGGTAGTCGGGTCGCCGGATTGATCGAATTCTTCCAGTGAGAAGCTCTCGACCACAATGGAACCTTCGCTTCGTTTCAGTTCAGCGCCATCACGGCTCATCACACCGACATATTTGTATTGACCGGGTTGCAGTTGGTCAAACGCCGCTTCGTATTTCCCTTCCCCTTTGTCCAACAGGTCGGCATCGTAAGATTTGTTATTGTCTGCCGAGGTTAGTTTCACGGTGCCGACAGCACCGGGGATAGGGCGGAATCCCTGATCGAAGGCAAATCCCTGGAAACGAACAGATTCACCACGGGTGAAGACATCTTTCTCGGGCAAAATGCGGACCGGGTCGAAATCATCGCGAACAGTCAGCCATCGGGTAGTTCCTTCGATAAAACGAGCGTAGCTGGAATCGTTGCCGCCAAAGCCGAGCTCCACAAAGCCCCATGTCCAATATGGCAAAGCCGCTGAGGCGAGAAGCTTGCCGGGGCCAAATCTCTTGTAACCAAGAATCGGCGTGCGCATGTCGCCGCGGCCGGATTCAGCGACATAGGCCAGAATTGACGCGTGAGGATCAACTTGATCTGTTCGAACCAATGATTTGAAGGGGGGCAAGTCATTCCAGGCTTCGCGAATTGCCGTCCGATCATCGGCGATACGGATACTGGGATGGAACAGATTGTTTTCCGCCGGTTCGCCATGGAAGTCCGCCCACTCCAGTCGACGGCGAGAAGATTGCGAGAACGGAAGTAGTTCATTGAACCATGGGACAGGACCGCGATTGGCAAACTGCTCGCCCAGGAGAACCCAGATAGCGCCGCCGCGGTCCGATAGATAGGACCAGATCACGGTTTGGTACTGAGAATACATCTGGGGATCCGGGTCGTGGAGAACCACCAGGTCATATCGATTCAACTCTGTCTGTTGCGACGGGAATTGCCCGGCAAGGTTGCCGGCTTTCGGGCCGGTGGCGCGCAAGTCGACATCATATTTGTCAGACGAAAGTAAGTGACGGCGCAGGAAACCAACTTCATGGTCAGGTCGGGCGGATACGAGCAGGACCATCAGCCGGCTCTTTAGTATCTTCACCGAAATTGTGCGTGAGTTATTGCCATCATTGGATTCGCCTTGTACGGGCGGAAGCGAGACTTGAAGTAGTCGCTGGCCGGGTTCAGTCGGCGTGTAGCGAAGGACCAACTCTCCCTTGCCACCCTCCTGAGTCACTTGCATGCTGTTTTCTGCGACTACGCGATTGTTATCGAGGAGTTGAATTCGCGCGGTTTTACCGACCGCGTTGTGCCAGTTGAAGCGGACAGTGAACTCGCTGGATTGGCCGACAAAGAGCACAGGATTGTAATCGATGTCCTCGAGCGCAAAATCGAAGTCGCCGACATCGACGGCGAGATTAATAGTGGTCACAGGGTGACTTAGATTGGCGGCGGCGATCGCCGCGGAGCGCCCGGCATTTGATTTGCCATCCGAAAAGAGGAGCCATTGATCGGCAGGCGAGGTCATTTCGGCGGTGGCGAGTGAAGCAATAGCATCACCCAACGCGGTCTTCTCACGACCAACCTTATCCGGGGACTCATTTACGGTTTCACCGAAATAGCTTACGCGAATATCGCTGCTGGCGCGTAGCTGCTCAAACTGCGGGCTGGAGAGCAGAGAATCCAGACGGGCCTGTCGGCTCTTACCGGATTCCAGTCGATCCATACTGGAGGAGTTGTCTATAAGGACAGTCAATCGCTTGTTGCGCTGCCATTCGCGATCAAAACTCAGGACCGGCTCAACTAATGCGAGCAAGAGAGCAAGGATCGCCAGTGAGCGAAGTGCGGCGAGTGACCAACGCTTCCATGATTCGATCATCGGGTTGGTCCGATAGTAGAGAAGGACCGTTAATCCGGCCAACAGAATGCAGGCAATGGCGACCAGCCAAGGTGTCTGAGTGAGAAGATCGAAGGAGATATCTTTCAGGCCGAACATGTCTCTCTTATACCGTAAGGGGCTGCCAGGAGTTGCCGTAATCTGACATGGAGATCTGTCCGGCGAGGCTGGGCAGACTTAGGAAGCTCTGGCGGCGGTGAACTGAACCATATCGACCAGCGACCGGTAGTAGATCGAACCGTTGATCGGTGTTATCGACTCAAGCCCCTGCTGGCAGAGGTCATCGGCGCGCTTCAGTGTGTATTCCAAGCCGCCGTTCTCAGCGACGAAGGCGTAGACGCGTTTGAACGCGGCCTCATCGCGATCCGCCTTCTTGAGATATTCGGTCATTTCGCGAGCCGAACTCTCTGAGACCTGCTTTAGCGAGTATATGAGCGGGAGAGTGACCTTGCCATTGAAGACATCATTTCCCGGCTCCTTGCCGGTAAGTTCCGGATTCCCCACAAAATCAAGCAGGTCATCGGCGATCTGGAACGCGATACCGACCTTCTCCCCGAATTCGGAGAACTTGAGCCGTTCGGTCCAGGCGCGTTGGCTGAGTATCGGTCCAGTTTCACAGGAAACCGCAAACAGCGACGCGGTCTTATCCGCAATGATCTCGATGTATTCTTCTTCGGAGAGAGAGTAGTTACCGGTCTCTTCTATCTGGCGCAACTCACCGACCGAAACGCGTTCGGTAGCGCGAGAAATAGCGTCGATAAGTTCCATTGATTTCGCGTCGCACATGATGCGAAACGCTTTGGCAAAGAGATAATCACCCATAAGAACGGAAATGAGGTTGGTCCACTTCGCGTTGACCGTCTCCTGACCGCGACGAAGATCGGATTCATCGACGACATCGTCATGCAATAATGTAGCGGTATGGATCAACTCGATCGCGAGGGAAGCATCAACAGAGTATTCAGTGAAATTATCCGCCGCGCGCGATGACAGGAAAACGAAAGCCGGGCGTATTCGCTTGCCACGGGTCTTGAGGAGGTGACGGGCAATAGAGGTGATGAGCGGGGAGTCACCGCGCAAGTGGTCGCTCAGCTTCTTGTCGAATGCTTCAAGATCCGCCTGGACGGGACGAGTATATTCGAGCAAGCTGTTAGTGTCGAGTGTTGTTGACACGGGCGTTGGTTCCTGTTGCATCATGGAACGCCAAGATAGTTGCCCATGTTCCGGCTGTCAACCGGGAATCTGTCGACTCCCGGTTGTTTCAACTGCTTGTCTGAATTGCGGTTAATCGCTACTTGGCAATCAACAGTCCGAAGGTGCTTGGATCGTACTCAACAGGTGTTTGCCAATCGGCGGATTTGGTCAGACGCGCCTGTTTGCGACGGAAATTGACACGCCACGTATCTCCCTGCGCGATCCAGGCGCCAAAGGTTGAGAGCGGTATGGCCGCTTCGAGCGTCCAGCCGTCCTCATACCGTTGGGTCTTGACGAGGTACTCGCCATTCCACCCGATATCTCCGTGCATATATCCTTCAGCATCGCGCTCAAACCGCTGGTCAAAGGCAATCCCTTCGGGGTTGAAGTATATCTGGTATGCTTCGGTCAACCCGCTTGGCGGGGCGATGAAGAAGCCGAGACAGTCTTCCAGATTCACCGCTTCATCCCGTTGATCGGCCTTGACCATCATCAAATCGGGCTTGCTTTCGCGGCAGCGGGCGGCCAGATAGAGATTCTGGTCATCGTAGGCGAAGTAGACTTCGGTCGGCTCGACCTGCGACTTTCCGCCCGACGGATCATAGTAGTTGGTTTCCGGATTGCGCCAGATATCCTCAGACAGGAAGCCGTCGACATTCGGCGCGGATGCGGCATGCATGCACGCGGCCACACGGGCGAGCGGGATCGATTCGCGAATAGTGACCGTGTTATCCTTCGAGTAACGGAAGGCTACCTGCGCGCTAGGTGGTGGAAAACTGGCGCGCTTGGCTGAGACCGTTACCGAATAGGTCCGCTGTTCGTGCGGCGGGACGGATACGATCTGCGTGCGCGGCGAGAAATGCCAGTCGGGCGCGCCGGACCAGGTCAGCGTATCATTGACCGGATAATTTCCCAGCGAATTGTCTATCGTATACGGCAGAATTGTGCTGGGTATCCTCTGGTCCTCAGTCACCGGGATGGGGCGTCCGAAAGTCAGCCCCCGATTGCGCAAACCCTCGTACACCTTGCGGTCAGCGACGGTCATGATATCCCACGATTGAACCGAACCCATTTTGATCGGCGCCACATGAACGCCACGTCGATCGAGCGTTGTGTACAGGAAGTGGTAACCGACCGAACCAAAGTCTACATCCATATCCCCTCCGGAACTGCCCAGAGAGGTGTACTTAATTCCCTGGTACTCCACCGAGAAGTACTCGTGAAAATGTCCAGAAAAGACAGCGTCGACGCCATACTGCCTGAACAGCGAGTGCAGAGTATCAATCTGGTTGTGGACGATCGTCTCGTACCAGAAAGGCTTGTGCATGAAGACCAACGTATACGCAGAGTTTCTAAAGGTCTTAAGATCTTTCTCCAGCCAAGCAAGTTGCTCCTGGGGCATCTCGTTCGGGGTATCATAGCGTGCGTTGTCGAGCACGATGATATGGACCCGGTCGAAATTGAATGAATAGTAAGTACGGCCAACGTTTTCGCGGTAAGCTTGCTCTCCCAAATGGCTGAAGAGTTCGTGATTCCCCGGCGTGAAATGAATGGGCGCGACCAGTGGTGAGATGACCTGACGATATTCTTCCCATTGTTCGGCGAGTTGGGCGGAATCCTCGACATAACCTTCGATCATGTCGCCGACTGTCATGATGAAGTCAGGACGAAGGCGGGCGACTTCTTCGACGATCTGCTCATAAATACCGGGTTGATGTCCACCGGTCCGGTCGCCGATTATCGCGATGCGAACGGGGGTCATGTCATCTGTAGCACTAGCGAGGGTTGGTGCGACGAGGCAGGCGAGTGATATAACCAGGAGACCAACCAGTCGCCAAATAGTTCGGCGTGTCATAGGCTCCTCCTTAGTCAGAGCGAGGTGTTATGGTCCTCTGTATCCATGATAGCCGTTTTTGGGCCGGATGCAAGTAGAATCGGCAGTTTTGCCCCTGATTCACACGCGATTGCCTGACTGGTGAACAGCTTTCCGCCGGCCGAACGCCAGTTGACAGACCGGTTCAAACGCCTAGATTGGCAACATGACAGACAATAAGCCATCGGTACGGAAATCCGGTGAAGGGCCGGTGATCCTTTGTTTGCACAGCAGTACCAGTTCCTCAAAGCAGTGGAATACGCTGACGGAACTTCTTTCCCAATCGTACCAGGTGATCTCCCCTGACCTGTATGGCTATGGCGACAGCCCGGATTGGAATATCGACCAGACACTTAGCCTCGGAGATGAACTTGCGCTGCTGA
>JAYRFH010000149.1:0-3367 GCA_041908405.1 Candidatus Zixiibacteriota bacterium
GCTCAGCCTGTGGCGGGACTCGCTGGACCTCAAAGAGCGGATCGGCGACGTCCAGGGCAAGGCGGCGACGCTGGCGAATATGGCATGGTTGGCCCGATCACAGGGTGATCGGGAACAGGCCCGTACGCTTTATCTGCAATCCGCGCGAGCGCTCGTTGCTATCCGCGCCTGGTTGGATTTGACGATCGTGCTTGGAAATCTCGGCGCGCTCGACGGGGAAGACGCCGCTCCTTGCCTGGGGCAGGCGTTCTGGCTGGGGCTGCATGTGCAGGTTCCCCTGGATGACCTGCTCGGCGTGACGGCCGCGCTCCTGGAAAAGATCGGCTTTGGCGCGGAACCGGCTCCGCTGTTCGCGAGCGCGGCGATGATGCGAGTGCTGGCACAGGGTGAAGAGTATCCAGAGGCGGAACAACTTCAGGGCTGGGCGTTCGGGTTGTTGGGGAAATGCATTGAGGCAAGAGGTATCGCCGAGGAGCAGTTTGCGGAATGGCTGAGCGGTCAGCGTCTCAACGACCCCCGTCATGTGTTTCCCGTCGTCGAACAAGCCCTTGCCGAATTGGTGGGCGACGGGAATTGGCTGTTCGAGCGGACGGCGGTCGATAAAGCCGAAAAATACTCAACAGGCTCAAATTAGATCGATTCGTCCGCCGCGCCTTGACGCATGGAGGCAAAACCTTAAGCTAGTGGCTTGTGGCGGTCCGGACTAGAGGGTTCGGGCCGTTCTTGTTATTGAACCGACCGGTATGCGTGAGGAGCGTTATGTCCGACATCAAGAAAGTCGTGCTGGCCTATTCGGGTGGGCTGGATACTTCGGTGATCCTGAAGTGGTTGCAGGATGTCTACCAGTGCGAGATCGTGACCTTTACCGCCGATTTGGGGCAGGGCGAGGAGCTGGAACCGGCGCGACAAAAGGCGCTGATGGCTGGTATCAAGCCGGAACATATCTTCATCGATGACCTGCGCGAAGAATTCGTGCGCGACTTCGTGTTTCCCATGTTTCGGGCCAACGCGATTTACGAGGGCGAATACCTGCTGGGTACCTCGATCGCCCGACCGCTGATCGCCAAGCGGCAGATCGAGATCGCCGTGCAAACCGGCGCCGAAGCCATCTCCCACGGCGCCACCGGCAAGGGCAACGATCAAGTGCGCTTCGAGCTGGGCGCCTATGCCCTGAAACCCGACATCAAGATCATTGCCCCGTGGCGGGAGTGGGATCTGTTGTCGCGCGAAAAAATGCTGGCCTACGCGGAGCGGCACGGCATCCCGGTCGAGATGAAGCGCGGCACGAAATCGCCCTATTCGATGGACGCCAACCTGCTGCATATCTCCTACGAAGGCGGCGTGCTGGAAGATCCGTGGAATGAGCCGGACGAAGCGATGTGGCGCTGGTCGGTGTCGCCGGAGCAGGCACCGGATCAGCCGCGCCACATCGAACTGGACTACCGTAACGGCGACATCGTGGCCATCGACGGTGAAGCGCTGACCCCCGCCGCAGTGTTGACTAAACTCAATCAACTGGGTGGCGAGCACGGCATCGGTCGGCTGGATATGGTCGAAAACCGCTATGTCGGCATGAAATCGCGCGGTTGCTACGAAACCCCCGGCGGCACCATCATGCTCAAGGCGCATCGGGCCATGGAATCGCTGACCTTGGATCGGGAAGTCGCGCATATCAAGGATGAACTGATGCCCCGCTATGCCAGTCTGGTTTATAACGGCTATTGGTGGAGTCCCGAACGCAAGTTGTTGCAGACCATGATCGATGAGTCGCAAGTCCATGTGAACGGCACGGTGCGGGTCAAGCTGTACAAGGGCAACGTGATCGTGGCCGGTCGCAAGTCGGATGACAGCCTGTTCGACATGAACATCGCTACTTTCGAGGACGACGCCGGCGCCTACGACCAGAAGGACGCGGGTGGATTCATCAAGCTCAATGCCCTGCGGATGCGGATCGCGGCGCTAAAGGGGCGGCGGTAATTTGGGAAACCGGCACGGCGGGCATGGCCGTGCCGGTTGCGATTCGCGACCCGATTTGGAGGTGAAGAAGCATGCGTATTCTCCACACTATGCTGAGAACCGGCGACCTGGAGCGCTCGATCAAGTTTTACACCGAGATCCTGGGAATGAAGTTGCTGCGTCAACGAGATTATCCCGATGGGGAATTTACCTTGGCATTCCTGGGATATGGCGATGAATCCGATCATACCGTGATTGAGCTGACCTACAATTGGGGCGTGGATCGCTATGAGATGGGCACCGCCTATGGGCATATTGCCATTGAAGTCGATGATGTGTACCAGGCTACGGCGGAAGTCAAGAAACGTGCTGGCAAGATTCTTCGTGACGCAGGTCCCATGAACGCGGGGACCACGATTATCTCCTTTATCGAAGACCCCGACGGTTATCCGATTGAGTTGATTGGAAAGAAATAGCGTGAAAATCCCAATTTGACTGATTATGAGGGGCGTGTTCATTGGAAGTTACCGAACTTAAACGTCAGGATAGACCTCAATATGGCGTGGGAGATGCCTCCTATCAAGCGGCTGGTGGCGAATCGGGAATAAGAAAGCTGGTCGATGATTTTTATGACGCAATGGAACGACTTCCCGAAGCTAAGAAAATAAGAGACATGCATCCAAAGGATTTGGAGATTACTCGGGATAAGCTGACTCGATTCTTATGCGGTTGGCTGGGTGGTCCAAAACTTTATATGGAAAAGTATGGTTCCATCAGAATACCGCAGGCGCACAGTCGCTTTGAGATTGGATCGAAAGAGCGCGATGCGTGGCTGTTATGTATGGATACGGCGCTGAAAAATCAACCATACACGGCGGAGTTCAAGAACTATTTGATGGAGCAGCTCTATGTGCCGGCGGAGCGGAGTCGCAACAGGGATTGAGGAATGGGGTGGTGTCGGATGCCACGTTTCCGGTTCAGCAACTATTGATCTGTCTATCCATTGAAATCATAGTCTTGCCAACAACGGTCTGTATCGATCCGATTCTGCATCAAACCCTATGGGGATGACCAGTGTTAGCCGTTCACCCATCACTCTCTGCTCAAAGGAGCTACCTTGGCCAAGCCTAATTATCAGTACGAAAAACGTCAAAAAGATCTGAGCAAGAAGAAAAAACAAGAAGAGAAACAGGAAGAGAAACGCCAGCGGAAATTGGATAAAAGCAATGCTCCGCCGGATGAGACGCCGAACCGGTAATCTTGGTTGGAATAAAGCAAAACCGACCTGAGTTGATAACATTATAGTCTTATTGATCCTGGAGGCCGTGTCTGAAGATATGGAAATCGATCGCATATGAGTCGATTTCTAATTGAGAATACAGGAGATTTTATGGCCATACTCGGAAAAGAA
>JAYRFH010000150.1:0-4251 GCA_041908405.1 Candidatus Zixiibacteriota bacterium
CGCCTGAATACGGCCCGGGAGCGAGAGGCTGCCGCCTCCTTGCAGAATCTGGTTCTCCAACCGTTCGACCGTTTCACGGTCGACCATCACACCCTCGGAAATGCTTCCCAGACAGTATCTTAACAATCTGCGCCGCAACCAACTAGTATAACCCGCGAAGCGCGTTCTATCAAGCTCAATTTTGCCGCCAGTCGTCACCGTAACCGATTGCCTTGCAGCTCGCTCTACCTGCTGCAGAAGAACCGCTTCTTCGGCAGTCGCGGTCTCGGCCAGATTCAGTATCGCCCGATTTACTTGCGGATTCAGTCGATGCCGGACTTCCGGAAGCAGTTTGTTGCGAATATAGTTTCGCGCGTATTCGGATCGTTCATTCGACCGGTCGATGCAGAAACGAAGTCGCCGTTCTTTCAGGTATGCGAGGATCTGTGACTTCGTGATCTCAAACAGTGGGCGAACATATATTCCCCGCTTCACCGGTATCCCCGCCAGACCAGTCGGGCCAGTGCCGCGAATGATGCGGAAGAGTACGGTCTCCACCCGATCATCGACATGATGCCCCAGCGCCACTTTGTCAAATCGATGCAACTTCGTCAGTCGCTCGAACAGGTCGTAGCGAAATGCTCGTCCCGCCTCTTCGAGACCCATCTTTCTCTGCTTGGCCAACGCAGGAATATTCTCGCGCACGATAATGCAAGAGATCTCGAGTTCGGCGCACAACGCTTCGCAGAACCTCTCCTCTTTTGCTGCCGCCTTTGGCCGGATTCCGTGGTTCATATATACAGCCGTTATCTGTATTTGATAATGTGACTTGAGCTGGAAGAGCAAATGCAGGAGCGCGACCGAATCCGGCCCCCCGGACAATGCTACCAGAACATTATCCCCCTTTTCCAGGAGTCGATACGTCTCAATCGTGCGTGTGACGGTTGCCAGCAGGCTCATGGATGAGAAGATACATGCTGTTATCCTCGGCGAAAACAGCTTTTAGGTAGCGCTTGACCAGCCTTTCCACTCCCCCTATATTCGAGCCTTTCTAACCAGAGAGGCCCAATGGCAGACGGATTCACCCAACCCGCAGTCACCCCGGAACTGATAGCCAGCCATGGCATTACGCCGGATGAGTACGAATACATCAAGAAGATCCTCGGTCGCGAACCGAACTACACCGAACTCGGCGTCTTTTCGGTAATGTGGTCCGAGCATTGCTCATACAAAAATTCCATCGCGCTCCTGAAAACACTCCCTCGCGATGGCGCCAACCTTCTTTCCAAGGCTGGCGAAGAAAATGCTGGCGCGGTGGATATCGGCGATGGTCTGGCTGTGGTCTTCAAGATCGAATCGCACAACCATCCGTCCGCTATTGAGCCCTATCAGGGCGCCGCAACCGGCGTCGGCGGGATTCTGCGCGACATCTTCACCATGGGCGCACGACCGATAGCCTCGCTCAATTCGCTCCGCTTCGGATCGCCCGACAACCCGCGCGTACGACATCTCGTCTCCGGCGTGGTCAAGGGAATCGGCGATTACGGCAACTCCTTCGGCGTCCCGACTGTCGCGGGCGAAGTTTTCTTCGATGACTCCTACACCGGCAATCCGCTCGTCAACGCAATGGCGGTCGGCATTGTGAAAAGCAACCAATTAGCGTTCGGCAAGGCCGCCGGCGTCGGCAACCCGATCATGATCGTCGGCAACAAGACCGGTCGCGACGGCATCCACGGCGCTACTTTCGCCTCAGAAGAGATCAGCTCCAAGTCCGAAGAAAAACGCCCGTCGGTCCAAATCGCCGACCCGTTCACTGAGAAACTTCTGCTCGAGGCTACCCTCGAGATCATTGAGAATGACCTCATCGTCGGCATCCAGGATATGGGCGCCGCCGGGCTGACCTGCTCATCTTCCGAAATGGCCGCGCGCGGTAAAGCCGGCATCGAGATCAATATCGACCTCGTCCCCGTTCGCGAGCCACACATGACCCCATATGAAATTCTACTTTCCGAGTCTCAAGAACGGATGCTCGTCTGTGTGAAAAAAGGGAACGAAGGGAAGGTCAAAGCGATCTTTGAGAAGTGGGGACTCGATTCTACCATAGTCGGCGTGGTGACCGATGACCTCTTTATGACCGTCAAACTGAATGGCCAGATCGTCTCGCGTATCCCGGCCGATTCACTCGTCCTCGGTGGCTCCGCGCCGGTCTATCATCGCGAAACCAAATTCCCCTCTTATATGAAAGAGGTGAACAAGCTCGACCTGAATGACTTTATGCCTAATCGCAATTGGTCCGAGACGCTGGTCGAACTAGTCGGCTCTCCCAATCTCTGTCACAAAGGCTGGGTCTTCGAGCAATACGATTCCATGGTCCGTACCAACACCGCGGTTGGACCGGGTTCCGACGCCGCCGTTCTCCGTCTGCGCAAGACCGATAAAGCGCTCGCCATGTCAACCGACTGCAACGCCCGCTATGTGTACTTGAATCCTCGACTCGGCGCTCAGATCGCGGTCGCTGAATCGGCGCGCAATATTGTCTGCTCCGGTGGCAAACCGCTCGCCATCACCAACTGCCTCAATTTTGGCAACCCCTACAAACCTGAGATCTACTACTGCTTCGCCGAAGCGATCAAAGGGATGGGTGAGGCCTGTATCGCGTTCCAAACACCGGTCACCGGCGGCAATGTTTCGTTCTACAACGAGGACCCCGAGCGCGCCGTCTTCCCGACCCCGACTATCGGCATGGTCGGCCTTATCGAACACCTCGACCATATCACGACCCAGTGGTTCAAAGAGACCGGCGATGTCATCTTCCTCATCGGTACTAACAGAGAAGAACTGGGCGGTTCTGAATATCTGAAGTCTATTCTTGGCCATACTCGTGGGCCGATTCCAGAATTGGATCTCGCCTTCGAACGCAAAATGCAGGATACCCTCCTCGCCGCCATCCGCGCCGGATTGATCAAGTCCGCGCATGATATCTCCGATGGCGGCCTGGCGGTCGCGCTGGCAGAGTGTTGCATTACCAACCAGGAGCACCAGATCGGAGCGACCGTCCGTCTGCAGGACAATCTGCGCCCCGACTGCCTCCTCTTTGGCGAAACGCAGTCGCGTGTGATCGTTTCGACCGATTCCGCCCGTGCGGCTGCGTGCGAACAGCACTTCAAATCAACTGGAGTGCCGATCACAAAAATCGGCTCCGTGGGCGGAAGTCGCCTGGTGATCGAGTCACTGGTGGATGTCCCCCTCGCGCGCTTGGCCGATTCCTACTATCACGCCATGCCGCGATTTATGGAAAAGGTCGGATAACAACTGTGAAGGCCGACTCTGACCTTAAGGGTCGGTCGATTTTGTCTGTTTCGACGGCATAGAAGGCCGCTATATTCACCCCATGGCCCTATATATTTTCTCGGACGCTCACCTCGGAACTGGTTCCGCTGAATCAGAGCAGAAAAAACTATCCAATATCGCGCGACTCTTTGAACTGGTCAAAGCCGATGGTGAACGGCTCATCATCCTCGGCGACCTTTTTGATTTTTGGTTCGAATACAAACATGTCGTCCCCAAAGCGCACTTCGAAGTGCTTTTCCGCCTGCACGAGCTTTGCGCAAAGGGGATACATGTCGACTACATCTCCGGCAATCATGACTTCTGGATGGATGACTTCTTCGAAAAGCAGCTCGGCGTCACCGTTTATCGCGACACGATGACTTTCGACTACGGCGGCAGGAAATTCTACCTACTCCATGGTGACGGTCTGGCCAAAGCTGATTCCGGCTACCGTTTCCTCAAGCGGATCCTGCGGAACAGGTTCAATATCTGGCTCTACCGCAAACTCCCCCCTGATTGGGCCTATCCGCTCGCCAAATGGGTCTCCGGTTCCTCACGAGAATATACATCCCGACGGGATCATGAATTCGCCGAGGACTATAAGCAGTTCGCGAAGTTGAAACTATCCGAAGGAAACGATGTCGTCGTGATCGGTCACCTGCATATCCCGGTGTTCGAGCGGTACGACCACGGTATCTATATCAATTCCGGTGATTTCATCAACCACTTCAGCTACGTGAAAGCCGATGGATCTGGAGTAAAGCTGGAGTCCCTGAAAGCGTAGGCCTATCCTTCCGCGAACGGATCCTTCCGCTGCCAACCCGTCTTTCCGGTCGACCGATACCTCTCCAATCGCCGGATCGCGAGCTCCGCAAAAACCGGATCAATATCGCACGTCACACACATTCTCCCCGTTCGTTCACACGCCAGCAACGTTGTGCC
>JAYRFH010000151.1:0-2990 GCA_041908405.1 Candidatus Zixiibacteriota bacterium
GAAGATCCAGCGGCGGTCGATCGACATCATTTTTTCGAATATATTCATCGTTCGACCTCCTTATCCCTTCCCCATGTAGCTTCGTTCGATCCCCAGAATCACCTTAAGCGCCGTCGCCACCATTCCGAGACCGATGCCAATGACGATCGCTCGCTTGGCGGCCAGGTTCGGGACATTAAGCAACCAGTTGGCGGCATCACTGATATAGTCGCCAAGCGGTCCAAGGTACGGGTTGAATCGAAGCATCACGATAAGCGCCGCAATCAACAGCAAGCTGGCGAGGACGTTGCGCGCGCGAAACGCGCGGTACGCCGCGGACGCGATGAAAAATGCCAACAAGGAGAAGATCGTCGACTGGATGGGCCGGATGACGTACTCGTACGCATGCCGATACATGTAGCTCTGCAGGCCCTCCGCCGTACTGAAATGCAGTCCCCAACTGCCGTCGACCTTGGCAAAGAAGCCGAAAAAGATCGTCGCAAACAAGCTGACCAGGAGCACTATGGAGAACCCACGGTCCGGCTTTTTCTGTGTGATCTTTTCCATGTTCACTTTGAAAAGCGACCAGATGCCCAGCACCAGCGCGAAAATGCCGATGATAGTGATCCAGTCGAGCAGATATTCATACAGCCATTCGGATGATTCATGGGGGACAAAATACTGGAAGACCATGAAGAGGCCGAAGACCAGAACCAGAAGCAAAGGTATTTGTCGTTTCATCTACTCTATCTCCTCTTCAGTTGGCCACTTTAAAGAGGTTTTTGAATTCGGCCAGCCAGGAAGCATCCATAATGTCGGCCAGGTTAAGCGAGATCGCCCCGAGCAAAGCCAGAATGATGACCGCCGCCTTGGCGTAGTCCTGCGCCTTCAACGAGCCAAGCAGGAGCGGTTCGCGCCCCAGGTAGGCAGAAGCCGCGTACAGCTCTTCGCCAATGAGAGTATAGTCGCAGGCGACCACAAAGAATGGTATCTGCGCCACCTCATCCGTACCGGCGATCTGAATGGAGCCCGCCAAAGCGCCTGTCTCCGCGAGCAAGAGTGACTCGGCGTAGAATTTTCCCATGTAGACGTTGGTGGCGGGAAGCTGACGAAGCATGATCCCATTGACCGCGCCGACATAACCGAACTGAGAGTTCGTCAGGAAGTAGACCATGTCGTCCTTATAGTCGTCGGGACGACCGGCGTCCATGTAGGCGGCCTTAACCGTTTCCTGCGCCACCGCCATGACGATCGGGTCGTAGCACGGTACGATCAGGTGCGTCTGATACTCCGCGACTCGCTTGGCCACACGCCCCAGAATGGTGAAGGATGCAATGGTCGAGATGTCTGAGGCTGTTCCCAGGCCAAGCACATATAGGATTGGCTTGCCCATTTCGGTAGCGCGACCGATCGCTTCATCGACCGCCTCAATACCGCCCAGTGGCCGTACATAGAGGTCCATGCCGCTCTTTGCCCGACTGAGAAAGAAAATCGCCAATGCTCCAAAGATAAGGACCGCGAAAAGAACAGGTGTGCGGCCGCTGTTGTACCATTGTCCGCTCGACTGAACAGGGCCAAAGGTTTCCGATGTCGAGCGCACGGTCGGGTCGGCCGTCACCGCGTCGATCCGATAATACCGGTCGACATGGTCGACCATGTAGCCCGCGGCCTCTTTGTCCTTTCCACTCGAATGGACAAAAGATGAAGCTCCCGACACCGCATTCCCCACACTGTCAAATGGTCCCGCCTGTGCGATACTTGAATAGATGACATACATCACCACACTCCCTGCCCCCGAGCCATCATCAGCCGACGGCGTCCAGGATAAGGTGATCGAATGACCATGATCGTTCGGCGTGTCTTCTGCGGTTAATCCGGTCACCGGCGCGGGTGGTGGCATGGATGGAGCTACACTCGTCATTGCCGCGGAGTCCGCGGCCATAGTGCTCTCCACCGGAACTTCTGTCTGCGCCCCCACCGCGCATGTCAGAAGCAGAACGAAAAAAGCAATTCGGAGTGTGAAGGACATTCTTCCTCCGTTTCCCGGTAGAAATATCATTAGCTTGTTATTCCCAACCAATCTCTAAACAGAAACGTTATGCGCCCCACCAACAACGACACGCGGCCCATCACTGTATACCCGAACGATGCGCCAAAGGTCACCATCAGGATCCAGATGCCGAATCGAGAGGCCTTTCCGAATAGGCCGGTATGCTCTTTCGAAAAGTAGAAATAGATCAGTCCGCACAACACTCCCAGAAAAATGATCCAATTACTGACCATGGCGGCAAACTGACCTGTGGCGGACAGGGAGAAATTCGAGAAGAAATGACCGATCCCCTGCCAGTCGACCAACAGCGGGACGAAAGTAGATGAAATCTGCTCGATGAAGTCAGACCGCAAGTAACGGATGAATTGCAGACCGGCGGTCGTCCCGACAATAAAGGCCAGTGCCCAGCGTGAGATATATCCGTACTTCGACGACAATCGCATCAACAGCAGGATTCCGAATACCACCGGTATGAAGTACATCCAATTGGTGTAGAAAAACCCGCCGATCCATTCACCGGGATTGTACGGTTGCTTGAAAAAGCCGGAGAGTGATTCGGATAGGCGCGGAATCAGATTCCCTACGATGGTCGACCAAAACCCCTGCGACATCCAATAGCCGGCCGAGATACCCACATATAAGTGCTCGGCAAATTTGTAGAAAGGATTGTCCTTATAGAGGAACGACAGGATCGCCAGCGTCAGGAACGCCGAACAGGTAACCAGGAACCCGCGCAGGATGTAGCTGTCAACTTCCGCGTCCTGTGCCTGGATCGCCTTGATGATCCAGCTTGCGGCAAAAAGCACCACGATGCACGCCGTTATGATCAGCGCGAGTCTGCTCACTGCCCACCTCCCGCATTACGACGGGTTCGCAAGAAGGCCACATTACCGAGCAGAATGAACGCGATGATCACGACGTGGGCCAGGGTCTGTGGACCCATCATCTTGATGCCGGGAGC
>JAYRFH010000152.1:0-2497 GCA_041908405.1 Candidatus Zixiibacteriota bacterium
AACAGTCAATACTTTCATCACCTGATTGAGTCGGTTGCTGACGCTGGAGACATAGATATCGAGTGTCCCCGCCAGAATATCACGAAGTGTCTCGACTGTATCCATGATCTGGATGGCGTGATCCTGGACATCGCGAAGATATAGTTCCGTCGCGTGCGTCATCAGAGGCGATTCATGCCGCTGCAGCGCGTTGATGACATCACGAAGCGGCCAGACCGCTCGACGCATCAGGATAAGATCGTTTTTGAGGCGGTAAACTGTCCGCAGTGTCGCGGGTGTCGGGTTGGTCAGCACCTGTGTCTGAATGTCCTCAAACTGCTCACCGATCTCTTCCAGGACTGCAAAATAATTGTCGACGATCATATCAATCAGGGCGTAGACGAGATAATCAGTGCCTGATTTGAGGAACCGATCAGTCCCCTTCCGCAGACGCTCCTTCACGGCTGTGAAACTGTCATCCGGTGTTTCCTGAAAGGTCAGGACAAAATTCCTTCCGGCTATGATTGACAACTCCTCTATCTGGATCGTCTTGTGGGCTTTCTCGCACGTCAGTCGCTTGATGGTGAGGAAGAGGAAGTTCTCGTAATCCTCAAGTTTGGGACGCTGGCCCGACGTGATGATATCTTCAATTACCAGCGGATGCAGTCCAAAATGCTTCCCTATCTTCTCAACCAGTGCCGGGTCATGAATACCATTGATATCGATCCACGAGACGCCGGGAGAATCAAGCGGGATAAGAGCATCAGCAACCGTCAGATTCGTCTTCTCCGCGACAGCGTGCGAATCGTAAGACAGCATCGAGATAGTTATCGGGTGGGTATGCTCCGGCCCGGAGAAGACCAGGGCGCCGGGTTGCATCCCGGCTTTCTTGCGGACTCGCTTAAAAAGCGCCATGTGTCGTTACCGTTTCTCGTCGGGTTTCATGTAGACGGTCCTGATCGGATATGGGATCACTATCCCTTCACGTCGGAACCGTTCGTGAAGTCGTTTGATAAACTCATGCCGCAGCAGATACTGATCGACATACGTTCGTATACGGAGCGCCACTGAGAAGTTGATGGATGACTCCGCGAAGCGGTTAAAACGGACCGAAGGTTCGTACTCCGGAATCGCCCCGGTCACTGTTTGCAGAGCCTCTTTGGCCACTTCCATGGTGATCCGTTCCACCTTCTCAAGGTCGCTTTCGTACGCCACACCAAGTTCCACTGAGATCGACATTTCGTTCATCGGCTGGTCAAAATCCGTCACGATCATGGTCGAGAGCTTGTTGTTCGGCACGATGAATACGAAATTGGCCAGCGACCGGACCGTCGTGTTGCGCCAGGAGATATCTTCGACATACCCTTCCTGTCCCCCCTCGAGGCGGATGAAATCGCCCGTCCGGATCTTCTTCGACGCAATGATATGAATCCCGGCGAACAGGTTCGATAGCGTGTCCTGCAGCGCCAGCGCGACTGCCAATCCACCAACACCCAACGCGGTCAACAGCGGCGTTATCGAGATACCGAGAGACTGCAAAATTATCAGTATCCCGATGACATAGACAATCGCGCGGGTGACATAGGTGAGAATTGAGGCCGATGGCAGTCTGCCATCCTCGCGCGCCGTGGAGAGATTGACAAATCCGACCGCTATACGTCCAAGTATCACCGTACCGGTGAAGATTATCAAAACGATCAGCGCTTTGTGCACCAGCGTCAAAACATGCGGCGGGAGATTCGCGAAAAAGCTCGCGGCATAGGTCCCCAAGAGTACAGCTATCACGGTCGTCATCCCGTGCAGGGCGGTTATCAGGATATCGTCACCGCGCCAGGGGGTCCTGTCCGCCAGCTTACGCAAATGCCCCAGGACCAGGCGCTCGACAATGTACCCAAGCAAAAGCGCCCCGCCGATTATGATCAGCGGCACGATCCACTCCACGACAACTTTCTCGGTATGGACGATGACGGTGCTATCTATTGGTTGCACGAAATGATCTCCTTCTTGTGACGGTGAAATGTCAGAACTGCCGGCGTTGCAGTCAAGGTTTGAGGCTGGACTAAAAGAAAAGGCCCGCCTTACGACGGGCCAGTGTAGACTATTCGGTCACCTGTTCTTCGAGCTGGTACCTCTTGTATATCTTGGCGTAGTGACCGCCCGAAGCCATCAGTTCGTGATGGCGTCCCGATTCGATAACGCGTCCCTCATCCAGCACGAAGATATTATCCGCGCGCTCCAAAGTGTCTGGGCGGTGGGTGATCAGGATGGCGGTCATCCCCGGCATCACCTCGTGCAGCCGCTCCCAGAGCGCGGCTTCGGTGCGCGAATCAAGCGCCGAGGTGCAGTCATCCAAAATCAGTATCTTCGGTTTGCCGACCAACGCCCTGGCCAAGGCGAGGCGCTGCTTCTGACCGCCGGAAATAGACATTCCGCGCGTGCCAATGGCGGTATCCAGCCCCTGCGGGAAGCGCGCGATCTCATCCTTCAACTGCGAGACCTCGATCGCCCACTCCATCAC
>JAYRFH010000153.1:0-1804 GCA_041908405.1 Candidatus Zixiibacteriota bacterium
ACATCAATGCGATCACGTCAGGTGGCGCCATTACCGGCGTCCGGTTGGGCTGGGGCGGCGAAGATAAGACGGACTATCCGTCAGATCCGCCACCGTTCGAGTTTGAGTGGAAATTGCTCGGCCCGTATTCGTTTGATACGACGGCCAATAACGAATATCGGAACATGATGCGGGATTACGTAAAGAAGGTCTTCACGGCGAATGACGGCCGGGTCTATCGGCTGGGCGCGCATGATACCATCCTGTTCTATTGCGATTCGCTGGATACTTCGGCTGATCCGGATACGCTGGTGCATTATATATGCACCAGGTTGTTGATAGACACAGTCACGGCGAGCAATCCATATGGTTCCCTGGATAGTATGTTCATGATCGACGATCCGGCCCTGATCACTGCAGGGTTGCGTCGTGTGGCGGACAGCTCGTATGACGGGACCGATACCTGGGTGACCGCAACTGCCGATACCTCGTTTAATGTCTACAACGTCAGACCGTCGGACACCACGACCGAGCAAAAGTTCGTGTTGTGGGTGCGTTGCCGCGATGATGCGTCGGTTCCCGATCTGGTCCCTGCCTTCAAGGGGATCAATGTCATTGAGCCGAAGTACGAGCGCGAAGTGCTGGTCGTAGATTTCAATCCGTTGTTCCGACCATTGAATGCGCCATATCCAAATAGGAATCTTGCCAGAGATACTTCATATGCGTATTGGCGCGATGTGGTCAATTCGTGGAAGCCGGGTGTGTTCGGGACGACGGACTATTACCTGTTGCAGGGAGCAGGCAACAAGCTGCCACTGAAGAACCTGCTTCGATACAAGATCGTGATCCTGTACAACGACACCGTTGAGAAGATGTTCATGTTGTCGGGCAAGTCATTGTCGCCGCCGGCCTTGACGATCTTCAAGGCGATCGATGCCGGTGTGAACGTATGGCAGGTAGCGCGTTCGGCCGGGCCGGATGGTACTGGGCCGGGCCAGCTGGAGTCTGATCCAGACTTCCCGCAAATCCCGCCGTTTGAGTATCAGTTGTACTTCGGCATCACCGGATTTGTGTATACCGGCTGGATGCACTATGCGCTGGATACAGTGAACGTCTACCCGCCCATTCGGATGGAAGATTTCACTGGCGCGTACAGTCTGAGACTGGACGAGGAGCCGGAGAATTTCCCGGATCTGGTTGTGGATACAGCTCAGTTGCATCGGCGGTATTTCTGGGGGAATCCGTCGCTTCAGCCGCCGAACTATCCGAACTTGACGCGCTGGATCGATACGATTGCCGCACTGCCAGAGGTTGGATGGATTTCGCGTCGGTTTGGAACCGAACCGCTTTATCTGTACAAATCCAAGTATGGTCTAACTCATCCGCTTGGACCGAACTTCAGCCATGATGGTTCGCCCGTAGCTTTGCGCTATCAAACAACATTGTTCAAGACTGCGCACTTCTCGTTCACGCCGCTTGGGCTGGAAGATGAGTCGATGCACAAAGTGGTCAAGGCGATGTTGGACTGGCTCTCACCGACCGCTCCAGGTGCGCCGAACGAGACGATCAACCGCAATCCAAATGCGGCGACAAGCTTCTCGATCGACGAGGTGAGACGTAACGACGACGCACGCGTGATGGAATACAAACGTCAGAATGGATTGCTCGAAGAGTAATTTCAGAAGACGCCGACGCTGAGCGATCAGCGCATGGACAAGGGTCGACCACACGGTCGGCCCTTTTTTTTATTGGCGGAGTCGCTGGATCAGAAGCTTGACGCGGGAGTCCTGGGGAAAGCGGACGGCGGCCAGGCTGAGAACCGAGT
>JAYRFH010000154.1:0-2773 GCA_041908405.1 Candidatus Zixiibacteriota bacterium
AGGAGTTCTTTGTTAGAAGAGATCACACCGTGGATTGTCCCAGTAGCAATATGTATATTACGACTTCTGAACTCCTCTTAGGAAGAGTGGATGACACTCTCCCTGGCGAAATGCAACTGCTCTGGACAGTACCGTATCCATCGCAATTCACCGGAGTCAGCAATTTCATGATCCACCCCGATCTCCCTGGATACTTTTTCGGGATCGCCGGCGATACGCTCATCATGTTCAACGGAGAGAACGGTTCGATTCGCGCCACAACCATAAATCTTCCCTCGGGTCAACGGTATTGGGATAGCAACTGGCCTGACTCTCTACCGCGGTTGGTGGTGATGAACGGCCATCAAGTAGATATCTACTCGATGGATATTACGACCGACCTGGAAGACGAGCAGACTCAGACCATGCCGCAAACCTTCCTTCTCGGCCGACCCTATCCGAATCCCTTTAATGCCGAAACGACTATCCCGATCAACCTGCCGAAACGTGGAAATCTGAAAGTCGAGATCTATAATCTGCTCGGGCAGACGGTCGCGACACTGGTTGACCGTGAACTTCCGGCCGGAGAGTCTCGGTTGACCTGGGATGCCGTGGACAAACCATCGGGAGTCTACCTGGTGAGGGCGGTTTCGGGCGATAAGTCGGAGACGCGGAAGCTGTTATTGCTGAAATAGAGGGGGTTCGAACTTCTCCACATTCCCCTTGACCTTACCCTCCCTTTTGCTATATTAGGCGGCTAAGTAAGAAAGTAATTTGGAGTAAAGATGAAAAGACCGTTTCAGCCGTCCAATCGTAAGAAATTGAACGACCACGGCTTCCGTAGCCGGATGGCGACCAAGAACGGCCGTAAGGTGTTGAGCCGTCGCCGCGCCAAAGGTCGTAAGCGCCTGACCGTCAGCGTTGCCCGTAAGAAATAGCCTTCCTCGCAGCTTGACCCTGAAAAGTCGGGTAGAGATATCGGTCCTGCTCAAGCAGGGCCGTCGTGTTTCTGCCCACTCCTGTACAGTGGTCTGGCTACCGGCGGAGGCATTTCGGTACGGCATTCTCCTGTCGCGTCGGCATGGAAAAGCGCACGATCGAAACCGTATCAAACGGCTTTTTCGTGAGGCGATCCGACTGACCCGCAGAGAGTTAGCCGCATCGGTCAAACTGGTAATCCTCCCTCGAGTGGGAGAGAAGCTTCCGCCGCTGGATGAGATCAAAGCTGATGTCACACGACTGTTCGAACAGATCGATCGCAACTCCTGAGCGAACATCCCTCTTTGCCTATCCCTTGCTATTTGCTATCTATCTGTATCGCTTTACATTATCTCCGTTTATCGGACGCTCCTGCCGCTTTTACCCAACCTGCTCACACTACGCCGAGGATGCCCTTCGCAAGTATGGCGCTCTCCGCGGATCATGGTTGGCGATAAAACGATTGGCCAAATGTCACCCCTGGCACGAAGGAGGCTTCGATCCGGTCGACTGACCCGAAGCCGCGAATAAGGAAATTCCTGTGGATAAAAAGACTCTCCCCATTGTCATCCTGCTGGTAGCTGTGATCTTCCTCTTCTGGCCGGCAATGGAATGGCTAGGCTTTGTGAAACCAAAACCGGTCCCGGTCAAGTCGGCCGACACAACCGCGGTGGTAGCATCCGACAGCCTGGCACAGGACTCAACGTCCCGTACGGCTGGTCCGGCCTCGATGGACACGCTCACTGCGGCTGCTCCGACAGTGGCTGATTCAGTCATGACGCATGACACGATCATTGTCACCACCAACAAGTATATCGTGACCATGGCGAGTTACGGTGGCGGTCCGGTTTCGCTCAAACTGCGGGAGCATACGTATCGGAATCGGGAGCAAGTTGAAATGCTGGCAGGGGCGGCGTCCTCCACCCCGGAAGCGCTTTTTGCCGGCGGGACTACCTCGACTTCCCGGATGAACTTCGTGGCCAATCTCCCGGCTGGAAAGTACGACGCTACCACCGGCCCGCTCGATATCATCTATACGCACACCACGGCTTCCGGTGGCCAGGTAATCAAGCGGTTTCATTTTTCGCCGGACAATTACGACTACGGCTTTGCGATCGAGCTCCCGAATCTGAATACGCTCGGCTACGAGCGTCAGTACGAGCTGGTCTGGAATACGCCGCTTCACCCGACCGAGCCGGATTCCGCGACTGACTATGAGTCGATGGAAGCGGTCGCGATGATGTCCAAACAGCGGACAGTCCTGAATGACTACGAGGATAACAAACTCAATCAGTCTCTCGCCGGAACCACCGACTGGGCGGGTCTTCGGGCGAAATATTTCGGCGCGGTGATGATCCCGCGTACCCGCCAGGCGGAAGGTGTGTTCGCCAAAGGGGAGATGCAGAAAGTGGTCTCCTCCCACGGTTCCACCAACGCCAAGCTCCTGACCGTTGGGCTGGAGATGCCGTTTGCCGGTGCCGGATCGATCACCGACAGCTTCACCGTGTTTGTCGGCCCGCTCGATTACGATCTGATGAAAAGCTACGGCAACGAGATGGAAGATATCCTCGGCATTGGCACCACCGCCTATGTCGGCTGGATCATCAAGCCGTTCGCTCTGGCAGTCCTCTGGCTGCTCCCGCTGATGTACTCGATGATCGGCAACTACGGTTGGGTGATCATTCTATTTGCGCTGTTGATCAAGCTGGTGACGTTGCCGCTTTCTATGAAATCATTCAAGTCGATGCAGGCGATGAAGGATATTCAGCCGAAGATCGACGATCTGAAAAAGAAGCACAAAAACAATCCGCAGGCA
>JAYRFH010000155.1:0-14874 GCA_041908405.1 Candidatus Zixiibacteriota bacterium
CATTATCTTTCTGCGCAAGCAGCGCGGTATGCTCGAGATGAATTACTACTACGGGCTGTCCGCCTTCAGCCGGACCGAGTTCCGCGCCAAATTCACTCCCGAGCTCGCGGCTATCCTGCGCCGATCATTCCTACCTCAGAAAATCGAGACGTTGGCGACCGCCTTGCCCAAGGATATTTACGAACGTTTCCGCGAATTTGGCATTGATAGATTCTTTCCCATTTTTTGGCGCGATAATCTTTACGGCGTCTACTTCCTAAAGAGCAATCCGGAGACCAGTGAGGTTTCATTCGGCATGATGGTCGCCGGACTTGCCCACTCGTTATCTGCCGCTTACCACGTACGCTGGCAGGAGACGCGTCTGGAGAAATTGCAGCAGCGTCAGATGCCGTCAGAGGCGGCACGGCCCGCTCCCAAGGTCGTCACTCAGCAGTCGCACATTTTAAAACTGGTCCGTCATCGCAACACTGAAACGCTGATTCCGCGGATTGTCGATGCGGTTCAGCGAGATCTCGGAATGGAGCGGTCCGCCTATTTCACTGAGTCTCGCGATAACTCCACCCATGCCGTGGCGATCCGGAATGGGATGAGTGAACGGGCGGAAGTCCCACCACGCGCGGTGTTCCGCAATATCGTCCAATCAATAAATCCCGGCGGGATGAAGTCATTGGAGACTTTGGCGTCAGAACAACCGGACGCCAAACCGTGGATAGACGCGCTGCGGGAGAGTGGATTTGGGCATCTCGCCAATTTCCCTCTGCATTCGCACAAACCAGGTCTGCTCGCGCTCGATAAAGAACGACCCGTGGCCGAGATGGCGCGACGACTTCACTCGCTACTGGGGCATGCCCAGGAGATGTTCGAGAACGCGCATTCGTTTGAGCAACTGGAGGAGTTATCGTTCACTGACGGACTCACGGGTCTGGCCAATCAACGGTACTTCAGGAAGAGACTGGCCGAAGAGGTCCATCGTGCCAAGCGATACCAGCGCAATCTTGCCCTCATCATGTTTGACCTTGATGACCTGAAGGGAATTAACGACACGCACGGGCATTTGGCCGGTGATGCGGTGATTCGACGCTTCGGGCCGATCTTGAAAAACTCCATTCGCACCATCGATATTGTCGCCCGCTACGGCGGCGACGAATTCTGCGTCATCATGCCCGAAGCAGACAGCCCCACCTGTTTGCAGTTCATGCAGCGGCTGCGGACCAAACTGGACGAAACCATATTCTCGCTCGACGATCCGCCTGCCGAAATACGGTGCACGATCTCGCTGGGTGGGGCGATCTTCCCATTACATGCTGATTCTGACCAGAAGCTGATATTTGCCGCCGATATGGCTCTCCTGACCGCCAAGGCCAAAGGCCGAAACCAGTACCTTCTCTACTCTCCCGAGACAATGATTGGAACCTCGCGGGAGTAGTCCGGTTTTAAAGCTTTACAACCGCTTTTGGCACGGTCTATATTCCACAGTTAATGTATTCTCACCTTGTGCCGATTTAGAGAACTAGTTGCAGGGAATTGAGTTAGAAATGAAAACATCCTCACTTTGCGCGCTCGGTCTGACCCTTGGTCTGGTCTTCTTTGGAGGGCTTACTCTGCTCGCTCAGACGTCGGAATATCAGATCGGACCGGAAGATGTGCTGGATATCCGTTTCTGGCAGGATGAAAGCCTCAATACACAGGTGCGGGTCGGTCAGGATGGCCGGATCACGCTGGATATTATAGGCCAGATCGAAGCCGCCGGAAAAACAACCGAAGAATTACAGAATGAGATCATCCGGCAGTTGTCTCGGTTGAACAAGAATATTTCGCAGGCGGTGGTTCGCGTTACTCAATACAATTTCAATTTCCTCTACCTGACTGGTCAAGTGTTATCGCCGGGGAAACGCACGTACGAAACCATACCCGGTCTCTGGGATATTATCAGCGAATCCGGTGGCGTCACTCCCTTGGGCGACTTGACGCGCGTGACCATAATTCGAGGCGGGGAAGAAGCTGGGAGAGTCGAAGTGGTCAATGTCTCGAAAGCGGTCTCTGAGGGTCAGGTCGACCGACTCCCGCGCATTCGCCGTCAGGATACTATAGAGATTCCGGCGTTGCCGAGCGGCATCCCCCAGGCGCCCATAGGCGAGTTTTCGACCGAAGCCAAGAACACGGTTTATGTGCTTGGCGCGGTAACCCGTCCGGGGCCGGTGCAGTTCGAAGAGAATGCCGATGTGTTGCAGATACTGGCCGCGGCGGGCGGACCATCTCCAACCGCTGACCTGAAGAAGGTGAAAGTCATCTCCCGGGATGGCGCCTATTCGCAGACGTACCAGATAAATCTTGAGAAGTACTCGAAGACCGGTGAGCCGATCCGGTATGTTGTCCGCAAGGAAGACACCTTTGTCGTGCCACAGCGGACCACGGGTTTTCTTAACTTCGGGACTATTGCCACGATCGTCGGGACCGCCAGCACCGCTTGGTTGCTGATCGATCGTATTTCCAATAGTGGTAACTGAGGAGAGAGGGTGGCGCAACCGCGCGACCGAGGAGAGTGGAATGGAAACCTACCGGATGAGCAGCAAACTTCGCGAGCAAGAACGCGAATACCTCATTCAGACGGCGAATGATGTCGCGCGCGGAGCAATAGCGACGACAATCTACGTCGATGGATCCCCTGCTGAGACTATCCAGTGCCCTCATCCTCAGGAGATAAAGCCGGAAGAGGTCCTTAGCTTAGTCAAATCTACGCACTACGAAAAGAAGCAGGAAGTCGAACTCCTTCTGCAGTCGTACCGTCGAGTGCTGCAGGATGGTCATCCACTGACCATGCATCAACTCGCCGTCATGCTGTACCACAAGGGTTTCCTCTTTGAAGCGCAGGATCTGTTGCATCAGGCAACACATCTTAATCCGGAACTTCATCAATCGTTCAATCAGCTCGCCATGGTGGAGCTGGCGATAGGAAGGATGAAACCGGCAGTAGCCGCGGCTGAGCGCGCGGTGGCCATGCGACCGAATTTCGCCGATTATCGCAATAACCTGGGAGAAGCGCTGCTCGGAACCGGGGAGTCATTACGGGCGATCGCGCAATTCGAGCAGGCCGTAACGGTGAACTTATATTACGCTGATGCGTACTTTAATATGGGACTCGGGTGGTTGCATCAGGCGATGTCATCGCCACAGCCGGCGATCCTCATTGCGCGCGTAGCGGATGCCATGCGCAAGGCCTGCCTGATCTACCCGGAGTATTCTGGTCAGATGCTGGATTCGGCTATGGCCGCGCTCAAAGAGCATAACCTGTCGCGCAGCTACGAAATATTTATATCAATTCGGGAGGCTCGCCGGGAAGCACGCCGCCATGAACTTGCCGCCACGTTCGTCCACACGAATCTGGTACCGGAGCAGTTGGCGGAGCGGTCACTACAAGAGCGCATTTCAGTCTTAACTGGCCAGGTCGCCCGCTACCCGATCTATCCTGACCTTCAGGCGGAATTGGGGCAGGCATATTTGGAGACGGCTCGCTTGGCGTGTGAACGGTCGATTCAACATTTTAGGAAAGCGAGTGAACTGAATCCCTCGCTGACTCACAATCTAAACGCATTGGAACGGGCAGAAGATATCCTCGAGCATCTGGATACACTTCTGGGCAAAGTATCACAGAAAGGCTGACTATCAGCATGGCGTCACAGCATTCGATCATAGATTTCTTCAGCTTGGAAAGCGGCCCGGCCACCGAGTTTCGCCGCTTGCTTCACAATCTTCAGTATCACAACAAGGATCGCGAACTGAAAGCGATCATGGTCACCTCGTCTATGCTGTCCGAGGGGAAATCGACCGTTGCCTCATTGCTCGCCCTTACCGCCGCGAAGAAGGGGCTGAAGACCCTCATGATCGACGCAGACGTTCGTCGCCCGACCATCCACAAGCTTTTCAAGCTGCAGCGCCAGAAAGGGCTTTTGGATGTTCTGGTTGACGGTCTTCCTGTGAAGGAATCGGTCAAAAAATCGTCCCTGGAAAAGCTCGATTTCATCACTGCGGGACGAGTGCATGAGTCACCGGCCGATGTCTTCGATTCTGTCGCCATCGGCAGGGTGATTCAGGAAATGAAGTTCTACTACGATATGATCATCATCGATTGCGCCCCGGTCATTCCGGTCTCGGATCCGATGTTACTTTCGCAGGAAGTTGACGGTATCCTATTTGTGGTCAAGGCGGGAGCGACGCAACGGGATATCGCGCAACGTGCCGCCAGTATCCTGGGGTCATCCACCAATAAGTTGTTGGGTGTGATACTGAACAACGCCGAAGGAACGTTGCCGTATTACTATAATCATGATTATTACGGTTACGACTATTCGCAGAAACCGTCGGACTCCAAAGAAGCAAAGTCCGGCAAAGACAAATCGTCGAACGGTAAGACCAATGGCGGCGGTGACCCGAAACCGAAGAACAGCCTCTCCCGATAAGCATATTAGATAGCTATATGACGAAGCAGGTGAACTTGCTGACAGTTGACCTCGAGGAATGGTATGTCGTCGAGGTCCTGCAGAGCCGATTCAAACCGGACGACTGGCCCTATCTTAAGTCGACCGTGGTCGAGAATGTGCGGCGACTTCTTCACCTGTTTGAGCGCAAACGGGTGACCGCGACCTGGTTTGTCCTGGGGTGGGTGGCGGCCAAACATCCCCACCTTATCGCCGAAATCGCCGACCATGGCCACGAGATAGGTTGTCACAGCTATCAGCATCGCAGGGTTGACCGGCTGGACGCCGAGACTTTTCGCGAAGATACCCAGCGAGCGGTCGATGCGATCCTTCAGGCTTCCGGATGCAAGTGTCTGGGATACCGGGCACCAAGCTGGTCTTTGAACGCTTCCTGCAAATGGGCGTTTAAAACTCTAGCCGACCTGGGTTTCATGTACGACAGCTCGATCTTTCCCATCAAGCATGACCTGTATGGTATGCCCGATGGCCCACGGCATCTGTTCAAGATGCATTTCGAAGACGGCGGGTCGCTCTGGGAAATGCCATCGTCGACCTTCCGCATTTGCGGACTCAACCTTCCAATGGCCGGGGGGGGCTACCTGCGACATTCGCCATATTGGTACACCAAGGCAATGGTGAACCGCCTGAATGCCCGCCAGCATCCAGCGATGGTCTACATTCACCCCTGGGAACTGGACCCGAACCCTCCGGAGATCGAAGGACTGACCGCGATGCAGCGTTTTCGGACCTACGGGTCGACAGCGCTCTTTCTGACCAAGCTGGAACGTCTGTTGGACGACTTTGAATTCACGACAATTTCCGACTACATTCAGCGTCAGACCAAGAAGCCGATCGGGTTCGAGCGGCGCGAGCGCTGAACCCACCCATTCCTGTGTCATCCAAACAGTTCTGTCGAGTGTATAAAATCTACTTGACGCCCAAACCGTTCTGTGTAGGTTTGGACTACATTCGAAGTCGATACGCTCGTGAAGGAGTAGCTATGAAACGTCTACTGATCATGCTTCTGGCATTTCTGCTCTTTGTGAATGTGGCTGATGCCCGCAGGAAGAAGGAAGTCGCCGGGACTATAACCGATGGCGTGTATCAGGATAACCGCTTTGGCTTCAAGTTCAAGGTTCACCCGAACTGGCAGACCCGCCTCAAAAAGGACGAGGACAATTTCCGGCTGGTCTTGACGCAGAAAAACTACGGAATTCCGCCGGATTATCAATCCGCCCCCGACTATACCTATATCCCGCGCATGATCATCTTTGCGGATACCTCCAGCATGAGCCCGAACGACATGTTGGATTCTCTTCGCAGCAACACCTTCAAGTCAAAGCAGAAGAAGGAGATGTTGAGCGAATTTGAATTGCTGAACCAGCAGGATATCATACCCAAAGACAAAAAGATGCCGCAGATCGCCGGCGAAAGCGGAATTGTCTGGGAGGGCGAAGCCAAATACACCAAAGAGGTCCAGAGTTCCCAGTCCTCCAATGCCGGTATGCGCGTCTACGGCGCCTACTCCGGGAATATCATCATTGTCAAAAGTGATGCCGGCCATATGCTGGTGATTCACCTGATGTGTGAACGGAATTTCCATGACGCTGTCTATGCGGAGGTCGCCGAGATGCTCGGGTCTTTGACCTTCACCCCGATAACCAAAGACGACTCTGAGTGAGTTTCAAGGCCCCGGGTGACCGGGGCCTTTTTCTGTTGACCGTCTTCCTGCCTGCCACTATGTTACGTAACCGGTTAGGAGAACCGGGCTGGAGGTCGTATGTGGATTATTCGTGCCATCCTGATCGCTGTCATGCTCATCCTGGTGATAGCGTTCGCGTACAACAATTTCGGGCCGGAACAGAAGGTTGATGTCTACCTACGCCCGGTACTGCCTAATTATCTGGATGTACCGCTCGTGACGGTCGTTTTCTGGTCGATCGTGGCCGGGATGGTCATGTCGCTGCTGATTTTCATTTCGATCTATATCAAGCAGACTGTTGATATGCATGCCGCCAAGAGGCGGATCAAGGCGTTGGAAGGCGAGGTCGGCATTCTAAGGAATCGACCGATCGAAGAGTCGGCTGAACTTCTCAAAGGAGCAGACAGCCGCATCAGGGACAGCAAGTCGCCGTTTAGCGAAGGATAAGCTCATGCTTGAAGCGCTCTTATTATTATTGGTCTTTGTGTTCGGTGCGCTCGCGTTTTATCTGATGTACGAGCGCTTCTACCGCAAAACCCAGCAGATCGAACCGTCGATGTATGTCGAAGCCCTGCGCAATCTGCTCGATGGCAAACAGGAATCTGCCTTCACCAAATTGCGGCAGGTCGTGGCCGAAGACGCCGGTAATATCGACGCGTACCTTCGCCTCGGGCAACTACTCCGTGAGCACAATCGTCCGGATCGCGCGCTGCAGGTGCACAAGGACCTCACTCTACGCTACGGCCTGACGAAAACCGACAAGGTCGCGATCCTTCGCGAACTGGCCTCGGATTATCTCGCGCTTAACGATTTCACCACCGCCGACGCTGCTCTCAAGGAACTCTCTTCGCTTGAGCCTGATAATCATTGGGCATTTGCTACCCGTCTCAAGTTGCAGGAAAAAGCGGGGCAGTGGGAAGATGCCTACGAAACGGCCGTCCAGTTATTAAAGCTCGAAGCGAACAAGTCAAAAACCCCTTTGGCTCGATTCAAATTCCAACAAGGTGAACAGCTCTACAAAACACGAGAATACCATAAGGCGCGTATCGCCTATAAAGAAGCTATCTCAATAGATCCGACCTTCGTCCCGGCCTATATCGCGGTCGGAGATTCATATCGCGAGGAGGAACGCTTCGAGGATGCCGTCAACTTCTGGACCAAACTTATCGAGGCGGTTCCGGAACAGGCTCACCTGGTCATTGACCGTCTGAAAAATGTGCTCTTCACGTTGGGACGGTTCGGCGAGATTGTCGAGATCTGCCGGCAAATACTGGAGCATTCGCCCAAGAATCTCGAAGCGCGACGTGCTCTCGCTGAGTTTTATGTGAAGAAAGGGGATCTTGAGGCCGCCGAAGAGATGCTGGAAGCGATCCTCGATGAGCAGCCGGAAGACGCTTTTGCCATCGTCGAACTAGTCCGCATTTATCTCGAGCAGGGCGACCACAAGCGATTGCAGGAACTTCGACGGACCCTGGAATATCGCCGCGACAAGAAACGGGCGCCCGTCAAACCATCGAGTCCCGCGGCTATTCGCAGCTAATCTCCGGGCCGTCAGCGGAATCAGTTATTATGAAAGCTACTTTATTTATCTGTGCGCTGGCTTTTCTCCTGCCGTCGTTCGGCCAGGCAAGCGACGGCGACGATATCTACCAGGCGATCCAACGCGGCAAGTGGCGCGAGGCAGAGGATCGGCTCTCCCAACTCAAGGATGTCAATTCCGACGGTAACCTGCTTTTCCTGAGCGGGCTGTTGGAACGGTCAGCCGACCGAGCCGCCAAGTTCTTGGAACGGGCGCTGGATCGGTCCGTGGCGGTCAAATATCAGGAAGAGATTTACTTTCGGCTGGCTCACTATTACTTGCAGATGGACAAGATGTCTCGCGTATCAGACATAACAAATGAGTATCGAACCCGGTTCGAGAAGGGGAAGTATCGCGTGGCCATGGCCCGCATCCGTATACTGGCCGAAGAACTGAACGGTGACAGAAATGCCGCCCTGGGACTCAATGAGCGGTACTTGAAGCAATTCTCGAAAGGGGAAGCGGCCGAGTGGGGAAAAGTCGACCTCGCCCGAATACTGCTGGGTGCGCGCGGTGATCAAACTGGCGTCGATGAGTTTCTGGATCTCTCCTCTGGTCGCTCGGCTATCGCGGTGCCGCAGGCAATGGTCGTTTTGGGACAGTACCATCTGGAAAAAGGTGAGGTCGAGGACGCGATGCGTTGCTATGAGCTTTTGAGGGAAGAGTATCCGTCAGCGATTGGCCTGGATCACCTCGCCCTTCAGCTTGGTCAATCGGATCGTGGACAGGTGACCGCCTCCAAAACCAAGGCCGAGCGAGTCGTAGCTTCCGCCGATAAGTACGCGATCCAGGCGGGGGCGTTTTCATCAGAGACGTTCGCCAAAGAACAGATAGAGCGATTGAAACGTGAACGGCTCGTCACGCGCGTCGAAAGGAAAGTGGTCGAAGGGAAAACCCTCTGGGTTGTACTGGTGGGTGACTATAAAGACCTACGGAGCGCCGATGAAGCGCGCCTGAAGCTGCAGAAACGGTACGGTGAGACGTACGAAGTTGTCCCATACTGATGCAGACCAATGATTCCTCGCTCACTCCGCTGATGCGGCAATATCACGCTATCAAAGCCCAACATCCCGACAAGATCCTCTTCTTCCGCATGGGGGATTTCTATGAAATGTTCGGCGATGACGCGGTCAAAGCCGCGCCCATGCTTGGTATCGCCCTGACCTCCCGTTCACATGGCAACTCCGAGCGCATCCCTCTGGCTGGTGTGCCGTATCACGCCATGGATCGTTATCTCTCACGCCTCGCCGCGCGGGGGGAGAAGGTCGTCATCGTTGAGCAGGTCGAGGATCCCAAAACCGCCAAGGGGCTGGTGAAGCGCGAGATAGTGGAGATCGTCACGCCGGGAACTTCCACTATCGAATCACCCGATGAACCGACCCGGATCGCCTGTCTTGCCGCGATGTTCCAGAAAGATTCACACCGTATGGGGATCGCGACTCTTTATCTGGCGACCGGGGAGTTTCAGGTGGATGAGGGAGACCCGCAAGTGATGCTTGAACGACTGCGCGTCGCTGAACCATCCGAATTGCTCTTCTCGTCCGTGATCGAGAAAAACGCGATCGCCGATCTGCTTGGCTATAGCCGCACAGCGGCCCAATTGACTCCGTACGAAGAGTACAATTTCGATCTGGCGACCTCGCGCCGCGAACTCAACCAGCATTTCGGAACCGTAACGCTCGAATCATTCGGTGTCGACCATGCGCCGCTGGCCATCACGGCCGCAGGGGCGATATTCCGCTATCTACGAGAAAACCATCGAGAACAACTCTCCCACATCACCCGGCTGATCCGTTACGATGATTCGGAATACATGCCGCTTGATTACAGTACGGTCCGCAATCTGGAGTTGGTCAAGAATACAGCCACGTCGACCGATGAAAACTCGCTGCTCTCGGTGATGGATCTCTGTCACACCGATGCCGGCCGACGGCGTCTTCGGGCCAACCTCCTGCGACCCTTCCGCTCAAAGGAGCGCATTGAGCGTCGTCAATCCGGCGTGACCGAACTGGTCAAAAACCGCGACCTCTGTTACCAGATTCGTGAACAGACCAAGCAGTTGCCGGATCTGGAGCGGCTGGCTGGAAGACTCGGTATTGGCAAGCTCAACCCCCGCCAGATGGCCTCGGTTGGTCAGGCTCTTTCGACCGGACAACGACTCAAAGCATTACTGTCCGGCGCGCATTCGATTCTTCTCCGAGAGATCAGCGGGAGACTCCCCGACAGTGCGACGTTGAGTGAACGCATCATGCTGGCGCTTGTCGATGAACCGCCGCTCTCATCGCAAAAGGGTGGAATATTCCGCCACGGCTACGCCGAGGCTTTGGATCATCTCAACGATTCGATCAAAGAAGCACGGTTCTACATCGGGTCACTTCAAAAGGTGGAGCGCGAACGTACTGGTATCGCTACCCTCAAGGTCGGTTTCAACCAGGTCTTTGGTTACTATATCGAGATCACTCGCGCCAATGCCTCGATGGTCCCACAGGAGTATATCCGCAAACAGACGCTCGTCAATGCCGAACGGTATATCACACCGGAGTTGAAAGAAAAGGAAGAACTTATCCTCGCTGCGGAGGAGAAGATCAACAAGCTGGAACTCGAACTCTACCAGCAGTTGATCGATCATCTCAACGGCTCCATCTCTCTTATTCTCACCACCGCCGAACTGCTGGCCGAGATCGACCTGGTCTCCGCCCTTGCTGACTTGGCGGTGAAGAGGGGCTACTGCTGTCCGGAGATACACGACGACGACCAGTTGGTCATCACCAATGGCCGCCATCCTGTGATCGAGGCGGTCCTGCCGCCGGGCTCTTTCGTTTCCAATGACCTACACAGCTCCATTGAGACGAATCGCATTCTCATTCTGACCGGCCCGAATATGTCGGGCAAATCGACATTTCTGCGGCAGATTGGCCTTATCGTGATCATGGCCCAGATCGGTTCGTGGGTTCCGGCGGACGCCGTACATCTGGGGCTGGTAGATAGAGTCTTTACCCGCGTCGGAGCGCTGGATAATCTGGCGCGCGGTCAATCGACTTTTCTGGTTGAGATGATTGAGACGGCCAATATCGTGCACAACGCGACTGACCGATCTCTGGTGCTCTTGGACGAGGTCGGGAGAGGAACTTCGACTTTCGACGGCCTTTCTGTCGCCTGGTCGGTGGTCGAGTATTTGAATGACCAGAAACGCTCCCGCACGGTCTTCGCCACCCATTACCACGAATTGACCGGCATGGCTGAGATCTATCCGACCGTCCATAATTTCCAGGTTGCGGTCAAGAAGTGGGAAGATCGCGTGGTTTTTCTGCACAAGATCATTCCCGGCGGATGCGATGACTCTTATGGCATCGAGGTCGCTAAGCTGGCGGGATTACCCCGGCAGACCATCCAACGCGCAAAGTCGGTTCTGAGATTGCTCGAGTCGGGGAAATTCACTCAGTCAGAATTAGGGCGGTCACTATACAAAGAGAAAGTACAACCCTCTCTCTTTGACCCCCAACCTTCGGCGCTTGAGACCAAGTTGAAAGAGGTCGACCTTAACACACTTTCGCCAGTACAGGCGTTTGATCTGTTACGAAAACTGAAAGAGGAGTTGTCATGAGCGCGACTCCTGCCACCCGACCAATTATCCGCCCACTCCCCGAGCGTCTGATTAACAAGATCGCGGCGGGTGAGGTCGTAGAACGTCCGGCGGCGGTTGTCAAAGAGCTCGTCGAGAACGCGCTCGATGCCGGCTCGACTCGCATTGATATTATTATCGAGCAGTCCGGCTCCAAGCTGATCAAGATAGTCGACAATGGCTGGGGGATTCCGGAAGATCAGATCGAGATTGCCTTTTCCCGGCACGCGACCTCCAAGTTATCAGGGCTATCGGACCTTGAAAAAATACTGTCATACGGTTTTCGAGGCGAGGCTTTGCCCTCGATAGCCTCGGTCTCACGAACTCGGATGGTCTCGCGGGTACCTGAGTCGCAAGTGGCGACAGAGATCATCTACGAAGGGGGCGTGCTTCAATCGAAACGTCCTATCGCCAGTGGGGTTGGAACCACGATCGAGGTCGGCGACCTGTTCTTCAACACTCCGGCTCGCCGGAAATTCATGAAGGCGGAATCGACCGAGGCACGCTACCTTTCACGCACGGCCACTGCGCTGGCACTGGCGCGATACGATGTGGCCTTTTCGTACACCCTGAATGGGCGGCAGATATTCTCAGTTGCGGCTGGATCGCTGCGCGACCGTGTCGCCGCCCTTCTCGGCTATGGCAAGCAGTTGCTGGAATTGTCCGCCGAGACCGGCGCTGTCCGGCTCCAAGGCTTCATTGGTAAACCCGACCAGGCGACCAACAACCGCTGGGGGCACTACATCTTCATTAATGGCCGGTATATCCACTCAACCACTTTCTCGCATGCGCTTTCAGCGGGATTTGGCGAGATGCTGCCGAAAGGACTTTATCCAGTCGGGGCAATTCTTCTGCAGGTGGAACCGACCGAAGTTGATGTCAATGTACATCCCGCCAAGACCGAAGTGCGCCTGTCCAGAGAGCGCGAGATATATGACGCCATCTATCATGCGGTCAAAGCCGCCTCGCGCCAGGATGGAGTGATACCGGTCTTTTTGACTCCGCCCGCGCAATCCATCGGCTCACAGCAGTCCTTCGCTCCGCAGGCTCCCCCTGCGCGGCAAGGGTACATTCCGGGCATCTCCGGAAGTCAGATCATCAATCACGAAATGCTCAGCGAACTTTACCGCCCCATGTCGTCGTCAGGTTCGCACCCCTCCGGCATAATCCAGGTCGATAGCTCAACGGGGGAGATAATCGAATCTGAGCCGCCCACCTCGGCGCCCGTCTCACCCGATACCGGCCCTTCAGCCGGGATTAGATTGGTTGGTCGTTTCTCCGACCTCTATCTGATTCTACAGGCAGGGGAAGATCTCTACATCGTCGATCAGCATACGGCGCACGAACGCGTATTGTACGAAGAGACCATGCGCCGCCTGGAGCGACAGTCAATTGTCGGCCAGCAGTTACTCCTGCCGGTCCAACTCGAACTGACCCCAGAGAGGTTTTCTCTGTTCGTCGAAGCTGAGGATCTGATCAACAAATCAGGCTTCGTGGTGGCTCCCTTTGGTGGGAGGATGATTTCGATTGAAGCCGTTCCTATGATCTTGTCGCGCAAGTCGCCGGAGAAGATATTCACCAAAGTTCTGGACGACATCGGCTCCTTGACCAAAGGGGGGTATGACTTGAAAAAGGCGATGGCCCAATCTATCGCCTGCCGTGCCGCCGTGATGTCGGGGGATCGCTTGACCGATGACGAGGCGATCGGCCTTCTTCAACAACTTCTCCAATGCGAAAACAAGTATTCCTGTCCACACGGACGTCCCACCTTCATTAAGATCAATCGAGGCGATCTTGACCGCCAATTTGGACGATGTTAGATCGCGGCCGATCCCGATAATCTGCGGGCCGACCGGTTCCGGCAAATCGGCGGTCGCTATAGATTTTGCGCAGTCGGGGCCGTACGAGATCATCTCAGCCGATTCCCGCCAGCTCTTCCGTTACCTCGATATTGGCACTGCCAAACCATCCGCCGATGACCGCGCGCGCGTGCCGCATCACCTTATTGATATCATTGAACCGGGTGAACGATACAGCGCGTTTCGGTTTATCGGTGATGCCACACGGGTGATCGGAGAGATTCTGAAACGGGGGAATTTCCCGCTCATTGTGGGAGGCACTGGGCTTTACCTTAGAGCCATTACCGATGGCGTCGTCGAAATTCAGCAAGCGGACATGGATCTGCGTCTTAAACTTGAAGCAGAGATCGAGACTCTCGGTCCGGAAGCGATGCACGAGCGATTGAAGCAGATCGATCCTTTGGAAGCGGCCAAGATCCATCCCAACAATCGCGTGCGTCTTTTGCGTGCGCTGGAGATCTTTGAGCTGACTGGAAAGACCAAATCCGAGGTGACCGCCACCGGGAATCATCGAAAGGCGAACTACCTGTTTCAGTACTATTGTCTCAACCCGGAACGAGCGTGGCTGTATGAGCGTATCAACTTGCGGGTGGAGAGAATGCTGGAATCCGGGTGGCTGGCGGAGATCGAGCGGCTGATTAAACTGGGGATGGCGGACCAGATTCGTCGGTCAGCCATCATTGGGTATGGTGAACTTTTAGACGTTTTGGACGGAAAGATGGATTTGGAGCAGGCGACCGGAGAAATCAAGCAGGAGACGCGCAGGTATGCCAAGCGGCAGGTGACTTGGTTTGCCCGTCAGGCAGGGTGTCGCTATTTTCCTACCGCAGAAGAGCTTATAGGCGCCTTGGCAGAGGGGTAAGTTTTTTGTTGCCTCCTCATCCTTTCCGGTCTTTCTTCCGTATCAGTTATATGGCAATGGGTTAGCGATTGCGGCAACCTTAAGTACAACGGGTCGTCAGCCGATAATAGGAGGTAGGCACCTGAAACCCAACATAGCTACAGGATAGTTTCTGATGTTTGACAAGAAGCCAAGTGTTCAATCGTGTCTGATATGGCTATTGCCAGCCTGCATGCTGTTGCTGGTTCTGTTCGGCGGCTGCTCGAGCGGTCGTGCCGGGTCTGACAACTCCCGCTTCCGCGGAGAGACCCGTAAACAGAGTCCATCCTCACCAGACCAATCCAGGAAGACCGGCACAGTCGCGGATAATGAACCGATCAATGCCGAGGACACCCTCCTCGCCGAAGAAAACGGTTATGAGATCAACGGTTTCACCGCACCGGTCCCCGGCCCATACCAGCCGTCCGAAAGTGAAACGAACGATTACGGCCCGGAGTCCGATGAGTTCTGGGCCGCTATCCAGCGCGCGGAAGAATACCACACGATGGGTGTTCTGGCGAATCGCGAAGGAAGCTGGGAGGAAGCGCAATACTATTTCGAGCGCGGCCTCGGCACACTTGCGGATCTCGATTTTGTGACCGACTCGCAGCTGACTCCGGAGGCGGTCAAGTATTCCACGCTGGTCGACAACATCATTACCGACTATCGTGTATCCCTTCGCTCATTAGGACGTCTCGATGATGACGCGGCACCGTCCGCCATCATCGAACGCTTTGGCGATATCGAAGAGAATATC
>JAYRFH010000156.1:0-5097 GCA_041908405.1 Candidatus Zixiibacteriota bacterium
CAGATCAGGGCCGAGTATACCGGCAACTAGCTGTTCAATTCTCCTTCATTCTGGCCATTTTCAGAGAGAAAATGGCTCAATTTCCTGACCATATTTTGCCGCGATTCCGATTCCCTATCATAGGAACAATTAGTCTAAACAGAGCGGGGAAACCCGCAGGGAGTTGAACATGCGAACCAGACCGACCCGTGCACTTTGTGTGCTCTGCGGCCTGCTGCTGTTCGGGATGATCGCGACACCGGTCCAGGGGCAGGAAGTGGCTAACGGATTGGCGATCGCCAACGTGCTTGCATCGCTCTCTATCGTTGCAACACAACCTCTCGATTTCGGCAACGTTTTCCAGGGAGTCGCAAAATCCCAGGACGAAACTTCGGATCTCAATTCAGGAATTTTCACCATCAACGGCTCGGCTAGCGCCAACATTTCCGTCTACCTGCAGTTGCCGGAGTATCTTGCTCTGGCGGATGGGTCAGACCGGATGTCGATCGCGTTCAGTACCACGGACGCGACCTATTCATTCCTCGATGCCGCGGCGCCATCGACACCGTCGGCTCCGGGCGCTGGAGCCTTGCTCGACCAGAATCCGCGCACGCTGGCTGGCACTTCGGTTGGCGCAGGCGGCTTTGCCCAGATATTCCTGGGCGGCCGGGTAATTCCATCGGTCAATCAGACGGCGGGCGCCTACGCCGGAGATATTATCTGCACGGTGGCTTATACCGGTACGTGATTCTCTCACAACAGACTTCGACCTCAAACGAGGGCTCTGCCAGCCCTCGTTTTCATTTATAATATATTACAAATCAATCGGTTAATACTGGCGCACTCTTCGCGTTTTGCATGCTTTCGGCTGTTAACGTCTGGTCGCTCCCCAATACCCTATTCATGGATTGCCCGGCCCGTCCATTGCAACGTGCAAAAAATCTGGCTCAATGCTGTTAAGTTTCTGAACTGCCTGACGATTTAACAGCCATAGGAGTTCGACGAACGAACAGACCTATGCACACTTGATGAACAGGGAAGTGAGTATTCTATGAAGAGCATGCCCAACTGGCTGAAACGGATGTCCGCGGTAGCGGCAGCATTGATGCTGCTGATCCTCCTCGGCACCACGCCGGCCATGTCACAGGATGTTGCAGTTGGACAGGCAACCGCCACCGTTTTGGCGGTGCTGTCGGTAACCGCTACGCAGGCCCTGGATTTTGGTAACGTCTATCAGGGCGTCGCGAAAGTGCAGGATGAGACCTCCGACGCCAGTTCCGGTATTTTTACGATCACCGGACAAGCGAGTTCGGCGATCGCCTGTTACCTCCAGCTTCCGGATTACGTCGCGTTGGCCAACGGATCAGACCGGATGCCGATCACCTTTAGCACGACCGACGCGGCATTCAGCGTTCAGGTCGCGGGCACGCCGAGCGCGCCCGGAGCCGGAGCATCGGCCAATACCAATCCGCGAAACCTGACCGGCACAGCTATCGGCGCGGCGGGTACATCGAAGATCTTCCTGGGCGGTAAAGTGATCCCGACCATTAATCAGACCGCGGGGAGCTACTCGGCCGATATCGTGTTGACCGTAGCCTACACCGGTTCCTGATCCGAATGGTCGCCTAAAGAAGAATTTAAACAGAAACTTGGAATTCTATAAAAGGGGTATTCCCGATTGCAAGGAGATGACATGAACAGGTACCTAACACACCTTGTCCGGTGCTTGGTAGTAGTCGCGCTCGTAGCGACAGTCGGCGCTCCGTCATTAGTGAGTGCGCAGGATGTCTCTACTGGTCAGGCCACGGCTCAGGTCCTCGCGATTCTGCAGGTCGCTGCAGTGCAGGCCTTGGACTTTGGCAACGTCTACCAGGGTGTGCCGAAAGTACAGGATGAAACGTCCGACGCTCTCTCCGGGATCTTTTCGATCTCCGGCGCGCCGAGCGCGAACATCGCCTGCTACTTCCAGCTCCCGGACTACGTAGCTCTGGCCGACGGTTCCGACCGTATGCCGATCACCTTTAGCGCGACTGACGCGACTTTTTCAGTCCTCGACGCCGCCGCCCCGTCGACTCCGTCGGCTCCAGGCGCTGGCGCGACTCTGAACGCCAACCCGCGCAACCTGACCGGTACAGCCATCGGCGCTGGTGGCGCTGCCCAGATCTTCCTCGGTGGCGAAGTGATCCCGACTGTCAACCAGACAGCCGGCGCTTATTCAGCCGATATCGTGCTGACGGTCTCCTACACCGGTAGCTGAGCCGAAGCCAAAGTACGCACTCGGCATGGATGGCCGAAGCGTGTGTGAACTGAGATTTGATTACATAGGATGGTTATAATGGCTAAGACAGATTCAACCCCATCGACCGACTCGCGTTCGGGATGGGGTTTGCTTTGGGTTCTGATCTTCTTTCTCGTCCTTTCCTCTAATATAGTGGCGGGTGTCCTGGTCGCTCCGACGGTCGTCTTCGTCAATGACAAGAACAAGACCGCGCGACTGGATATCAATAACACAGGGACCACTCCCCAGGAAGTCACGATCAGCTTTGCCTATGGTCTGCCGGTCTCCGACAGCGTAGGGAATGTCTCAGTGATCTTGCAGGACTCGAATATCACCGACCCGCGTTCAGCAGTAGAATGGGTAAAGGCTTTTCCACGTCAGATCGTCATCCCGCCGAATGGTACGCAAGTGGTTCGCTTTGTAGCGAATCCGCCCAAGGACCTCCCAGCCGGCGAGTATTGGGCGCGCATCGTCGTGCGCTCTAAGGACGGAGAGACCAAGATACCGACCGCTACCGAGGCCGATGCGATCACCACCAAGCTCAACATGATCATGCAGACCGCGATCATGCTGAAGTACCGGACGGGTGATGTCGGTACCGAAGTGGCCGTGACAAACACGCAGGCGACGCAGACTGACACTTCAGTCTACGTGATGGTTGATCTTTCTAATAAGGGAAATGCCTCGTATGTCGGTGTCCTGACCGCGCGGTTGCTTGACGCAAACCAGAAAGAAGTCGCCAGGACCCAGACGGATATCGCTGTCTATCGCGAATTGAAGCGGAAGATCGAATTTCCAGTTGCGACTCCCGGCAAGTACCGGATCGAACTGGGGATCTCCACCGAGGGTCGAACGGATATCGCCCCAGAGGATATGATCCCGGGGAACAAGGTCTATTCGGTCGTAGAAGTTCAGTAACTGAGGAGAGGAAGTCGGCCGGAGTGATCCGGCCCTGATAGGATGAGAAGCGAAAGCTCCAGGGCAGGATGCCCATGCGTACAAAGTTGCTAAGTTACATCGCGATGGCGCTCGCCATCGCCACCGCGTTTCTGCCGTTGTCGGCGTCAGGCCAGACATCGTATGAAGAGATCACGGTCAGTTTTGAGGTCCCGCGACTTCTCTCCCGAGATCTGTTCGTTCGTTACGATGGAAAGACGTTGTACGTACCGGTAGTCGAAGTCTTCGGTTATCTCGACATAAATATCGGTCCCGATGCGGACCGCACAAAGCTTCAGGGATTTCTCTTCAATCGCAACGACAAGTTCGAACTTCGCCCCGCGGAGAGCAAGGCGATCGTCAATAAGAAAGAGTTCCCGCTCGACCGCACGGAATTCATGTATGACAACGGTCAGCTTTATCTCCGTCTCGACCAGTTTGGCCGCATTTTCGGACTCGATATGTCGTTCGACTTCTCGATGCTTCGGATCCTTCTCCCCCTGAATGAAAGCTTCCCTGCGTGGCAGAAGTTGAAACGCAAACAAGCCCGTGAAAAGCTCAAGAAGCAGGTCGCGTCCCTCAAAGATGTGAAATCAGTTGAGCGTCGACACGAGCTCTTCTCTGGAGGCGTCGCCGATTGGACAGTGTCATCAAACCCGATCGGAGGGGGCGGGCATTATCTGGACCTGGCCTTTGGTTCAATGGTCCTCGGCGGAGACCTGATGGTATCAGGATCCGGGAGCACATCGCGCGGGTTTGAATCAGATCAGCTCAATTATCGCTGGCACTATTCGTTTGGTGAGAATCCCTGGCTTACCCAGGCAGAGGTCGGGACCGTCAATCCTGCCGGTCTTCTTTCGCGATCTCTGGATGGAGCCATGATCACCAACACGCCACAGGTGCAGAGACAATACTTCCAGACTATCGTCCTCGACGGACAACTCGAAGAGGGCTGGGAAGTTGAGCTGTATGTGGATGGCCGGCTGCTGGACTTTGCTGAAGCCGATGCTACCGGCAAGTACCAGTTTGATGTCGATGTTGTCTATGGTTCGAGCGACATAACTTTGAAAATGTATGGCCCAAGCGGCGAGATCCGGACGGAAGAACGCCACTTGCGCGTCCCGTACAATTTGATCCCTAAGAACAAACTTGAGTATTCTGTGGCGATGGGTAAGGATGCCACCGCCGACACGACCCGGCTGTATTCCCAGCCGACCGCGTATTACGGTCTGCTCAATTCGCTGACTATCGGTGTGGGAGCGGATATTCCGATCAATTCTGATATTGAAGAAGAACCGTTACTTTCGACCGAAGCGACTCTTCAGGTCGCGGGAAGTGTGATCGCCAATGCGTCATTCTCGCCGGGATATCAGATGCAGGTCGGCGCGAACTACGCGATGCCAAATTTCCTGAATACCAATATTGCCTACACTCGATACGAAGAAAATCTCTTCCGCAATCCAGGGAAGCAGGAGCAGAGTATCTCCGGTACCATGTCACTGCCGATCAGGATCGGTCAGCGCTACCTCGGAGTTCGCTACAATGCGTCGTACGACACCTATACCGACTTCTCATCGCTCTCGATGAATTATGGCGCGACCGCGTCATTCCTGCGTATGTACGCCAACTATATCGGCCGCTACAAACGGACGATTTACCCGAACCGCGCGGCCACCTCTATGGTCAGCCAGATGTTGCTGTCAACCGACCTGCTGAACTGGCTTCGCCCGCAGTTTCGAATCGACTATGATCACGATGTCAATGATTTCTCGCGGTTTGGCATCTACCTGACCCGCCGTGTTTTCAAGACCGGGCAGGTCAGCCTATCGTACGAACATTCTCCGCTGTACAAGACCAATACGGTGATGCTTAACCTGAATTTCTTCAATTCGGTGGCGGCTTTC
>JAYRFH010000157.1:0-10942 GCA_041908405.1 Candidatus Zixiibacteriota bacterium
CTTGGCGACCTGAGCCTTGAGCCAATCAGTGCCGACGGATTTCGGACGCGTGATCGGCGTGCCGAGCGCGCGGTTCAGCACTAACTGCGACAGCATACCCATGGCACGGGAAACGGAGAACAATACGGTGTAGTAATCGAACTCCTTCAGGCCATAGTACCAGAGCAGCGCGCCGGAAGCGGCGTCGACGTTCGGCCACGGATCTTTCGCCTTGCCATGCTCTCTGAGCACTTTGGGGACGATATTGAACACGCGGTCAACGGTCTGGAAGACCGGATCATTCGGCATATACTTGGCGCCAAACGCACGGAAGGCGTCGAAGCGCGGATCGGTGATGCGGAGCACCGCGTGACCGTATCCAGGAACAACCTGGCCGCCATTCAGAGTCTCCCAAGCATACTTCTCGAGCTCAGGCTCGGTCGGTACGCCTTTGAACTTCTTGATCGTCTCGAGAACCCAGCCGAGGCACTCCTGATTGGCCAGACCGTGCAGAGGGCCAGCGAGGCCATTCAGGCCAGCCGACACCGCGTAGTACGGATCTGAGAGAGCAGAGCCGACGGTGTGGCAAGTGAACGCTGACACGTTGCCACCTTCGTGATCCGAGTGGAGCACGAGGTAGAGGCGCATCATCGCGTAGACTTCGTTGATATTCGGTTTCTTCTGTCCCTTCTTGACCTTCGGATTGTCGATACCCAGCATGTGGGCATAGTCGGCGCCCCAGTCAAGTTTCGCGGACGATTTGATGATCGGTCCTTTTTTGAATTTGATGCGGTAGATACCGGCCGCTATCGCGGGGATGGTACCGAGAATGCGCATGGCATCATCAAGAGCCGGCTCCCAGTATTCAGTCTTGTGCATCCCTTTGCTGTAGCGTTTGCGGAAGAGCGACTCGTTTTCCATCGCCAGGATAGCGGTGTCGAGCATCGCCATCGGATGCGAGGTCTTCGGCATTGACTTGAGGACTTTCCAAACGTAGTCCGGTACTTTGCCGTTCTTCTTCAGTTCCTTCTGGAATCCAGCCAACTCTTCTTTGGTCGGCATTTCGCCGGTCATCAGCAACCAGAAGATCTCTTCGGGGAGTTTTTCGGTGAGATCCTTGATCGGAATGCCACGGATCACAAGACCGGTATCAGGTTCGACGAGCGAGGTGTCGCACACCAAGCCCTTAACGGCGCGCATACCGCCGATCGCCTGTTCAACCGTCACCTGTGAGATCACGACATCGCGACCTTCCTTCATGACCGCAGCGCGTTCTTCACGCAGCTTCGGAATAAGTTCGGCCATTCTCTGTTTTAGGGTTTTGGCCATCGAAGTACTCCTTTGTTTTATAAGTCGGCGACTGTTTTCTGTACCGGCTCGTGTGTGAATAGTTTCACATTACCGACCAAAGTAGTGTTGCTTGGTTTGGTTTGTCAAGCTACGAAGATGGGTAGAATTAGCAATTTTCAATCGGGAAGGAGTTTTCCCGGATTTAGGAGGGACAAGGGGTCAAAGATTCGCTTGAATTGCCGCATGGCACTGAGAGTCGGCGGGTCAAACTCGAGGTGAAGGTAATTACGTTTGGCCAGGCCGATGCCATGTTCTCCAGTCAGGGTACCGCCCAGTTCGAGGGTCTTGCGCATAAGGGTCAGGACACCCTCCTCAATCAGCCGTTGATCAGCTTCAGAGCCCGTCTGGGAGAGGAAATTCACGTGGAGGTTGCCGTCGCCGGCATGGCCGAAAGAGTTGATACGCAACGGGCTAGATGCATTCATCCGGGCTACAAAGTCAACCAAGACAGGGAATTGGCTGTTCGGAACCGCTACATCCTCGGAGATGCGGAGCGCGGCTGAGGCCTTGATCGCCTTGGAAAGGTTTCGGCGGACATTCCAAAGAGATTCTGCCGCATCCGGGTCGGCTTCATCACGTAGATAGCTGCATCCGTTGCGTTGGCAAATCTCACGAATTTGTACGGTTTCCGCTTTGGTGTCTCGTCCGGTCGTCTCTATAAGCAGGATAGCGGCGACATTGTCCAGGCCATCGTTTTGTTCGTACTGATTCGAGCAGGCGGCGGCGTCGCCATCAAGGAATTCGAGAACGGTCGGGATGATTCCTGCGGCGGTGATATCTGAGACCGTCTCGGCGGCGGCTTTAGGGTCTGGGAAGGCGACAAGAATCGTAGCGCCACGGGTCGGAATCGGCGTGAGGCGGAGGGCGATTTCGGTGATTATCGCTAACGTCCCCTCAGAAGCGACGAGAAGCTCCCCCAATCCGCCGAAACCGGATTGGTCGCCAAGTATACCGGTTCTGAGAACAGAGCCGTCCGCCAGGACGGCCTCGAGTCCAAGAACGTAATCTTTGGTGGTGCCGAATCGTCGGCAGCGCAAGCCTCCGGCGCCTTCGGCCACATTGCCGCCAAGAGTCGATTCAAGGTAGCTGGCGGGGTCGGGAGGGTAGGTGAGGCCGACTTCCGCGGCTTCATCCTGCAGCGTTTTGGTGATTACACCAGGGCCGACAATTGCCGTCATAGCGGCTTCGTTAATGCGCAGGTGAGCAATGAGTTCAGTTGATAAAAGTAAACTATTACTTAAAGGCACGCAACCACCGGAAAGACCAGTTCCCGCTCCGCGAGGGACAAGTGGGATGGCGTTAGTGCGGCAGAAATTCACCGCTGACTGGACATCCTCACGTACGCGGGCCATGAGGATCGCGGACGGATTTCCTGAATAGGTAGTAGCGTCGGTGAAGTATTTCTCGTAAGCGGAATCCGGCTCGATGATGAGTGAGTCGGGGAAAGAGAGTTGGGCCCGGAGCGATTCGAAGTTCGTGTTCGTCATCGGTGACCCATCGGCAATTACTTAGGAGTCAGATTTGGGCTTGGAATCGGATTTGGAGGAGGAGTCGGATTTTGACTCGCCCTTCCGCTTGTAGTCGGTGATATAGAATCCGGTACCTTTGAAGATAAGTCCCGCGCCCCCTGATATCAGGCGCTGGGTTTTCTTGCCACATTTCGGGCAGAGCTCGATAGGATCCTCGGACATCGCCTGGAACTCTTCGAATTCATGGCCACAGGATGGACAGCGGTATTGATAGGTCGGCATATGTCAATCTCTTCCAAAACTCTGTTATGGTCACCACAACGGTGAGCGGTAGTATCAGACAGATGTAACCATCTGGCAAGGAAAAATGTTCTGGCGGGACCGCCGGGGATTCAAAGGCCGAGTTTTACGGCCAGTCCGCAACTAAGAATGACGAATCCGGCCATGGCGTGGGCATAGCGTTCCATACGCTGGAGCGGAAAGAATCGAACTCCGCGTTGAAGCAGGAAAACCATACCGAGCATGGTTCCAATCGTCGTCACGCTGAAGACAATCGTCACCAGCCAGAGGCCTAACGTGCTTTCGTTGGCGGCAGGGTACATGAGGATAGGGATCAACGGCTCACACGGACCAAGTACAAAAATAGCGAAGAGCACCCAAGGCGTGATGTTAGCTTTTTTGCCGGCTCCCGCATGCGTATGGGCATGGGAATGAGGGTGAGCATGGAAAGTGCCGTCGTCGTGCGTATGCCGATGCTTCTTGAATGCCTGGCGGAATCCCCAGACCATGTAGACTAATCCGAAGGCGACAAGCGCCCAGCCGGCGAGATCGCCGCGATATGATTCAGCGGATTCCAGACTGGTGACGGCAATGCCGAGCGCTATTCCGACAAACCCGAGGATCACGCTGCTGAGAACATGACCGATACCGCACAGGATGGTCACGACGCTGGTCTTCATGGTCGACCACTGGCGAGCCTGCGACATAGCAAGAAATGGGAGATAGTGGTCAGGGCCAAGGAGTGTATGGATAAAGCCGATCGAGGCGGCGGTGATCATCAGCGCGGTGAGTTCGTTTGTCATAATGCTCCAAGATGTCAGTCAGCTAAAGGGAATATGACGGAAATCCCGATTCGGTCAAGACAAAAGAGTGGATAACCAAGGCGATGTTATGAGGTCTACGAGGGTCTGGTCACAAGCTGAAAGAAAGGCAGTTTGAGACGGATTTTGCCGATGGAAGTTCTTGCACCGACACAAGCCCGAAGGTCGGCGTTAGGCCGTTTTTAGCCTTTCGGCTTGGAGTGCACGGCAAGGATCTCGCGCGAGCGAAGGAGCGCGTCGTCGTAGGTTGGCAGCATATTCTCGCGGCCGATCTGCTCGAGGAGGCCGGATTCTTCCATCGCCTTGACCACTTTGGGTAAAGCGCCGGAGACAATGAATGACGTGCCGGACTTCTTGAACGAATGGAAGACATCTTCAATCGTGCGAAGGCCGGTAGAGTCAATGACGGGGACCTGACGCATACGGACAATGATCACTTTGGGTGGCTTGCCGATAGCGGTCAGCGATTCCTTGAATTTGTACGCGGCGCCGAAAAACATCGGGCCGTTGATCTCGAAGACGCGGGCGCCGTCGGGGATGGGCGAGAGCGAGAAGTTGGCGACGTCATCCATTCCGCCGGTTTCATCCCAGTTTTGCGAGATGGCAGTGACGTTACTGGAGTACGACATCGAGCGTAGAAACGCGATGGAAGCAATGACAAGGCCGACCTGGAGGGCGATGGTCAGGTCAATTACAACGGTCAACGTAAAGGTACTGAGCAAGACTGCGGCGTCGCTTTTGCTTCCCTTGATTTGAGCGAGGAAGGTGCGCCATTCGGACATATTGTAGGCGACGACAATCATGATACCGGCGAGAGCGGCCATTGGAATCATGCCGGCGTATTTCCCGAACGCCAGCATGATGGCGAGCAGGATGAACGCATGGACAATACCCGCGACCGGGGTCCGTCCGCCATTCTTGACATTGGTGGCGGTACGGGCTATCGCGCCGGTGGCGGGAATACCGCCGAAGATCGGTGACGCGACATTGGCGACTCCCTGGGCGACCAGTTCCATGTTGGAGCGATGTTTGCCGGAGATCATGCCATCGGCCACGACGGCGGAGAGGAGCGCTTCGATTCCAGCAAGTAGAGCGATAGTTAATCCCGGCTGAATCAGTTCTTTGATCGTGCTCCAATTGACTGCCGGCCAAGTGGGAGTGGGGAGAGTGTGTGGTATCTCGCCGAAGCGCGCTTGAATCGTCTCCAATGGCAGGTTAAGCAACGGCACAGCCGCCGTAGCCGCTATCAGGGCGACGAATGGGCTTGGTATGATGGTCGTGATCTTCGGCCAGAAGACGATGACCAGCACTACACCGAGACCGAGAGCAAGGTTGGTCAACTGAGCATCTCCGATGTGCGTCAGAATGATGATCCACTTCTCAATGAAGTCGGCAGGGAGATTGTTGATGCCGAGGCCCAGCAGGTCGTTCATTTGCGATGAAAAGATGATTACCGCGATACCGGTGGTAAATCCGACAATGACCGGATGCGGGATAAATTTGATGACCGAGCCGAATTTGAGCAGACCCATTGCTATCAGGATGACCCCGGCTATCAGTGTCGCGGCCATGAGGCCATCGATCCCATACTGCTGGACAATGCCATAAATAATGACAACAAAGGCGCCGGTCGGGCCGCCGATCTGGACACGACTTCCGCCCAGGGCGGAGATAATGAATCCGGCGACAATGGCAGTGAAGAGTCCTTTTTCCGGGGAGACGCCCGAGGCGATTGCGAACGCTATGGCGAGGGGGAGCGCGACTATGGCGACTATGGTGCCGGCGGCGGCATCGGCGCCAAATTGGCGCATCGAGTACCCTTTGAGGGTATCAAACAGCTTTGGTCGTAGCATCAGGTGCGGTTCCTAAGCAGCCGAAAGTAGACCTGATTTTATTGACTGTCAAGAATTGAGATAACAAAAACAAACATAGTTGATTGCCCTGGATTGTCTGTTGGTTCCGGCTTGCCGAAATTGACATTTCTGTCTATGCTACAATGAAAATACGGCTGTCAGATAAGAGGTAAAACGAATGAAGATCTCACTTGGTGCGAAAACACTGGTTTATCCGACTCCCGCGTGGGTGATCGGGGCATATGATCAACATGGCAAAGCGAACATTATGACAGTGGCGTGGGGTGGAATTTGTAATTCAAAGCCGCCGCAAGTGACCATCTCATTGCGTAAAGCAACCTACACGTATAGCTGCATCATGGAGCGGCAAGCGTACACGATCAATCATCTGCCGGAGCAGTATGTGGCGGCGGTAGATTATTGCGGGATGGCTTCGGGACGTTCGGCTGACAAATTCAAGGAGGCGGGCCTTACCCCGATCGGCTCTGACATAGTGGACGCGCCGTATGTCGCGCAAGCCAATCTCGTGGTCGAGTGCCATTTGAGTCAGGCGATCGAGATCGGGCTACACACGATGTTTATCGGTGATATTGTCGATGTCAAAGCCGATCAGGATGTGCTCGACGCCAACACTGTGCCGGATCCGATGAAGTTGCTGCCGATCATCTACGCCACGGGGGCCCAGAGATATTTCGGGCTGGGGCGCGACCTGGGGAAAGGGTACTCGATCGGGAAGACAGTCAAGCCCTCGTCCGACCCGGAGTATTGATTTTTCTGGCATCGGATCGGTCGATGTTCTTATATTTATGCTGATGGGGATGGAGTCCCCCGACAACCGCCTTGGCTGAGGCTGATGACTCCTGCGCTACGAACCATTCGCTTGCAGGAGTTCTGGATGATGAAATTGCTTTTGATCGCAGCGGCGGGATTGGTCGGGACACTTGCCCGGTATGGGTTGGGCGGACTGGTCCAGAAACAATCCGGCTCGCTGTTTCCGGTCGGGACGATGGCGGTCAATATAGTCGGATGCCTGCTGTTCGGCATTCTCTGGTCGTGGGCCGAGGACCGGATATCAATCGAATCATCACTTCGCGCGGCGATCTTTATCGGGTTCTTCGGCGCTTTCACCACGTTTTCCAGTTTTGCGTATGAGACGGTCGCGATGATGCGGGAGTCGCAATGGTTTGCGGCCGCCGCGAATGTACTGATTCAGAATATAGTCGGGCTGGCCGGGTTGTTTGGCGGTCTGCTGATCGGCAGAAAGCTGGTGTGAGGAGGAAGTCATGGAATTACCGGTACAATCAGAACTGCTTCGGATTTTCATCGGGGAATCCGACCGTTGGCAGGGGAGGCCGCTGTATGAAGCGATCGTGCTGGAGGCGCGCGCGGCCGGATTGGCGGGTGCGACAGTTACACGGGGATTGATGGGGTTCGGGGCACACAGCCGAATTCATACAACCAAGGTTCTGCGCCTCTCAGAGGATCTCCCAATTATCGTTGAAATTGCCGACCATGCGGATAAGATAGAATCATTCCTGCCGAAACTTGACTCAATGATAGTCGAGGGGCTGGTGACGGTAGAGAAGGTGCGAGTGATACTCTACCGCCATGGAGAGGCGCTGGAGTAGCCCTACCGCTCGCTTTTTTTGCGACCCAGAATGCCGCCGGTCAGGAAGAGGCCAGCGCCCAGCACAAAGCCGAAATTGTACCAGTTTCCGTTGTTGTGGACCTCATAGACAATGACGCTGTCCATGAACAACGACAGGATGAAGGTGATGGGGGAGATCAATCCATGCCAGATGCCGATGAGGAAGCCAGCGGTCTTGCCGTTGCCGGCGGGAATATCCTCGACCGTGTTCGGGCCGGGGGCGCAGGCGGCAAGAAGAGTCAGAGTTAGCAAGATTATGAGGCAGAGGTTGAGATATCGCATGGTCATTTCCATTGAGTCGTGTGTGATAAGAGAAAGATAGCAGGTTGAAGGAGTGTGGCAAGAGGAAAGGTGGGTGGTATCAGCCTGTAGGAAGCCACTATATAAACTATGTAGGCTCCGTGAGCGATTAGACCACAAAAAAGAAAACCCCACCTCTCAGCGGGGTTTCTATGCACCGGTTTAAGTATTGTCACCTTACCGCGTCTTGACGAATTCCTTCTTCACCGGTCCGGCGGCGATAACCTCCGGCGTGCAGCCATCCCGGAACTTCTTGAAGTTCTCAATGAACAGCGCCGCCAATTGCAGATACCGTTCCTGGTAGGCGTTCGGGTCATCCCAAGTATCGATCGGATTCAGTACTTTGTCGGGCACGTTTTCACAATGCTTCGGGACCTGGAAGCCAAAGACCGGGTCGGTATAAAACTCAGCATTGTCCAACTTGCCGTCCAACGCGGCATTGAGTAGCGCGCGGGTGTGATGGATCGACATACGCTTGCCGATGCCGTACACGCCGCCGGTCCATCCGGTATTAACCAGCCAGCAGGTCGCATTGTATTTGAGCATTTTGCGACGGAGCAGGTCGGCATAATAGAACGGATGGTGAACCATAAACGGCGCGCCAAAGCAGGCGGAGAAGGTTATCTCCGGCTCTTTGCCGAGATCAATCTCAGTTCCGGAGACCTTAGAGGTGTAGCCAGAAATGAAGTGATACATCGCCTGTTCCGGTGTCAATCGGGCGAGCGGGGGCATCACGCCGGAAGCATCGCAGGTGAGCATCAGGATATTCTTCGGGTGGCCGGCCATCTTCTCAGGAACTGAGTTGGTAATAAATGACAACGGATAGGCGGCGCGAGTGTTTTCGGTTCGCTCGGGATCATCGAGGTCGAGCCGGCGTGTGACCGGGTCGTAGATGACATTTTCGAGTACTGTCCCGAACTTGCGTGTGCAGGCGTAGATCTCCGGCTCGGCAGTCGGAGAGAGGTTGATAACCTTTGCGTAGCAACCGTTCTCGAAATTGAATACGCCTTCATCGGACCAACCATGCTCGTCATCACCAACCAAAAAGCGGTTCGGGTCGGCCGACAGCGTGGTTTTGCCCGTGCCGGAAAGACCGAAAAAGAGGGCGACATCGCCGGTCTTGCCGACGTTGGCCGAGCAGTGCATGGTCATGATCCCCTGCAACGGCAGGAGATAATTCAACAACGTGAAGACCGATTTCTTGATCTCGCCGCCGTAGCCGGAACCGCCGATGATGCAGAGCTTCTGGTCGAAGTTGAGCATGATGAACGTACCAGTGTTGGTGCCATCTATCTCAGGGAGTCCCTGGAAAGACGGGATCGATATCACCGTGAAGTCCGGCACAAACTTGCGGAGTTCTTCATTGGTGGCCGCTTGGATGAACATATTCTTGGCGAAAATGGAATGCCAGGCGTATTCGGTGATGACACGGACGGGGAGACGATAGTTAGGGTCGGCGCCGCCGTAGCAGTCCTGCACGAAGAGGTCGCGTCCCTGGAGGAATCCCTGGAGACGCTGGAAGACCATGTTGAACTTATCTTCTGCGATGGGGCGATTGTATTGCCCCCACCAGATGTTCTCTTCGGTGGTCGCTTCACGGACGATGAACTTGTCGTTGGCGGCACGGGCGGTATGCTTGCCGGTGTCGACAATGATGGGGCCGTGGGCGGATATCTTTCCTTCACCACGGAAGATTGATTCTTCGTAGAGCGCCTCGACAGGGAGGTTCCAGAAGACCGTCCGCAGATTGCGCAGGCCGTGGTTGTCCAGACCGTAGTCGGGTTTGAGCGCGGCCGCCTGCTTTTGCGCCGGGGTCTTTATGTCAATGATGTAGTGGTTCATTTCCAGTCTCTCCTCAATTTGCGGTCTCCAATGTAGATCTCATTGGGGGATTCCGGGTCGAGCGCCCACTTGATACGGGCGATACCTTCCATGATCTCCTTGATGGTCCCGCAATAGCTCAGACGAAGGTGCCCTTCGACACCGAACTCCTTGCCGGGGACGGTCACGACGAGTGCCTTCTCCAGAAGGAACTGCGACAACTTGACCGAGTCCTGACTGTAGGCACGGAAATCCGGGAGGCAGTAAAAGGTGCCATCGGGCTCGTTTATGCGAATGCCGGTAAAGGCGCGCAGTTCGTTCATCATGACGTCTTTGTTGTTCTTAAGCGTCTGACGCAGAGATTCGATCGAACTCTGCACACCGTTCAATGCACCAGCGGCGGCGGCCTGGAGGAGAACTGCCGGGCAGGACATGTTCTGCGCCTGGACATTGATCATCGCGGCCGTGATCTTCTTGGAGGCGACTGTCCAGCCAATGCGGAATCCGGTCATGGCGTATGCTTTGGAGACACCATTGAGGATGATCAGCTTGGATGATTCGGTGTCGTCCTTGGCGTATTTGTAGGCGGAGACCCAGGGGGTCTTGCCGAACACCAGACGATGATAAATGTCATCCATAATAAGGTAGATACCTTTCTTCTCGCAGTACTCTACCACCTGTTGGATGAACTCCGGAGGATAGATAACGCCGGACGGGTTGTTCGGGCTGTTGATGACAATGGCTTTGGTGTAGGAGCCGACCACTTCCTCAATATCATCGAACTCGATCTGAAACGTATGGTCTTTCGGCTTTACGATAACGGGTTTGCCGTAGACCATCTTGACGATCTCGGGATAGCTGACCCAATACGGGGCAAGGATCACGACCTCGTCTTGTGGGTTCACGAGCGTCATCATCAGGTTATAGAACGAATGCTTGGCACCGTTCGAGACGATGATATTATCCGTGCTGACCAGCTTGCCGTACTGTTCTTCAGTGTAGCGGACGATCGATTTCAACAACGGCGAGATACCTTCGGTCGGGGTATAGCGAATATCCGCGGTATTCAGTTTGGCGGCGCAGGCGATGATGGCATCGAGCGGCACCTTGCTTTTCGGTTCACCGGCGCCAAGATGAATGACAGCCTCGCCCTTGTCGCGAAGTTTGGAGGCGGCCTCATTCAGCTTGAGTGTTGGCGACTCGTGGATCTCTTTGGCTAACTGACTAATGCTCATATGAAACTACCCTCTCATCAGAGTGGCTATTGCCGAAACATCAACAATGTCGTCCACCGAACAACCGCGGGAGAGATCATTGGCGGGTTTGTCCAAACCCTGAATGATCGGCCCGGTCGCGGTCGCGCCGGCGAGACGCTGGGTCAATTTATATCCAATATTACCTGCATCGAGATCGGGGAAAATA
>JAYRFH010000158.1:0-8008 GCA_041908405.1 Candidatus Zixiibacteriota bacterium
CCATGCGGCGATCTCTTTGTGGGGTTTCTCAAGAGACTTGGCGCGGTCGAGCACGGTGATCCACTGTGACCAGGTTTTGCCGGTTGCGGCCTTGATGGCGTCATCGCCGACACGTTCGGTGATACTGGCTGGTTTGGGCATTAATATTCTCCGTTTCCTCGAAATCGGCTAATCGAGATACACGGCCCGGCTCAACAGTTCTGTGGCAATATGCCACTACCGTAGTTCGGTGGCAATTGAAAAACTCGAGCGCACGATTGCGCGTGGTATGAGACGGATCGAAGCAAAGACCGTCATCGAAGTCTAAGGTCGGTTCGCGAGCGCTCTTCGCGCTGTCTCCTGTTTATCAATCGGACAGAGTGAATGCAACCGAGTAGCATGATCGCCTGCAATGGCAAGTAGATTGACCAGCCAGCAATGTCCGGTTTGGTACTGCTCGAAAGCAAATCAAAATACGCATATACCTGATATCCAAGAAGCGCACTGAGAAGCGCCGGGTTGGCGACCAGGAGAAGCACTTCGTGAAGGGATTGACCGGTGGAAGACGGAGCCGCGAGATCCGGGGTCATCAGTTTGTCTTGGCGCGTTGATGAGGCTCGCAAAACTGTACGGCCGATCTGATAGTATACGTAGTACGAAATGAGCGGCAGCAGAATAGAAATCCAAACTACGGCTGTCCTGTACTTGCGGGGAGTTGAATGGAGTTCCTCATCGTTCTTGTAGACACTGTTCAGCCAGCCAAGCAAGCCCAGAGTCGCGAGCAGATAGAGCAGACCGATCATTCGGATCGATTTCAGGGCCACGACCAGATCTTGTCCACGAATGCCCATCAGATCGCGCAGCCACTGTTTGGCTGACGCGATCCAGAGGAGGTCGTTCGGCGCTACCAACAACCATACAAGCATGAGAGTAAATGACAGACACGCCAGAAGGGTGATCAGGATTCCTCCCGACTGGTCAGGCGTTTGAGTTGGCGCTGGCTGTTCATCGACGAGAGGGCGGCTGAGGGGACGTCCTTCCCGCCAGGCAGAAATATCAGCGAAGCTGTATCTACGGCGAACCAATTCGGTTTCCATTTTGGCTATGGCGGTCCTGGAGTAATCGCTTGTCCTGAGCGCGAGTAGTTCTAGCAGCTCCTGATCGGTGAGGGTGGCGAGGTCAGGTTCTGGCAGCGGTTCAAGTTGGACGGGGTCTTCCGTCGCTGGAGCCTGTGATTCTGCCTGCAGTCCCAGATTGTTTAATGGAGGTAGCTCGGCCACAGTCTCGCCTGCGGCGGCACGAAGTTCTTCGAGACGTTCGCGAGGAACACCCCGAAGAGCAAGTCGGCATTTCAAACGGTTAGTGGTTGCCGGGTCAGCGACGATATCGGGATTGTCCAATAATATTAGCAGTTCTTCGGTGGTCGCGGACGCCGATATCTGCACGCAGGCTAATTCGGGATCATCGGAGTCCGGGTAAAGCCAGTCCATCAAGCTTGAAAGTCTGGCAAAACCTGATCCCGGTTTCAAATTCCTATACTCGATCACCGACAGTTGATCACACAGCGGGCAGATGAACTTTCCCGCCACGAGATCAGGATACTCAAGGATCAGAGTCGAGTCGCAATGCGAACACGCGGCCTCGGCATATTGCAGAGGCAGATACCATTTTCGCCACTCGGTCAGGATGTTTTCAGGAAGGCTGGTGGAGGAAAGTTGACGTCGCAGTTCAATCAGTCGTTCCGGTAGGAATTCAGTCTCGCAAAACGCCAGAGTGTTGACCAAGGTTGCTTGCGCGAGTTCCCGGTCGGTTAGAATGAGGCGATAGCGCTGCGGTCGGTCGTATTCGTCCATGAGTTCTCCCCTATCAGCTTTCCAAATGGGGTTGGCGTCGGATTGAATGGCGAATGGCGACGCTATGTCAATCTACGTAACATGGAGTCGTCTGTCAATGGCGACGGTCGGTCAGCTCTTGAGATAGCGCTCGCGAATGACCCGGAGGTGGTGGTCTACATGGCCGGTAATGATCCAGGCAATAGCACGCACAGTGACCGGATGGCCGGACGCCGTCCCCTTGCTCAGCCAGGCATCTTCGTCCAAACTGGCAAAGAGGTCGATGGTTGAGGTGCGGAGATGATCGAATTCGAGAGTGATGCTCTCCAGAGTACGGGACGCGTGGCCACCCGCGGCGGCGAACTTGTTCTCATCGAACCCGGGGAGCGGGGTATCATCCCCCCTGCCGACCCGGAGGGCGCGATAGGCAAACACGCGCTCGCCATCGGTCATGTGCCCGAGAACCTCTTTAATGGACCATTTGCCGGGAGCGTAGGAGAAGTTGGATTCGTCTTCAGTTATCGTGGAGAAGAATTGCAGCAGGGCGGCTTGTTGGCTGGCCATCGTTTTGACAATATCGCCCGCCGGTACGAGTTTTGTATAGGTGCGATAATAGGCGGCAAACTCGGTGTCGGTCGGCGGGATGGCGCGAAATGGTGTAGACATGGACTATTCAACTCCAATTAAATTCTACCTTCCAAACAAGGGGTGTCTTACTGCCAAAGCAAGATAAAACGTCAACACGGCGGATACAGGGAACCTGGCGGTCGCCGATAATGGAATTATCGGGTCGATATTTGAATCGGCCCCCGTAACGGAGAGTCCAAGTGAAACACGTCATTCTACTTTCAGCCCTGGTGGGCGTGGTCTGGAATGTCATTGTCATGATGATCATGGGATGGAGCGCGACCTACGGGATGATGCTTCCCTGGCTCTTTGCCGGGACGCTTGCCGGCCTGGCGGCCGGGAGATTCACGGTCTGGTCGCGAATCAGATCGGACGGAGCCGAGACGGTGCGCTATACTCTTGCCACCTACTATCTGGGGATGTTCGTCTACTGGGCCAGCTTTGTCATTATCCAGAGAACAGTGATGTGCTTTAGCCACGGCGGGTGGACCGACTTCAACCTGTATGACCATTTGATCCTGATAGTATGGATGGCGGTTCTTGGCACTGTCGTCTGGGGGATACTGCTGATCCCGCTTACCATCCTGACCCGACACCTGATCTGGAAAACGTATCTGCGGAATGCGGATTAGGTTCTGGCACCGTTGAGTTCCCGTGCCAAAATCTGGAGGGAATCGAGTATGGCTTCAAAGTGAGCGACCGTTATTGGTGTCATGCGGTCATATGCGGCCAGCATCTGCGCAACATCGGCGCCGATCACACGAGCGTGGAGGGCAATGTCATCTCGGTCAACGCCAAGAGCGTTGCATTGACCGACCAGCCAGTAGCCGATGCGCTTACCGTCAACGATGATGGGGACCGAACCATCGAGAAAGCCGCAGCACTGGCACATGTGGTAAACAGGGTCTTCGGTTTCGGAGGCACGTTGTGAGCGTTCGAGGTTGCTGCGGTCGCATGCCTCTCTCCCCTTCTGGGTCTGACTCACGAGGCGGCAAACCTCAGAGAAGTGGCTGGGGCGAGTGACGCAGTTGCCATCGAGGTCAACGATTATGCATGCGACATTGTGCTCGGCGGCAAAGCGATCCTGAAGGGATTGGAGCTCGGAGAGGTCAAAGATTCCGAAATGGACGAGGGAGTTGTTTTGTGAGTTATCCGGCATATGGTATAGTCTGAGCTCTCTTCTTCAGGGACCAGTTTATCAAAGTATCGGCCATTGATTGAAGCGCCTTGAGTCTCTCAGACGACTGGGACTGGCGGAGGTCTGGGGCATGTCGAGCGGGAATCAAAGTAATTGACTAAATCGGTCTTATATGTTAACTTTAAAGCAACCGAGCATATCCGATCTCGTTCCGACGAAGTAATCAGCACATTCACATACACGGGAGCGTCCCATGCAGAATCGCGCAATTTCTTACTGTCTGGTTGTGTGCATTGTCACTCTGGCAGCCGCCGCGGTCGGTGGAGGCGCGGAGGTCCGCAAGAAGCACTCCGTCGTGACATCGACGGCCGCTTGTTGCGTGGGATCAACTGGTAACGTCAACTTGAACGGTATGATCGATCTGACCGACCTGGCGATGCTGATCGGATACTTGACGATCACGCCAAAGCCGACTCTCCCCTGTCCAGATGCCGCGAATGTGAACGGAGCGGGGATCATTGATCTTACCGATTTGTCGCTGTTGATCGGGTATCTGACGTTGACTCCACGCCCCATTCTGCCGAACTGTCCCGGTGGCATATCTTTCACGGATCGTCAAGCGGCGTTTGACGCCATTGATTCAGTAGCGGCATCGGTTGGCAGTATCGGACGCGACTCACTGTCAAAGGCTTTATTGACTTTCTTCAATAGCAGGAGCGAATACGAAGATGCCGGTATTGGCCAGGACAAGTCCGTCTGGGCCAGATTTACGGACGGACGAGTTTTGATCATTCCCAACAATCGATTTCCTGAGCAGCCCGTGTTAGACACCTTGGGGTCGCTGGACCTGGTGACGAAACCGGTCACTGGAGGATTTGTGCTGCCGGCGCGACGGTTTGGATCGAAGGAAGAGATCAGACAAGCCGCCGCGGCGCCCACTATACCTGCTGCTACTACCTATGAATTGCCACATTCCATAACCGCATTCCTGGGTAACACCCTCTCGGGCCGTTGCTTCACATCCTGTTTGCGTTACGTGAGACTAATGCTTGAAGACAACGGGTATGTCGCAACTGTCGGCTCGACCGTCCAACAGCTGTTGGGCGTGCAGAACTACGGTTTCTTCATGATCGAGGCGCACGGCGGCATAGGGTATGACAAAGATGACATGCCTTTCTTTGCCCTATCAACCACGACTCAGGTCACATTCGCAAACGACACGTTGTTTGCCACTATGCTGAATAATCACGAACTCGTCTACTTTCTGGAGTATGACTGGAACGGATTTCAGTGCACAGACGATCTTCAGAGATATGCCTTCACCGGAGACTTTGTCGCTCAGTATATGAGCTTCACCCCGAATAGCTTTGTATACGCCAGTGCGTGTGGAAGTGACGAAATCTCTATGAAAGATGGCTTCAAAGCAGCCGGTGCTTCAGTCTACGCCGGATGGACCTATGATACGTATTCTAGACCCTCCAACAAGGCAGGGCTTTTTGTGATCCAGAGGATGCTTGGCATCGACGACCCCATGCCTAGTTACGCTGCCCCGAATGAATGGCCGCGACAGCGTCCCTTTGACATCACGCAACTGTGGCAGGACATGAAGAACCGTGATTACGATTCGACTCTGGTATTTGACACTGTGAACGGTGTAATCAGTTCGATGCCGTCGTTCTTCGTTGTCTCCAAGCTGCGTGACAGCTTTGAATTGCTAGCTCCAAGCATTAGATATTTACAGGTGCTTCCTCGCACAGATACTGTCGAAATGACCGGCTACTTTGGAAGCGACCCCGGCTCTAAAGGACACGTTTTTGTTGATGGCGTCGAACGGCCGATACTCTCCTGGGATCCGTGGCTCATCAGGTTTGACCTACCCCCAAGCGGCCCGGGCTCGGCGGGTCCGGTTACGGTCGAGCTTGATCCTATTTCCGGTCCAAGTGCATTTAAAAGGAGAATCAGTAACCCTGTCAATCTTACGCAGTGGAACGGCACGTTCACGTATTCGGAACAGGATGCCGGCACTCTCAAGAAGAACATAAGTATGACGGTGAAAATTCGAGCCGATGTCCACTCCTTCCGCGAGTATCCGCACGATACAACACTTGAGATGAATCCGTTCATCGTGTTTGGCCGGGTTGAAGGAGACACTGGCCGGGTTGCCGCCAGCGGACAATGGATATATCACGCCTATGATGAACCGTATGAGGACTGGACTTATAGATGGTCAGACAGCACGCTGATCTTTTTGATGAATGAACCGGATCCAAACCAGGGTTTCCTGTACCAAGGCTTCATCAAACACTCGGGTTCAAACAGGTGGATGGAACTTAATCTATTCGGAGGTGCATACACCGGAATGACCCAAACAGTGACCTCGTCGCTTTCCGGGCTCCTGAGCACCGAAGATCTCTCAATTAGCCCGGTCTTAGAGGTGTATGACGATTTCTTGACCTTCGGCGCCTACACCCTGTTTATTCCGTTTTACTCCGACTGGAAGACCTTTGGAGGTACCAAAGTCGCCACCATCTGTTGCTCGCTTGACCAGGATAACCCGGATATCATTGCAAAAATGACATGGGACAACATAGTACCGATCTTTCCGCCCGATTCAACAGTTGCTAGATGACCGTGAAACCCAGGTTCCCTGTAAACAGATCGGGGAGCCTGGGTTCGAGTGATATGAATCACGTGACTCCTCAGCGCGGCTTCAGCGTGTACTTGAGCACCAAAGTACCGGGGACATCACCCCGGTTGTCTTCATAGTGGGCATTGAGCGTGTGCACACCCTTTATAACGCCATCGGCGGGATCAAACTTACCTTTGAGCAGCAGCATCATACCGAGCATTTGAGTGGAATCATCCGGTTTGATCTGGCTCCCTACGCCATTGAGACTTGATTCGCGAGTAATAGTTGTGTCGGTGGCTTGTCCCTGCCAATCCCGATGCAGCTGTTCGACAATCTTCACTGACGAGGATGAGCTGTCATCCCAGCCGTAACCCATACTGAGCAGATATTCCGACGAGGCGACATCCAGCTCAAACGTGATCTGTCCAGCGCCTCTGGCTCTGCCTGAACCGGTGTGAGTGATGTGGTTGAGCATGTTGAACGGGTATCCCATTTCGTCGCGTAGATTCTCCCCTTTCACGGTTTCTTTGTACTCAAGAGTTGCGGTGCCCATCTGCGCTTCGGTGGTAGCCGCCAGAGCAGCGGTTTGCTCTTCGTAGGTGGCGTCTTCGGACAGTCCGGCCGTTCCGCCGCTACTCATCCAATTAGCGGTATGATCCATTTTCGAGAGCATGTCCATGGAGAATTTCTGCTGTTCGGCAAGTGACATATTGGCGAGGTCACTTCGACTCATGACGCTTGTAAGTGTCGAGGTGCTTGGGCCGCCACTCCGAAGGTCGAGCAGGTATGGCGCGACGAAAGTCCGTTTTGACGAGATGTCATAGTCGAGTTTTCCGTTGATCAGTCCTGTGCCGGCTTCGAAGACTTGGCTCCCCTGCTTGGCTGCCGTGAAGGTAAGCTCGTACTGGAGATCCCAGGCGGACGCATTCAGAAACGTATCTTTGTCGGACGAAGTGGCCGCGGAGAATGCGAGCAGGATAAGTGCTGCAGTCGCGGCGAAGCGACGCATGCTTGGATTTGGGATGGACATACCGCCTCCTCAAGGTGTTGCCTGGTTGTTCTTGGTTGTAGATAGATTCGTCTGGAAATTATGTGACGATATAGAGTAAAGTAGTCTATAACGCTTCGTTGTGGCAAGGTTTAGTTTGGAAAGAAGCCGCGGAACACAACAGGAGACGGGTATCTGGAGTCGGAAAGTCCGGCTGTGGTGAAACAGGAGTCAGGAGGTCCAAAAACAAATATTGACAAGAGGGCAAAGTCGCAATAGCTTCTCGCCCCAACATACGCCGAGTTCGTCGCAGTAGGCGACGGAATGGGGGACCCAAACTCCCGGGGCGCATCACCGCAAGGTGTAGGGCAACTCTTTCGGCCCGAGCCCGTCAGCTAACCTCATAGGCGTCGAAAGAGAGAACCTCCCCTGTCGAGAGGAGACTCTCTCTGACAGGTCATTTTTTGTCTGGAGGTTCATTATGAACTGGATGCCTTTCTTTGACTCCGGGACCGACCCGGAGCCTCCCGAACTTCCTTCACTAGGACGAGGTCTGAGTAATCTCATTTTCGGCCGACGACGTGATGTGACCGATAAGCGGGTATTCCACCAGCTCTCGCTCGTTGCCTTTTTGGCATGGGTTGGGCTGGGGGCCGATGGGATATCATCATCGTGCTACGGGCCGGAGGAAGCGTTTCGGACGCTGGGGGAACATACCTATCTGGCCGTCATGCTGGCCGTGATGATGACATTCACCGTGACGATCATCGCGATCGCGTACAGCCGGGTGATCGAGCACTTTCCGCAAGGCGGCG
>JAYRFH010000159.1:0-13065 GCA_041908405.1 Candidatus Zixiibacteriota bacterium
GATAGTGATCGAGACCGAGATATCCGCTCCGATACAGACAATTCGCTCATCATCGCCGTATTTGTCGAGTGCCGCCCCAAACCCCTTCCGGTTTGGCTGCATCTCGACCCGCATGGTCGGTCCCGCATTCCACCAGAAGTTACGGGAGAACTTCGGAAGGTCGCCTTCAAGTGTTACTTCAACCTGCTGCTGATAGGCTTTCCCATATGCCAGCATCGCCTCGACATCAAACTTCTCCGCCACTCCCAGCTCGGCCAGCGCGCGGGTCAGCTCTTCCCGGTTCGGCGGTTTGCCGTGCCAGCCGACCGCGTTCTCCATGAACGACACCCCGCGCCCCTTATTTGTGTGGCAGATCAGCGCGACCGGCTTACCGGTGTTGTTCTGGTTTCGCGCCCAGTCCAGCTTGGCGACTATATCCGCCATATCGTGCCCATCGACTTCGAGCACATGCCACCCGAACGCCCGGTACTTTTCATCGAGCGGGTCGATATTCATGACCTCCGCGACCGGACCATCGATCTGAAGCCGGTTCTTGTCGACTATCAGGATTAGGTTATCCAGCCGATGATGCGCCGCCGCCATCGCCGCTTCCCAGACCGACCCCTCTTGCTGCTCCCCATCGGTGGTGATGGCGAATGTCCGATGATCCTGTCCATTTAGCTTGGCCGCCAGTGCGATCCCTACCGCCATCGAGAACCCCTGTCCCAATGACCCTGAGGATATCTCCACTCCCGGACAATCCCGCCAATGTGGATGTCCCTGCAGTGGCGAGCCGAGCATGCGGAGCTTCATAACCTCTTTTTCGGGGAAATAGCCGGAGACAGCCAGCGCCGTGTACAGTGCCGGCGCTTTATGCCCTGCGGACCAGATGATTCGGTCACGCCCTTCCCAATACGGCTCCGAGGGCTTGTGGCGAGCGACTTTGAGGTAAAGTGCCGCCACTATATCCATCACCCCCAGTGTCCCGCCCGAATGCCCCGACCCGGCCGAGCAGAGCGCGATCAAGTTTAACCCGCGCATATAGGCGACCCGTTCTTTCAATTGCTCGATTGTAAAGTCGTCGAGAATTCGGTTGGCGGAATCGAGTATCGGCATGGTGTCATTTATCCAGTTTATACCGGAATCTGCCGAATTCGGGCCAGTCTGTCAAGATGCTTTGGGGAACCAGCGTTTCCAGAGTCTTTGCACTTTTCGTCGAAGCTCCTCCCTGCTTCCATTATTAGCGATCACATGCGTCGCCCGCCGACGGTATTCGCTCAACGGATATTGCGCTTTCTGACGCGCCAGTATCTCATCCCGGCTGAACCCCCGCGCCGCCATTCGAAGGACACGGACTTTCTGGCTGGCTATCACGGCCACCGTGGCATCGACCTGGCTATCCAACCCCCAATTGAGCAGGAGTGCGGCATCGATAACCACTACCTCGTGCTTCTTGCCAGCGATTTTGACCTGTCGGTGGAGCTCTTTCAAAAGATAGGGATGAACCAACCCATCCAGTGCCCGCTTATTCTCCGGAGTCGCAAATGCCTTTCGGGCGAGGGCTTTCCGGTCGAGTTTTCCCGCGCGCGTCAATATCTCTCGCCCGAATCGCTTGACCAGCTTTTTGAGCAAAGCCGGCGACTCATCGACAACCTGCCGTCCGATAGAGTCGGCATCGACAACTGCTGCACTGAGTTCTTTGTAGATCTCAGCGGCAGTCGACTTCCCCGCCCCTATCTGTCCAGTCAGGCCAATGAGCATGAACCCCTACTTCGCGTCCAGCCAGTTGTCCGCAACCCCGACATCCGCGATCAATGGTACCTTCAACGCCGCCGCGTTCTGCATCCCGTCCACCACGATCTTCCTGACCTTCTCCAGCTCCTTATGGTGAACATCAAAGACCAATTCGTCGTGCACCTGAAGGATCATCTTCGACCTCATTCCGGTCAGCGCCTTGTGGATCTTCAGCATCGCGACCTTGATAATATCCGCGGCTGTCCCCTGTATCGGCGTGTTGATCGCCGTTCGTTCGGCAAACTGACGGATATTCCGATTCGAGTCGTTTATCTCCGGAAGGTACCGTCGGCGATTGTAGAGAGTCGTCACATACCCCTTCTTGCGGGCATAGGCGATAGTATCATCGATATACTTCCGTATCCCTGGATACTGCTCGAAATACTTGTCGATAAACTTCTGCGCCTCCTGCGGCGTCAGGTCGGTCTGCTGGCTCAAGCCAAAGGCGGTCACACCGTAAATGATAGCAAAGTTGGTCGTTTTGGCGATACGCCGTTGCGCCGAGGTTACCTCATTCAGGTCAACCCCAAATACCGCCGCGGCAGTCCGGGCATGGATATCCTGCCCCTTCAAAAACGCGTCGACCAGGTTCGGATCCTCGGTATAGTGCGCCAGAATGCGTAATTCGATCTGACTGTAATCGGCCGAGAGTATCTGGTAATCCTTGTCGCGGGCCACAAACGCCCGCCGGATCTCCCGACCCTCGTCTGTGCGGATCGGGATATTCTGAAGATTCGGGTCGGTCGATGACAACCTGCCTGTTGCCGCTATTGTCTGGTTGTACGACGTATGCACCCGCCCCGTCTGCTTACTGATCATCGTGGGAAGGGAGTCGACATAGGTACTCTTCAATTTGCCGTACGACCGATACTCCAGGACCAATCGCGGAAAATCATGTATCTTAGCCAGCTCTTCCAGCACGCGGACATCGGTGGAGAATCCCTTGCCGCTCGCTGTTTTCCCCTTGCTGGGGAGTCTTAATTTCTCAAACAGGACATGCGCCAGTTTCTGCGTGGAGTTGATATTAAACTCCATCCCGGCGATCTTGTAGATCTCGCTGGTGAGCGAGACCAGCTTCTTGTCCATTTCCTTGGACAATTTGCCAAGGAAATCCGGGTCGATCCGCACCCCGGCTTCTTCCATATCAGACAACACTTTGATAAGGGGCAACTCAATATTGTAGTAGAGATTGTTCATCTCGAGGTCATCGATCAGCGGAGCAAAGATCGACCGAAGGCGGTAGGTGAAATCGGCATCTTCGCACGCGTACGAAGTTGCCTTGTCGACCGGCACCTTGTCGAAGGTCGACTGGGTTTTACCCGATCCTATCAAGTCTTTGATCGGTGTCTTGTGGAAATCGAAATGCTTGAATGCCAAATAATCAAGCGAGTGCTGGCGCTCCGATGGATTGACCACATACGATGCGACCATCGTATCGAATGAGACCGGGTTGACTTCAATCCCATGTCGACGGAAAACCTGCAGATCGTATTTGATATTCTGTCCGAATTTCTGGACCTTTGGGTTCTCCAGGAGCTTCTTTAGAGTCGCGAGAGCCTTTTCCTTGGGGATATTAACCGTTTTCTCGCTATGCCCGATCGGCACATACCATGCCTCGGCAAACTTGCAGGACAGTGACACACCAACCAGATTCGCTTCCAACGAATTAATACTGTCGGTCTCTGTATCGATCGCGACCTCTTTGACCGTCGACAACTTCTCAACCAGATTCTCCAAATCACCGATCGTTCTCACCAGATGATAGGAAAGATTCTCTTTGGATGGCTCGGGGAACAGCGTCGGTGACTGCGCGGCAACATCGGGGGTCAGCAACTGCAGGATGGAAGGAAACTCCAGCTCCATGAAGAGCTTCTTCGCTTCGTCGAAATTGATCGGCTTCCGCTTGAGAGCCTGCAGGTCGAACTCAATTGGTACTTCGCAATGGATAGTCGATAGTTCCTGCGAGAGATACGCCTTATCTTTGTTGGCCGCGAGCTTCTCCCGCACCCCTTTCGCCTTCACCTGCTCCAGATTGGCGTAGATATCATCAAGAGACTTGAACTGCTCCAACAGTGAATCAGCCGCTTTCGGACCGATACCCGGGATCCCCGGTATATTATCAGAGCTATCCCCCATTAGCGCCAACTTGTCGATCACCTGTTCAGGGTAGACGCCGAACTTCTCTTTGACCTCCTCCCGCCCGTACCGTTCCGGCGTTTCCGCGACCCTTTTCGGCGTGTAGATTTTGATCTTGTCGGTGACCAACTGGAAATAGTCTTTATCCCCGGTGACACACCAGACCTCGAATCCGGCTTTCTCCCCAGCCTTGGCCAGAGTACCGACGATATCATCCGCCTCAAACCCGGGCATCTCGAACTCGGTCAGATTAAGTGCCGCGCACGCGGCGTGCACCCGGTGTATCTGTGCCGCCAGATCATCCGGCATCTTTGCGCGCGTTGATTTGTATTCTTCGTAACGCTCATGCCTGAAAGTCGGGTGCTTCGAGTCAAAGACCACCGCGATATGATCCGGCTCTTCCTCGCGTATGATCTTTAGCAAGGAATTGACAAACCCATATACCGCGCCGGTATTCTCCCCCTTCTTATTGATAAGGGGATTGCGGATGAACGCAAAATAGGCACGGTACATTATTGCCGTGCCATCGATCAGCCATAGATTCTTCTTCTCTCCGCTCACCGGTATAATCCTTGTTCGAGTATATGGTCCGCTACTTTGTCGGGGACCAGACGGCTCAATTCCGCCAGTCCCATCCCCTTCTTCACCTGCGCCCGGATGTCGCTCGAAGAAATATCCATCAGCGATGTCTTGACGATCTCAAATCGCTTCTCATCAAATCCATCGGGAATGAAAACTTCCGCATTTGGCCGCGATCCGACCAACACTGTAACCTCCGCGAGTATCTCTTTAGCCTCATACCAGGTCGGGAACTCGGCCAGGAGGTCCGCTCCAATGATAAAGCGAAATGTGGTGTGGGGATATCTCTTTTTGAGCGCCCGCACCGTGTGGAGTGTATATCCCGGCTCCTCGGATTCCGCCTCGATCGTGCAGACCACCAGTTCGGGATGGCGTTCGCACGCCATCCGAAGCATCGCTACCCGTTCCTCGAACTCGGCGATATCAGGATTGGTTTTTCGTGGTGGAAGGTAGGATGGGACCATCAGGACACCATCCAGCGATTTGGCCAGAGCAATGTCGGCGGCCAGGGCTACATGGCCGCGATGAACGGGGTTGAAGGTTCCCCCGAGTATCCCCCAGTGTCCGCCATTATTTGGACTGCGCATTGGCTTGTGGTGCTGGCGGGACCGGCACAGCGGCTATCCTCGCCAGATACTCATCAGCCTTTTAGAGTCGCTTATCGTTCGGGAAAACTTTCGAGAACTCCCAGAACTTATCATACGCCGCAGAAAACTTCTTCTTGATAAAGGCCAGCTCCGCCGACTTGAATGCCGCTTCGACTATCTGCTCACGCGCTTCCGGCACCAGCGGATGGGTCGGGAAAACCGTGACGAAATTCTCAAATCGGCGACGCGCCTCATCGTACTCGCGAAGTCTCATCTCTTCCCTGGCCATCTCATAATTCGCCAGCGGGGCGAATTCGCTCGACGTGTAGTCATCGATGACCTTTTGATAATAAACCTTCGCCGCTTTCGATGCCCCCATGCGGGTATAGGTCACGCCCGACATGTAGTACTTCTTGGCGAGTCTCCCCTGCGCGGCGGCAAGGTATTTGTTCGCGTCGGGGACCAACTCTGACTCCGGGTTGTCGATGATGAACTCTTCGAGCTGTTTGATGGCGAGTTCGACCTCGCTCTGATCAAGACCAAAATGCTTGGGCGTAGTTTCAAAAGCAGACACCGCTTTCATGAATTGGGACTGCTTCGCGAAAGGCGAGGTCGGATAGTTTACCACCAGCCGATTGAATTCAGCGGCCGCCAGGTCATAGTCATGATTGCCAAAATACGACAAGGCGAGGTAATACTGCGCCGTGTCAACAATCGACTCGCCGGGATACGTATACACCAGAGTCTGAAACGCGTTGATGGCGGAGAGGTGTTTCTTTTTGTCCAGTCGCTCCTTGCCATAGGCGAACAGCTCATCTTTGGTCATATTGTTGAAGGACGGCGCCCCGCCACAGCCAATGACCACACTCGCGATGATCATCGTCATCGCCACCAGCGTTGTATGAAAATGTCCCGGCTTCAAACCTGATAACTCTCTTTCAGTCTTTTGTAGGTCGCCATCACCTTGTTCATGTAGCTGACCGGCAGCGGTTTGCCATTCCGGATCAGGTCCCGCAAACGGGTCTCTCCAATATTGTACGCAATCAGTCCCTTGCGAATGTCGCCATATTTCAGTATCTGCTCAAACAGATAATACGTTCCCAATTTGATATTTGCTTCCGATTCATGCAGAGTTGGTGGACCATACCACTCAACACCCGCCTTGGGCGCGACTGACTTAGCCACAAACGGCCTCAACTGCATCAGACCCTGCGCACCGGAATCAGACACCTGATGTTTCTTGAATGTCGACTCGACCATGATCACCGAGACAACAAAGAACGGGTCGTAGTTGTATTTCTTGCTCTCGCTGTAGATAGTCTTGGTCAACTGGGTAACCTCGTCGTCCGAGAAACCGATCTCCAGGTCCTCAATGACTTTGTACAATTTCAACTTGTCTTCGAGTTCAATAATGCGGCTCTGCTGGTAGTCGATCTGCTTTTCCAGGTCGAATTTGTCCGTGATGAGATAAACCAGCAGTCCGGACTGGACCAGGTATATCACCATCATCAGAAACGCGACCGGTTTGGAAAGATAGATGCCAAGTCGTTCAATATGTATCATATGGTCTCACCCACTGTTGTGGCTGAAAGGTCATAGCCATCGGCCGAATCTATATGCACCATGCGAATCTGCCCGACCGCGAGTCCAGTCCCACGGACATGCACTTCCTGGTCGATATCCGGGCAATCCCCCTGCGTCCGCGCGATAGCGTGTCCCTCGTCGTTGATGGAATCAAGTATCACCTCGACCGTGCGTCCAACCATCGCGATGTTTTTCGCGAAGGCGATATCCCGCTGCAAAGTCATCAGCGCGTCCATCCGCTCAAGTTTCACTTCCTCCGAAACCTGGTCTTTCATCTGCTCCGCAGGGGTCCCTTCCTCGGCCGAATAGGTGAAAACACCCATCCGATCGAACTCTGCCTGCCGCGTGAAATCAAGCAACTGCTCGAAATCTGCGTCAGTCTCGCCTGGGAATCCAACAATAAAAGTAGTTCGCAGGGTCGCGCGTCCGTTGCGCGAACGGATACGGTCGATCAACGCGTCGATCTTCGCCCGGTCGACCCGACGGCGCATTGCAGTCAGCACCGACTCGCTCACATGCTGGAGCGGGAGGTCGAAATACGGCAGCGTCTTGTTGTCATCGAGCAGGTAATCGATCAGTTCGTTCTCCAGACAAGCGGGATAGAGATACATTAGCCGAATCCACTTCAGATCCTCAATCTTCTCAAGCTCCTGGAGGAGCCTGATAACATTCATGCCGTCAGGAAGTCCGTAGCCGTACATGGTCGCTTCCTGAGATACAAGGATCAGCTCGCTCTTGCCGTTTTTGGCGAGGAACTCCGCCTCGCGCAGGATAGAATCAAGCGGCCGGCTGCGGAACTTCCCACGCATAAGCGGTATCGCGCAATACGTGCAGGCGCGATCGCACCCGTCGGATATTTTGAGGTATGAATACGGAAAGCCGTCTGAAATGTATCTATCTTTCCAACTGAGATAACCCAATTTCCGCGACTCGATGCGGACGGTCTTCCGGCTATTCAGCTTGTTGGTGACCGCCGTCGCGATCGAATCGAGTGCGCCATGCCCGAACGCGCCGTCAAGTTCTGGCATATCGGCCAGCATCTCGTCTCCATAACGCTGGGTCAGACATCCGGAGGCGTAGAGCGTCTGGAGTTGACCCGCCTTCTTAAGTTGTCCGAGGCGAAGTATCTCGTTTATCGATTCTTCTTTGGCGGGAAGGATAAAGCCGCAGGTGTTAACGATGATGGACTCGGCATCATCGGGAGAACTGACAGGCTGGTGCCCCTCATCGATCAGGCGAGCCGAGATATAGTCGGCATCGACATCATTTTTGGGGCAGCCAAGTTTGTGGACGTAGAACTTCATTCACCTACAGCTTCACGCGGTCGGCCGATTTCGGAAAACTCGGCTGAAACTCCTGCTCAGCGCAGGTTGCGTGATGCGACTCCTTCAGCAAGACGATGGTCACCAGTTCGTCGTTAATGTCAAAATAGGCTATCCGGCTGATCCGCATCTGCTTTGGATCGATCGTCACGGTCATCGAATCCGGGATAGCACTCCCCTTTGGACCGGTCCGAACCAGAAAATACTCGCGGTCCGGCCTAAGTATACGGGTTTTGAACCAATCGTCAAGCTTCCGAATGTAGGCGACTTCGGAGCTCACCGCCCGGGTGGAGTCGATATCTTCAATGATAACCTGATTGTTGGCTTTGGAATAGCTGAAGAGCTGGTCGTCGGTGCGAAGGAACTTGTCCTCCCCTATCGTCACCAGAAAACGTCCATCTTTGGCCAAATACGCGGTCCCTTTGGCGGTATCGGTCCGGTCAAAGATGTCCGACTCCAGGACAGACAGGAACTCTATTTCGATGCACTCGGATTCGGCCAGCTTCGCCTTGACGGCATCAAACTTGTCGGCGGCGTCTGCTGAGACTGCCAGCCAAAGCAGGAGAGCCATGGACAGAATAAGTGGGCGCTTCATATGTCAAATCCTTATACGTCGGGGAGAATGACTCAGTTCGAGTCAGAATTGGAACTGGCCGCCCCGGCGGGAGCGGCAAAGAGGGTTTCCAGATAGCTTTTGTCGACAATCACTTCGCGAGCCTTAGACCCATCGAATGGCGACACGATCCCCGCCTCTTCGAGCTTGTCAATCAATCTGGCCGCCCGCTGATAACCGATACCGAGACGTCGCTGTAGGAGTGACACGGAACCCTGCTTGTGACGTACCACGACCTCACAGGCTTCACGGAACAGCGGATCACCGAGGTCGACACCATCAGACTCTTCCTTGTCCGCGTTGGTCTGGGAGATTCCCTGAAGCTGCAGCATGCCGATCTTCTGCTCACGGATGAACCCAACTATGCGGTCGGTCTCTTCCGACGACAGCCAGGCTCCATGCACGCGAATCGGCTCTGGCTGCCCCGAACTGAGGAAGAGCATATCACCGGCGCCCAGCAGTTTCTCCGCGCCATTTCCATCGATGATGGTCCGCGAGTCAACCTTGGTGGCCACCTGGAAGGCTATACGGGCCGGGAAATTCGCTTTGATAAGACCGGTAATGACATCGACCGAAGGCCGTTGTGTCGCCAATATCAAATGAATGCCGACCGCACGCGCCATCTGCGCCAGACGAGTGATGAGCATCTCAGTCTTGGAAGACTGCGAGGACATCATCAGGTCAGCAAGTTCATCCACAAAGATCACTATATACGGGAGCTTGTCCTCTTCCTTGGCTTGCTTCTTATTAAAGTCCTCAATATTGCGGACTCCGGCAGTGGCCAGACGGCGGTATCTATTCTCCATCTCAACCACGGCATCAGAGAAGACTTTTTCTGCGCCACGCGGAGTGGTAACCACAGACCGGCCCAAATGCGGGAGCCCCTGATATACCGAAAGCTCAAGCATCTTGGGGTCGACAAAGATGAACCTGACCTGAAGCGGGTGCATGCGGTAGATAAGCGAGGTTATCAGCAGGTTCATGCAGACCGACTTACCCGAACCGGTCGCGCCCGCAATCAGAAGGTGCGGCATCTTGGCGAGGTCGGCTATAAATGGCTTCCCCGCGGTTGTCTTACCAAGCGCCATCGGGAGTCTAATGGAGGGATTATTAAACTCTTCAGATGACAAGATATCCCGACAGTAAACCATCTGCGGCGTGCGATTCGGTATCTCCACACCGACAGCGGCTTTCCCCGGAATAGGCGCGATAATGCGGATTCGCTTCGCTTTAAGCGCCAGCGCAAGGTCATCGGCAAGATTGACTATCTGGTTGACCTTGATCCCCACACCCGGTTTAAACTCGTAGCGTGTGATGATCGGGCCGGGATAGCGTTCTATTGGGCCATCGATATTTACGCCAAATGTCTCAAGCGTGTCTTTAAGAGCCTTGGATGTTACTGCCAATTCATCCGCGGAGACTGCTTGCCCCGGATCTGGATTCTCCTGCAGCAGGTCCAATCCCGGATAGGTGTACTTGAAGGATGTGACCTGAATCGGTTCGGCCGGTTTCTTGACTGTGGTTTTCCGTTTCGAGCGTTTCTCCGATGGTTCATCGAACAGGTCGAGGGGCTCGGTCTCTTCCTCCTCAAGCGGGTCTATCGCCTTTGGTTCGGGCTTACGGACGACATGCTCGTCGTCATCTTCGATCTTGTCCTTCTTAGACGACCGGAATGCCCACTTGAAGCTGAAAATACTCTTGAGCCACCCAAGCGGCACCTGGTAGAGTTTCTTCCACGGAGCTGACCCTTGCTTAATCAGATGCCCCAGTAAGAACGGCGTAATGACCGTGTACAGGAGGAGTAGGATGAATACCAGACCGCCGAGCATCAGATACGAGCCGGTAGTTCCCACAAGCTTGAGGGTCAAGACAGTCAGGAGCCGTCCCACATAGCCACCAATGGCGCCGGAATCTGGCGCAATAGAACTTCCTTCGGCGAACTGGATATTGATCATCATCGTGGCACACAGCCCAACAATGAACAAGAGGATGACCCGCATGCGGACCTTTTCGACCAGTGCCTTGGAGAACAATCCCAGCGACACTGAAACCAGCCCTAAGGGGATGAAGAAGGCGAGCCAGCCAACCACGAAATAGAGCAGGAATGAGAGATAGGCGCCGAGCATGCCGGCCTGATTGGCGAAATTGATCTCCCAAGGGTTGAGGGCGCCATCGACCTCGCCGCTGATTCGCGCGTCGTCAATCCGGTCATGGGAGACCAAAGCTACCAGCACGAACAAGGCCATAATGACCAGCCCGACCCCGAGGATCTGCTTACCGCGATTCGATTTCTTCTTTGACGCCATAACTCCGGGCAATGGAACGACAGATGTGTACAAAAAACAATTATAAAAACCGCCGGAAAAGCGAGGCAGGACGCCAATCCCGCCTCGCGAAGTAACTTGGAGTAAGCCCGCTACTTGCGGACAGCTTCTTTCAGGCGGCTCCCCGCTCTGAAGACTGGTACTTTGGTGGCCGGGATGGTAATAACGGCGCCGGTACGGGGGTTACGGCCCGCCCGTGCTTTCCGCTTGGAGATGGTGAATGTCCCGAACCCTGAGAAACTGACTTTCTTCCCTTTTTTCAGTTGGGTGGTGACATTCCCGATCAGCGCCTGGAGCGCTTTGGTCGCCTGGCGTTTGGTGATCCCTGATTGGGTCGCCATCTGGGCGATCATCTGGTCTTTCGTCATTGCGCATTCCCCTCTGACAGAGATGGTTGAATAGGATTGAACATATTCGGGTAAAGGGTCGATTCTTGGGGAAGTTCAGTCAACTAAAAACAGGGAAATCGGGTCCGCCCCCTCCCCTATTGATTCAGGAAAGAGCCGGCGCTGGTTGTCGAGCTGTTATCCACTTTGATTGCGGGGATAGCGGTCACGAAGAGCCTGAATGAGTATCCCCGGCCAGACCCAACCGGGACCCAACTAAACTCCCCTGTCCAGCAATGCAGGGTCTTGCGGAAAGAAACTTCGTTACGCACTGTGAACTGGCGGCCAATATCGTAGGACTGAGAGTACCTTACCGAAGTAGTCTGTGTGAGCGCGAACTCCAGTGCGACTTGCAGAAAGCTTGATTTGATAAACCGTTCCTCGCGGCCCGATTCATTGTAGGTGTACGCAAGCCGCAGATCCCAACCTCGTCTTGCAGACGACTGCCTCTGACCGGTGGTCGTCGTGGTCGAGCCCGGCGAGAGCGAATCGCGCGAAGGGGCGGTTATCTCGGGCACGTCATCAAAAAGGAAGCGTGAGCCGGATAAACCAAAACTTGCCGATAGATTGAACTGCTCAAGATATGGGCTCCAAAAACTAGCCTTGCTTGTTCCCGGCTTATAGAAAGAGTGGGTCATGCCGCCATTGATCGTGATCCGGGGGATGATGTTGGACTGGAAGGATGTCGTCATTGGCGAGAAATTGAACGAGTCCTTTTCCAAATCGTAATTGAATGAGGAGTTTATCGAGACAAGCTCCAGATTCATCTCCCCATCCCCCTTCTTGATCTTTGCCTGGTAGAGCTGGCTCAGGGAGAATTGGAGTTGTTGGGCGGTGGCGGCGTTATACTGCCCAACACCGGTGAAGCTCCTGACATCACTATGCAAGTTTGACTTGGGGATGTACGTATACGAGACCGACGGCGTTAGGACCTGACGAAGACCTAATAGCCCGAGCATTTTGGGGTAGAGGGTACCGTAGACATCAGTGCTCGCGGTTACACCTGCTGAGTACTTGTAGGTACGGTAGAAAGACTCGGACAGACCGATCTGTCGAGTGGTGTCGGTCGCAAACAGGTACTGCCAATTCTCACTGTAATTGGCGCCCGGACGGATCTTAATATACTTGGCCAGAGTCAGCGGCAAGTTCACATCGAATGAGAAGTCCTGAGAGGCGTACTTCTTCCGAACGAAATAGTACGTCGTATCATTGGTGATCTCCGCCGTCGAGTCATTGGTGATTGAATCAACATCGTAGGTCGTGTCAACAATGACCGTATCGACCCTGCGGTTCCTGTCCGAATAGAAACTGAACGAGGTCCGGGGTGAAATGCGAAGGTTGTTGTACCAGTTGGTCTGGAGCTGACCGTTCTCATCGAGGCTTCCGGATCCAAACGGCGAGATGACCGGTAGGGTAATACCAACATTTTCGGTTTTGTCCGTGCGACGGTCTGTCTGCGGGATTATCTCGTGTGAAAAGCCGCCCGAGAGAGTCATCGACTTGTTCAGCCGTCGGGTAAAGGTCGCTTTGCCGTAGATCCGATTGTTCAGCCGCGTGTCCAGGTCGGTGGAATAATCCTTATAATAGGTTTTGTCAGACACATACTGTCCGTAGCCGGTGACCTTGAAGTCCGGGCTGAATTCGTGCGAATGGCCCGCGTATATGTCGTATTTCGTCGACTTGGATTCGGAAGCCAAATTTGAGTTGAAGCTGGTCTCTTTGGTGTAGTTGCTCCGCAAGTAACCATCGTACGCGTACAGC
>JAYRFH010000160.1:0-2795 GCA_041908405.1 Candidatus Zixiibacteriota bacterium
AAGGAGACCGAAGAACATGGCTACATTTTCAATTTCGAAACGATGACCGTGGATAACATGGAAGATGACTATGTCGTCTCCGATGATTACACGCGCGCCATCGAGTCATTTGAGACATCGATTCCCTCAGTCATGACTATCGGTATCGCCAATACCGCCGGAAGTCTGGTCTGGGCGATCGATTACCAGCAGAAATTCCGCTCTGAGAATGGGACCTCAACCAAGCCACGTATCGCGGCGGGTGTAGAGTGGTCGCCTCTCGGCATCCTGCCAATTCGCGCTGGATACGCGACCGGTGGTGATCGCAACGCCGCGTTTTCGTTCGGCAGCGGACTGCATCTGCTTGCTTTCTATCTCGATGCTGCTGCCGTGACTGGTACCTCCGGTTCCGGATATTCGGCAAAAGGCATGCATCTGGCCGTCTCCACAGGGTTACAATTTTAACGGAAGATGAGGATAGAGATGAAGACCACTCTTCGCAGCTTATCTATCGCCCTGATCATCTTGTTCAGTGGTGTTGTCTCCGTGCTGGCGATGCCGCCGCACCCCGACATGCTCGACAACGTAGCCGCGGGCAAACAGGCTCCCAGCTATTATATCGAACATTATGATGAACTGAAAGCGCTCGGCGTGTGCGAACCGGATGGTTCACTGAAGCGCGCTCTTGAGACCGCCAGACATCGGGCCGAGGCCTCCCTCTCCCCGACTGCCGGCACGCCATTCCGCATCCTCGCTGTCCTGGTCCAGTACTCCGATCACGCCAGCCAGGTTAACGCGACGTTCTTCGATTCGCTGGTCTTCAGCACCTCGGGGAATACTGTGCGCGACTACTTTGATGAAATCTCTTATGCCCAGATAGATCTGGTGACGGTCAATCTGCCGTCCTCGCTCGGCTGGCGGACGGCCCCGCAGACCTACGCGTACTATGTCAATAACGCTCAGGGGCTGGGGTCATATCCCAACAACTCGCAGAAAATGGTCGAGGACCTGGTCGACCAGATCGACCCTCTCGTTGATTTTACCCAGTATGATAACGACAGTGATGGATATGTGGATGTCCTGATGGTGGTCCATTCCGGCCGTGGCGCCGAGTTTACCGGCTCCAACGCCGATATCTGGTCGCACAAATGGGCGATCTCTCCCCGCCTCAAAGATGGCGTGCGGATATTTGAATACACCGTTCAGCCGGAGTACTGGACAAACCCCGGCGACATGACGATCGGCGTCTACACGCACGAGTTGCTCCATGGATTCGGCCTTCCCGACCTATATGATACCGACAACAGCTCCAACGGCATCGGCCGCTGGTGCATCATGTCCTACGGTAGCTGGAATGGCCCCAGCGGTCGTGGCGGCTCGCCATCGCATCCTTCCGCCTGGTGCCGTGTTGAACTCGGTTTCGCTACGCCGACCAATGTGACGACGCCGCTGTCGAACCAGCAGATAACCAATGTCGAACAGGGCGGCACCATTTACCGCATGTGGACCGGCGGACTTATCGGAAATGACTACTTCCTGGTGGAGAACCGTCAGAATATCGGTTACGACGCGTACTTGCCGTCGACAGGTCTTTTGATCTGGCATATCGATGACGCCAAGAACGTAGGCGGGACACCCAATTCGCAGGAATGGTATCCCGGTCAGCCGGCCGCCAACCATTATGGCGTGGCGTTGGAACAGGCCGATGGGCTGTATGAATTGGAGCACAAGACCGATGCCGGCGATGGTGGCGACCCATTCCCCGGCAATACCAACAATACGACGTTCTCTGATTCGTCGACGCCCGCAGCTACAACCTATGGCGGCGCACCGACCAACGTTCAGGTCTCTTCCATTACCACTATCGGTCAGGTCATTCAGGCCAATTTGATAGTGACTCTGGCGTCGGGGACGGAAGATGACCCGCCTACGTCCTTGCCGTCGTCCGCGCTTCTGAACCAGAACTATCCGAACCCGTTCAACCCGGGCACGGTGATATCGTTCAACCTGACATCCGCGCAGGATGTCACACTCGATATTTACAACCTGACAGGGCAGAAAGTGCGACGTCTGTATGATGACCGCGCGACCGCGGGTGAGACGTCGTTGACATGGGACGCGACTACCGATGATGGTCAGCCAGTGGCTTCGGGCGTTTACCTGTATCGCCTTACGTCGGATGGTCAGCAGTTAACGCGGAAGATGGTTTTGATGCGCTGAGCAGACAATACGAATCCGTTGGGACATGCAGAATGTCCCCTTTCCCCCCTCTCTCATCAACCCCGGTTCATGGCCGGGGTTATTTTTTCTCCGTCAGTCGACTTCATTCAGGAAACTGGATTTCCTGATGCTCCGTGTCGTGGTGATGTTGGCCGCGTTGCGTCCTTTTATACTGCATGTGGCAGGCTTTACAGCGTTTGGGATCCTCCGTATAGCCCCGTTCAGCAAAATATTGCTGAGCCTGTACAGTAAAAACAAACTCCTCACGACATTCGCTGCAAATAAGAACCCTGTTCTGGAAATGATTTTCCATCGGGTTCCCCCTCTCATGACCATCACAGTCCGTGTGATGTCAGCAAATGTGTTGTTACCTGTTGATGACAGGATATTTTGGGGGCCGGACAAAGTCAACAAAAATGTCCCGGTATCTCCCTAATAGGGATTACAGAGACTGGCGGGCGTACCAGAGATAAAGTGCGAGATCATGTATGAGAGGTCGCTCAGATCAACCCCGCCAGCACAATCAACATTCCCGGCATCCATCGTCGGCTGCGGCTGGCCACCCAGACCCAGTACATAGGCGATAAGGGCAGAGA
>JAYRFH010000161.1:0-5007 GCA_041908405.1 Candidatus Zixiibacteriota bacterium
AGCCCATGGCCATGCTTCTTCGTCGTGAAGTGCAGGTTGAACAGCTTGCCCAAAGTCTCCTCGCTCATGCCAACGCCGTTGTCGGAGATCTCGATCGCGAGTTGCTCCTGTACACGGTCATAGGAGGCGACAATACCGATCTGGCGCTTGAAGTCATCGCCTTCGGCTTGTCTGCGGACCGCATGCTCTTCGATGGCATCAGCGGCGTTGTTCAGCAGGTTCATCAGCACCTGCTGGACCTGGCCGACATCGATCTCCACCGAGGGCATCTCGGTTGCCAAGTCGAGCGTGAAGTGAATGAGCTTGAAGCGCGGCTGAACGCGCAGTGAGAAGAGCAGGTCATCCACCAGGTGGCGGATATCGTAGCTGATATATTCAGGCTCCGGCTTTGAGAAGTCCATCAGGCTGTCGACGAACCGCTTGATCTTGAAGATATTCTCGGTGATCGACTTGGAATTGAACTTCACCTTGTCGAACTTCTCGCGGTCTATGTTGAGCGAGAGCAGTTCGGCGTTGTTCGAGATAATGGAGAGATAGTTATTCAATTCATGAGCGACCGAGGCGGCCATTTCGCCCCGGGCGACGAGCTTCTCGGAGAGAATGACATACTTCTCCATCAGGACCTTTTCGGTGACATCTTCGATGGCCATCGTTATGCCATCGGTCCCATCGGGAAGCTCGGAAACCGGCGAAATCTTAATGGAAAGGACTTTTTCAAGATAGCCGGTATTGTGGAAATACCGTGGGTCGGCGTATTCCTGCTTCGTAACCAGGGAGTCGGTGATCATCTTGCGCCAGCGAAGCTGCTCTCCAGCAGGGAGACGATCCACAAAGGTCGTCGGATTGGTTCCTTCGCCAACCGCGACGACGCTGTCGCGGTTGAGGTCAAAGATCTCCAGCGCGACCGGGTTGATCGTCGCGATACAGCCTTTGGCGTTGAGCACGACGATTCCGACAGGAGTATTCTTGACCACGGATTCGTGGTACTTCTTCATCGTAAAGAGTGAGTGGTACATCGCGGCGTTATGCAGCGCGTTGGAGACCAACTGACCGTAGAACTCGAACAAGTAGAGGTCGGACTTCAGGAACATGCCGGCCTGATTGGTATTGTCGACGTAAATGACGCCTATCACCTTGCCCTTCACGGACAGCGGGACGCACATGATCGATCGAAGGTGCAATTCCACAACCGACTGCTGCTGGGCATAGCGGTCATCCTGTAGAGCGTCTGACGTATAGACTGACTTACCGGTCCGGGCAACTTGATTCGTGATGGAGGACGAGATACGGAAATCCTCTTCCATCATCTGTTCGCGGCAGAGATTGTAGGCGGACTTTACCTGGAGTTCGCCGTTGCCATCCAGCAACATGATCAACCCGCGTTCGGCGTGCATCAGTTCAATGGCCTGTTGCATGACCATCTGCAAAACATCGTCGATGTTGAGCGACGCGTTGATAGCCAGGGAAACTTGGAGGAGTGCCTTGAGATCGGTCATTCGGACCGAGGCGCCATCGGCTTCCGTCTCGGAGGAGAGTCGAGGGTTATTCTCCGCGACACGATCAAGTGTCTGCTCCAACTCGTCAAACAGATCGACCACCACTTTACCGCTGTCTCCCTGGGTGGGAGAGGTCAGGGTCATACTGCTTGAGACCTTGGACGTGACGTACTTATACGTTTTTTCTTCGTCGTTCTGATGCATAGTCATAGCGTTGCAGGCTCCTGTAACTCTCCTATTGTATCGGCTGGAATCGGTAAGTGCTTAATGGGTGGACATCGACAAAAACAGGCCTAAGCCAACAGGAGGCTTAGAGTTCACAGGCGTGCAGAGTTTTGGAGCCAGGGTCGTGATTGAAAATTGCGCGAAAGCCGTTGACCGGCTGAGCTTACATGGAACGACACCCAGACGATTCAGGTAAATCGCCTGAACCGATTGTTTAGCAAGGAGTTGAACGCGCTTGCGCGATTAGAATACGTGTTCGAGCCGGACGAATATGCGAGGATTGCGATCAGCAAAGCCGTCCAAACGTCGGGCAATCGAGACTCGAACATCGTCACCAAAATAGAGTGCCCCGCCCAAAGAATGCCTGACTTCGATATGATCGTCGAGCGGTCCGTGGAAGCCGATTTGGGCTACATCCCAGATAGCCGCGAGGGCGATATCGGTGCGGGGGAGCGTGAAACGGAACTCGCTGTTCACCATCCAGAAGCGACTCCCCATTAGTTCTTTGTGGCGATACCCGTGAAGAGTACCCAGTCCACCCAGATAGAATGTACGGTGAAGAGGAGTCTCACCCTCGGAGCCACCTATCATGCCGCGAACGAGTAGAGTGCTATAATGAGAGACCTTCTGGTAGCGGCGGACTGATGCTGTGAACCTCGAGAAATCATAGTCCGAGGAGTAGTCTGGTGACGATATCTCGCCGGTGAGAGTCACGGCCCAAGCTGATCCGGAGAAGGGGTCGGCCAGGCGATTGTCGAATGCAACGGAAGCGTAAACCGAAGCGATTCGGCCGGTGTCGATCGCCGCGGCCCCTTCGGAAAGAAGTTCGATCGGCACCGTCGTGAAATTCTCGGCGAACCGTTTGTCACCTCCAAAGAGTGACCAGAGGTTGCGATTTGCGGGCAGCCAATTGGTAATACCTGAGCGGTAGCCCATCTCGACCTTAGCGTTCCTGAAAGGTTGAGCTTTCGCGTAAACGGAGCCGCCTATCTCCTCATAGTAGTCTTTGAAGTCCTCAGTTACGATCAAGGCGTAGACTGTATTTTCACGATCGGAAAGTAGCCAGTCGTCATCAGAGAGAAGATCCCGGTGCGCCTCGATCCCGACAGTGAATCCATGCTTGTTCTCAATGGTCTGCTCGAGCCCGCCCTTGACTCGCCAACTAGTTGAGGCGAAAGCGTACCCAACCGATGCCCAGATGTTAGGTAGCATGGAATCTGTATCGGTGAAACGAAGGGACAAGTTGGGATTGGCGCCATCCACACGATTGTACTCAAAGGTTGGCGCATACGTGAACTCTGTCTCCCCTCGATTCAGGCGGTGGCGTCGAAACACTTTCTCTTCAGAACCATTGTATGTGTCTCCGTAGACCGATGCCTTGCGCTCGACCGTTATTCCGCCGGCAACAGTGGCGACGTCGCCGCGAATCACCGCCGCCTGACCTATACTCACCGTGCCGAAGAGCGAGGCGACATCCTTGTTCACCTCGCCATCGACCCGGATATCACCGGTGACAGAGAGGACCATTCCACGCACAAAGTCGCCCGCTGCAACCGTTATCGGTTCAGAGAAGGTCATTCGATTGCCGCGGCGTTTCTGCGCTATTGGGTCGGTAGCCGAGGAAGTAGTAGAGAATTGAATGATGACAATTTCAGATGAATCAGTAATGTGAAAATCCGTTATGCGGTCGTACGGCAGGATGGAATCACCGATGTGAGCCCCGCTCGTATCAAAAAGCAGACGCCCGCCGGCAGTGACCGCCGAAGGCGTGATTGTCAGGTCGCGACGTTCGAATTTCTGAATGCCGGCAGAAGGATTTTCGGGCAGGCGCAGGAAGAGATGATCTTTGGTGAAGGCGAGTGAAAAGTACGGCTGGCGATGAGGCGTGACCGAGACTTCCTTGTATTCCTGTGCCTCGGCGGCAGATAGAACGCCTGCCAGCAGAATGCCGGCGACCAAGCCACAGATCAGGGTAAATGTCACTTGCCGCATTGCACCTCCAGGTATGTCAGACATTGAATTATGTCGGACAGACCAAGTCAAGCTTAAGATACAGGGAGAATTATCCCGAGGATTCCTCATACTGATTGTACAATCTTTTGTGCAGTTTGACGTACGATGTCTTTTTCAGCGGTATCTGGAAAGGTAGTCTGCCAATGCCCGGCGATGCGACTCAAACGCTATCTCTTGTGGAAGTTCGCTGAAAGGGAAGAACCGCACATCGAGAGCATCATCCGAGGCTTGCATCTCGCCGCCAATAATGTCGGCCAGGTAAAGGATGAGGACGGCATTGGAGCGAGGGTCGTCTTTGCCAGTATAGATCTCGAAAAGGGAGTTCAGCTTGATCTCAAGGCCAGTTTCCTCGCCAACCTCCCGAACAGCGGTCTGGCTGGGATGTTCGTTCCATTCCATGAAGCCGGCAGGGAGACACCACCATCCGATTCGCGGTGGATGCGCCCGCTTGACCATCAAGACCTGATCTTCCTTAACAATCACGGCTCCGGCGGCGGGGATGGGGTTTTGATAGAAAACATAGCCACACTGCTCGTCCGGGCAAAAGACCCTGACGCGACCCTCCTTATCCCCTTGAACCAGGGACTTTCCGCACAGGGGACAGAATCGAAACCCACAGAAGTGGTTCTTGCGGGCAAAGAGCTTCTCGGGGTCAAAAGAGTCGTGTTTACTGGACATTCGTAGTCAAGCCATTCGTGCGCATTTTGAGGGCTATGATCGTGGTATCATCCTGCGGCGGTGAAGAAGGGTCAAATTGCCGTACGTCGTTCATGAGTAGGTCGACCAATTGCGATGGTTCCTGGTGGCGGTGGTCGCGCACGAAATTGCGGATCCGGTCTTCGCCATATTCGACTCCTTCGGCATTCATGGCCTCAGAGAGCCCGTCCGTAAAGAAGAACAAGAGATCGCCATCCCGCAATGGTACTGACGCCGAAGTGAACTCGAGGAATGGGAAAGCGCCAACGATCGGTCCGCCAGTCTGAAGTAATTCGAGCGAGCCATCCTTGCGAACCAGGATCGGATAGTTGTGCCCCGCGTTGGCATAAGTGAAGGTGCCGCAGGTCGTATCCAACTCGCCGTAGAAGAGCGTGACGTACTTCTCGGACGACGTGGACAGCGCCACCTGGCGATTGACGTTTTTGAGCATCGTCGGGATAGGATTCCCGTTGTTTATCTCGCTTCGGATCATCGCCTGTATCTGCGCGATCATCAGGGCCGCGGGCATACCCTTTCCCGAAGCATCGGCAATGACCAGACCCCACCGTTTGTCCCC
>JAYRFH010000162.1:0-6997 GCA_041908405.1 Candidatus Zixiibacteriota bacterium
GAAGATATCGGCTTGGCCGACCCGTACGCGTTGACCCTCTGTATCAATGCCCGCGACACTTACCATATGCTTGGCACTCCCGAGGGTGAACTGGCGATCGCCCAGGCGGTCATCTATACGGCTTGCGCGCCCAAATCGAACGCTATCTATATCGCCTATGAACAGGCGCGCAAAGATGCCGCCGAGCATGGCTCACTCCCGGTCCCGCTCTGGATACGGAACGCCCCGACCAAACTGATGAAAGCCCTCGATTACGGCAAAAACTACGCCTATGCGCACGACTTCGAGGACGCCATCACCGACCAGGAATATTTCCCCGAACAATTGGCCGGGACCAGTTACTATCACCCGACCGACCGGGGGAGAGAGGCGAAGCTGAAAGAGTACCTCGACTGGTACAACGCCAAACGGAAAGAGCTTCGGGCAAAGAAAAACGACACGACCAAGTCAGCCCCGACCGCCAAGAAGAAATCGAACCAATGACCGCGTCCGGCGTTTAACCCTCAGAGACCATGACCAAACTACTCTTCGCCATACTGTTCGCGCTCTTGCTCCCGCTCGGGAGTTTCGCCAACTCACTCCTGATCCCGATGGATGACTCCCAGTCCGACCACCTCAAAGCGTACGGAGTCGTCTTCAAAGTGCTGAGCAAAGGGGAGAAGGCGGAATGGCTGCTCAATTACCGAGCCGGTTCATTCTTGTTAGGCTACTCGCAGGCCTCGCTCGACCTCTGTCTGATGGCTGGTGTCTCCTACGAGCAGGTCACCTCCGGACAGGTCGCGGATATCTACCGCCAGATCGAAGTCGAGAATATGGAACGGGTCGAGCTGGAAAAAGCCCCGCGCATTGCGGTCTATTCTCCTCCTTCACTCCAACCGTGGGATGATGCTGTCACCCTCGCGCTCAGCTACGCCGAAATTCCATACGATGTCGTCTGGGACGAGGAAGTTCTCAGTGGCGTGCTCGATGAATATGACTGGCTCCACTGCCATCATGAAGATTTCACCGGCCAGTACGGCAAATTCTACTCCGCGTTCCGGACCGAACCATGGTATCAGGCCGATGTCCGCACCAACGAGGATATGGCCAAGAAACTTGGCTACAACAAGGTCTCACTCCTCAAGCTCGATGTCGCCAAAACCATCTATGACTATGTCCGCCGCGGCGGATTTTTGTTCTCCATGTGTTCCGCGCCGGAGACCTTTGATATCGCCCTCGCCGCCGAGGGTGTCGATATCGTGCCGCGTGAATTCGATGGCGACCCGGTTGACCCCGATGCCCAGTCGCGACTCGATTTCTCCAAGACATTCTGTTTCGAGAATTTCCAGATAACGACCGACCCCTTGCTTTACCGCAGGTCAAATATCGACACCTACCCGGACAGACTGGTCCGCTTCGGCCAGCCTGGTGAAGACTATTTCTTCCTCTTTGAGTTCTCCGCCAAACTCGACCCGGTCCCGACCATGCTGGTGCAGGATCATACTGCCACCGTCAACGGTTTCATGGGGCAGGTGACCGGTTTCCGGAAATCGCTCCTGAAAAAGTCGGTCGTGGTGCTGGCCCAGCCGGAGGGATTCGATGAGGTCCGCTATCTGCACACCAATCTCGGACGCGGCACGGTCACTTACTATGCCGGCCATGACCCCGAAGATTACCAGCATATGGTGAACGATCCCCCAACGGATCTTAAACTCTACAAGAATTCTCCCGGTTACCGCCTTATTCTGAACAACGTTCTTTTCCCCGCCGCCAAACGCAAAGAACGCAAAACCTGATTCTTTCTCGCAGTCAGCCAGTTTTTCCCCTCAAACCGCAATAGCACGACCATGTCGTGCCTCATCCCGGTACAACAACCGCCTCATCCCGCGCAGACGGGGATCCAGCGTAGTTGCGCGGCAGACGTCCCCGTCTGCCCGACTCCCAATCGCTTCATCCGGGCTCATTCGTTGCCTCATCCCGCGCAGGCGGGGATCCAGCGTGGTTGCGCGGCAGACGTCCCCGTCTGCCCGCCTCCCAATTGCTTCATCCGGGTTCATTCGTTGCCTCACCCCGCGCAGGCGGGGATCCAGCGTAGTTGCGCGGCAGACATCCCCGTCTGCCAAATTCCCAAGTGCCTCATGCCAGCGAAAGCTGGCATCCACGACTCAAATCGGGCTGAGCGGAGTTAAATCGGGCTGAGCGGAGTCGAAGCCCGATTTTCCCCACCATTTCCACTTGACCTGCAACTTTTGTTAAGTTGCGCCTGTTTCTCCCACCGTGTATACTGACCCCGACTATCAGGAGGAATAATGGTTCACCCGTGGCACGATGTTGATCCCGGCCAGGACATCATCGATCACTTCTTCGGCATTATTGAGATCCCCAAGGGATCAAAAAATAAATACGAGCTGGACAAGAAGACCGGTCTTCTCATGGCCGACCGCGTCCTCTACAGCTCGGTGCACTACCCGGCCAATTATGGCTTCATTCCGCAGACCTATTGCGATGACAACGACCCGTTGGATATCCTCGTCCTCTCGCAGGAAGAACTGCATCCGCTCTGCATGGTTCAGTGCAAGGCGATCGGCATGATGTCCATGCGCGATGAAAAAGGGCAGGATGACAAGATCATCGCGGTCCACTACAACGACCCGGCCTACAACACCTACGAGGATATCTCGGCGTTGCCGCGTCACATCGTCAAAGAGCTGAAGCGCTTTTTCCAGGATTACAAACAACTGGAGCACAAGGAAGTGATCGTCGATACATTGCGTGGACGTATCGACGCCAACAACGCCATCAAAGACGCTATCAAGCTCTACCACGCCAACAAAGAGAAACTGATCGCGAAGTACAAGAATGGCTGAGAAAAAACCGGCTCCGCTCACCCAGCCGACCTTTGTCGGCGAGAAAGTCTATCTGCGGCCGATGACCGCCGATGATGTCGCCAACACGCATCACTGGTTTGTCATTTCCGAACCGCAGAGCCAGACCTGCCACCCGCTCTCTATCGTCACCGCCGCCGAGGCAGCCGAGGCATTCAAAAAGCAGGAGCGAACTCCGGAGAACGCGTCGCTGATGATCGTCCGTATCGCGGACAATATGCCGGTCGGACGCGTCCGTTTCTTCAACTGGAACAATCTCAATCGCTCGGTGGAGCTGGGGATATTGCTGGATCCGGATGAACGGCGCAAGGGACACGCGAAAGAAGCGATCCGCATCGTCATGCGCTATCTGTTCAATCACCGCAATCTGAACAAAGTTTACGCGCAGACCTCGGTGCCGAATATCGGCGCGATCAAACTGATGGAATCACTCGGTTTCAAGCGCGATGGTGTCCTTCGCCGCCATTATTTCCTCAACGGCGAATTCCAGGACGGATTGATCTACTCAAAATTGGCGTTTGAGATGGAGTAGGGCCTCCCGGCAAATCACATACTCCGTTCTCCACGGTAGAGTTCCCGATAGTGGCACCGCCTCATTCCGCGCAGGCGGGAATCCAGCGTAATTGCGCGGCAGACGTCCCCGTCTGCCCGTCACCGACACTCCACCACCGCCTCATGCCAGCGAAAGCTGGCATCCACCTTACATCGCGATTTCCCCTTGGTAAAATAGACAGCCGGTGGTATGTTATGGGTGGGAGAAATGCTGCCATGTTTGTTCGGACTGCGATTGTCGTCACTGTGTTCTTTTTATTTTCGGGTATATCTCAGTCGACAGTTGTCGATTCCCCCCAATTGGTTGCCCGCCTTGTTGTCGGCGATACACTTGATAGCTTTGGTCGATTCATAGCGCCAGCTGGCGATCTGAACAACGACGGATTCGATGATGTATGGATTGGTCGCACGTTTGATAATGTGTTCACTGAGTATCTCTTGTACTTCGGGGGCCAACCATTCGACACTATACCGGATTATCGATCTCGTCTTGCTGCAAAGGGAATTTACAATGTGGGCGATTTCAATAGTGATGGCCTGGATGATTTCATTATTGTACATAATGATTCCTCAAGTCCCCAGGCCATTTTTTTCGGTCTGCATTTTGGTGGCCAGGGTTTGAGTTCTGGACCAGACCTCCGATTCCCAGTGCACGAAACCGCAAGCGATTTTGGTTATTACGAACATGTAATAGGCGGCGATTTGAACGATGATGGAGCTCCAGATTTACTGCTTGGAGAGCCCGGATCTTACAGCCTTGGCGGAGCATATTTCTATTCAGGTGGACCTCTTGACACCATAGTCGATTTGGTCTTTCGATGGGGAGAGTACCCCAAGCAGTTTCAATGCGGCATCACTTCAACCTTTGTGTCAAACTTCGATGGCAATGACTATATAGCAGTTGGGGTGCTAGGGAATTCAGGATCCGGGGATCCGGGGGCAGCCGTATTCTTTCGCGCCGGTGCACAAATTGATTCAATTCCTGAATTTGTGTTTCATTACCCTGGCACTCCTACAGACTTCGCCTTTGGAACTGAGATCACACCTCTTGGTGATGCTAATGGTGACGGTTACAACGATTTCATCCTCGGCGCGATGGGGTATGACAGCCGCATATATTTTGGCAACGAGCTTTCGGACACGACCCCGGATATTACGGTCCTCCCACAGCATGAGCATACGGAGTCGGTAGGCGATTTCAATCACGACGGTTATCCCGACTTTGTAGTAACAGAGCAGCCGTTTCAAGGTCGTGTCTGGATTTACTACGGCGGACCGCAGATGGATGGAATCGTTGATATGAAGATTATCCCGCTCATTGAAGTGGTGAACTTTGGCAGTGTATGTAGGCATCTAGGTGATGTCAATGGAGACGGCTGCCCTGACATCGCCATCAAGGGGACTATCGACAGTTTTGGCGTATGGCCCGGGGTTGTGTATATCTATGGCGGATACGGCAAGATTCCAGTTGATGTATCCGATGACCTAAACAACATTCCGTCTGATTTCACCCTCCACCCCAACTACCCCAACCCCTTCAACCCGTCGACCACCATCTCATTTGATTTGCCGCGCAGGGCACGTGTGACCTTGAGCATCGTGAACATCCTCGGTCAGGATGTCGCAAAACTGGTGGACCAAGAAGTGTCCGCCGGTTCGCATTCTGTCGAATGGGATGGGCGGGATGCATCGGGAGAACGAGCCTCGTCGGGGGTTTATTTGTATCGGCTGGAGACAGACGAGGGCGTCTTGTCGCGGAAGATGCTGCTGTTAAAGTAGTCTTCGTAGGTCGGGTTGAACGCGCCTTCACAATCGCCATAGATCATCGCAATCGCCGTCCGAAGCGTGAAACCCGACACTACTCTTATATGCAATTGAAAGAGATGTCGGGTTTCGGGCTGCATCCTTCGTTGTGAACCTCGAAATCCAATTGAGAAGTCGCCCTCAACACCGACCTACAAGAAAACGCTGGATTCCCGCCTGCGCGGAATGATGCCCCTATACTTTCGCTGGGATGAGGCATTTCCCTTCTCCCTTGGGGAGAAGGTGGCCCCGCGTAGGCGTGGGCCGGATGAGGGGCCACAACACCAAAAAAAACGGCGGCATCCTCAGACACCGCCGCTTATCTATCACATCAGAAAAATCACCACCCCAGAATCTGCTCCAGGTTCCGGTTGAGCTTGAATATCCGCTCCTGGTAATCTTCCTTCTTCGCCTTCTCTTTGTCGATGATCTCTTTCGGCGCGTTCGCCAAAAAGTCCGCGTTCGCCAACTTCTTGGAGAGCTTCTCATGCGCGTCCTTCAGGCTCGACAGATCTTTCTGCAAGCGGCTCTTTTCCGCCTCCAGATCGATCAGCCCAGACAACGGCACAAATATCTCCGCGCCGGATATCACCGCCGAGGCCGACAACGGCGGCTTCTTCACATCGGTCCCGACCACCAGATTCTCCACGCGTGCCAGCGACCGGAAATACTCGATATGTTCTTCGAGCAATTTGCCAAACGCCGGCTCATTCACGCGAATGAACAGGTCCGACTTTTTCCCCGGCGGCACATTCAACTCAGATCGAATTGACCGCACCGCGATCACCACTTCCTGTATCTGCCGCAACAACCCTTCGAGATTTTCATCCCGATACGTTCCTTCGGCTTTGGGCCACGGCCCAAAGGTCAGCGTGTTCCCTTTTTCAATCTCACCATTGGTCAACTGGAGATAGATCTCCTCGGTGACAAACGGCACGAACGGATGCAATAGCTTCAGTATCTGATTCAGCACGTAGGTCGCGACATTGAGCGACCCCTCGCGGATCGGCACGCCCGGCTGATCCGGTTTGATCAACTCCACATACCAGGAGCAGTAATCATCCCAAACAAAATTGTAGAGCGTTTTCGCCGCCGCATTCAGACGATACTCCGCAAACGCTTTGTCCACCGCCTCGACGGTTGTCTCAAGACGCGACAGAATCCACTTATCGAATATCATCAGGTCATCGCGATTGACCGTCTCCAACACCGGCGGGCGGCCATCCAGGCGCATCATCACAAAGCGCGACACCTGATACACCTTGTTCACGAAATTCCGCCCGGTCTCGAACGCGTTCCGCCCGAGCCACGGATCCTGCCCATCCGGCGTCGCCAGCATGAGGGAGATGCGGAGCGAATCCGCGCCGTACTTGTCGATCACCTCAAGCGGGTCGATCCCGTTGCCCAAGGATTTCGACATCTTGATGCCGTTTGCGTCGCGAACCGTGCCGTGGATGTACACATCCGTAAACGGTGACTCGCCCTTGAACTCATATCCCGCCATCACCATGCGCGCCACCCAGAGGAAAATGATCTCTGAGGCGGTCACCAGCACTTTGGTAGGATAGAACTTATCCAGTTCCGGCGTTTTCTCCGGCCAGCCGAATGTAGAGAACGGCCAGAGCCAGGAGGAGAACCAGGTATCGAGTACATCGGTGTCCTGCGTCAGTGTCGCCGGGTCATGTCCGTTCGCTTCTTCTTTGGTCGGACGGTTCACCGACACAAACATCGTTCCGTCGGGCGCGTACCAGACTGGAATACGATGTCCCCACCACAAC
>JAYRFH010000163.1:0-6150 GCA_041908405.1 Candidatus Zixiibacteriota bacterium
ATCACGGCGGATGGGACGGCGCCACGGGTCAGTATCCATGTGGAAGCTCTGCAGAATGGGGTATTGCTGGATTCAGTGACGATCGCGCCGAGCGTGGTGTCGGAGTCGCGTGTGACGATTCTTGAACATACAATGACCTATGCGTACTCGCACTGGGTACTGCAGTGGGACGCCACGACTCCATCAAAAAGCTGGTTCACCTGTGATTCTATCCTGGACTCGAGTACCGTAGCGTTGCCGGCGGTGGGGGCGAATCAGGACGACTTCGTATCGCAGACCAGTCCGTGTGAATCCGATGGTGGTGCCACGTGCCAGGTGCAGTTGGATACCAGACATCAGTTGTACGTTGATGTGGGCCTCGACAGTTCATCCCTGGAATACACGTTCACTTCCTCAGCGAATCATTCGGCGCTGGCAAACGATGTCATGGATGACCAGCACGGGTTCGCGTCGGCGGCAAAACAGGTAGAGGTCCTGTTCGAAGTGACGGGGGCGATAATGCGGCTGGAATTGCAGTTTGGGATGGACGTCACGGAGTTTTTTCCGATCTATAATCCGGTCAATGGCAGTTCGCATGCATATGGCAAAGTTGATGTTGTTGTGACCAACGAAGATGACGGAGTGACGCCGCCCTTCGGAACCGGGGGATGGGCTTCGGCACAGGCTGGAACATGGCAGTCAGGCGTGTACACCCACTACATTCCACCGGGGAAATACAGGTGTGTGATCAAGATAGATGACTGGGTCTCGCTCTACAACAAGAAGAACGAGTTACCTCATGTCACCGAGGCGAAAAACGATACAGACGTCGATGTCTTGGTGCGGTTTACGACCCTTGGCGGGAACGGGCTGTAGAAGATACGATTGTGAGGCGCACCATACATGGTGGGGTACGGTTTTCAGGAGGAAAGGGCGTCGGGTCACACTTCGAAGCGGGGCACGGATATCGCGGACACTGAGATAGAGCAGTGGCAGTCGGCTTCGAAGCAAGACCCGACGCAACGCTTTAATGAGAACGTGATCCTTAGATCAAAATAATGAGTAGAGAAGTGATGTGTCGCGATGTAAGGGGAATGGGTTGCTTCGAAATCGCGGAGGAATAATGCGTGATGTGTCGAGAGCAGTGGCCGCAATTTCTCGCAATGACAATGACTATCAGTGGAAATGAAATAGGTGTGAAAGTCAATTGGTTGCTTCGTCCGCCGCCTTCGCGGGGGCAGGCGCTGCTCGCGGGGCGAGCATGCTCCTCGCAATGACGATGGAATAGAGAAGCGGCAGACGAGGATGACTGGCGCTCAATTGACCAGATCAAATACAGAGTGTCGAAACCTGCGCTTCGCGCACCGGCTGCGCCGGCAGGGGTTTCGACCTACAAGCTGTGATTAAAGAAGCGGCAGACGAGGACGTCTGCCGCTCAAAGTGTTAGATCAATTTAGTGAGGGCAGACGGGAAGGTGTGGCGCTCACATACGGCAGGCAATTCCCAGGTTCTCTCGCTGCCCCGCCAAAGGCGGGTTGCTCGGAACCTGGGCTACGTTTTAACCGCGTTATAACAAAGAAAAACGGCAGACGAGGACGTCTGCCGCTCAAAGTGTCAGTAGCATTCGAGATGTGGATGCCAGCTTTCGCTGGCATGAGGCGGTAAGGTCCTGCTACTGCTCGAAGACGATGCGGCCGCCGAGGATCGTACGGCTCACCTGGCCGGACAGTTTCCAGCCGATAAACGGTGAGTTGTTCGATTTCGAGCGGAATTTGTCGCCCTTCACCGTCCACTTCTTCTCCGGATCAATGATCGTAATATCCGCCACCGAGCCCTTCTTCAGTGTCCCGCCCTGCACGCCGAAAATGCGCGCCGGGTTGGAAGACATCTTGCGAATGGCATCGGTCCAGTCGAGATAGCCCTTGTCAATCAAGCAGGTTTTCACCAGACCAAGAGTCGTCTCGAGGCCGATCATGCCGGACGGCGCCTGGTCATACTCGCAGTCCTTCTCTTCGGCAGAGTGCGGGGCATGATCCGAAGCGATGCAGTCGATGGTGCCATCGACCAGGCCCTCGATAACAGCCATGCGGTCATCTTCGGTGCGAATCGGCGGGTTGACCTTGAGATTGGTATTAAAGGCTTTGCCGATCTCGGTGTCGTTGAGCGCGAAATGATGCGGGCAGGCCTCGGTGGTGATATTAACACCTTCGCGTTTGGCCTGACGGATAGCATCAATAGCGCGACGAGTCGAGATGTGCTGGATATGCAATCGTGCGCCGGTCAGGCGACAGAGGGCGATATCACGCAAGACCGCGATCTCTTCGGCGACAGCGGGAGAGCCGCGCAGACCGAGGCGGGTTGATTCAAATGATTCGTTCATTACGCCATTGCCAACGAGATACTGATCCTCGGCATGCTGCATTACGACAAGATTGAACATCTTGGAGTATTCCAGCGCGCGGCGCATGATGTCCGGGTTCTGGACATAATGGCCGTCGTCAGTGATGGCGATACATCCCATCTTCACTAGATCGCCGATCTCGGAGAGTTCCTTGCCATCGATATTCTTGGTGATAGCGCCGGCGACATAGACGCGCGCGGAAGCATTGGCGGCGCGATCCTGCACGAATTTGACGGTCTCCTGATTGTCGATTCGCGGCGTGGTGTTGGGCATACAGCAGATGCCGGTATACCCTCCGGCAGCGGCGGCCTGACAACCGGATTCGATGGTCTCTTCATCTTCGCGACCGGGTTCGCGGAGGTGGACATGGATATCGATAAGTCCGGGGACCACGAGTTTCCCCTTGGCGTCGATGATCTGCGACTTGTCAGCGGCTTTGATAGTGCGCTGAGTTTCGGCAGAGTCTTTTTCGACAGACATGATGACCCCGTCTTTGATGAAGACGTGGCCTTCAGTGCCGAAGCCCATTTCCGGGTCGAGGACGCGGCCGCCGGTGATGACGAAATCGAATTTCTTGCTGCTCATGCCGCACCCCCTTCTTCTTTGCGGCCGGAGAGCAGATAGAGGACTGCCATACGGACCGCCTGTCCATTGGTGACTTGTTCCAGGATGACCGAGCGATCGCTGTCGGCGACCTCGGAGGTGATCTCCACGCCGCGGTTCATTGGGCCGGGGTGCATGATCGTGTAGTTTTTGTTCAAACGTCTCAGGCGCTCTTTGGTCAGGCCAAAGAGGTTGGTGTACTCACGTTGAGAGGGGAAAAGACCGGCCTGCTGGCGCTCGAGCTGGATGCGCATGATGTTGACGACATCGGCGCCATCGAGGGCTTCATCGAGGTCGGTGTAGACATCGACGCCGAACTTCTCGACCTCCATCGGGAGGAGTGTCTGCGGGCCGCAGACGGCGACCGACGCGCCCATCGTTTTGAGTCCCCAGATATTGGAGCGCGTGACGCGTGAATGTTTGACATCGCCGACAAGCACTACGCGGAGTCCTTTGAGCTTGCCGTATTTGCGGCGGATGGTGAACATGTCGAGCAGGCCCTGCGTCGGGTGCTCGTGTGTGCCATCGCCGGCATTGATGATGTTGGCTTCCATGCACTGCGTCAGATAGTACGGAGCGCCGACAGAGGCATGGCGGACGACGACCATGTCGATCTTCATCGCTTCGATATTCTGCACCGTGTCGCGCAGCGATTCACCCTTTTTCACCGATGACGTGGAGGGGGAGAAGCTGACCGTGTCGGCGGAGAGACGCTTTTCGGCAAGCTCGAATGAAATGCGTGTGCGGGTGGAAGGCTCATAGAAAAGATTGAGCACCGTGATGCCGCGCAGGGTCGGGAGCTTTTTGACTTCGCGGTCGAGGACCTCGCGGAATGATTCGGCGGTATCGAGGATCAGGTCGATATCGGATTTCGGCGCGCCCTCGAGCTGTAAAAGATGTCGGGAGGAGAGCTGGCTCATTTGCTTTTCCCTTTCTTTCCAGCGGATGATTTGGTGGCTTTGGTCGGCTTGGCGGGTTTCGCCGCTTTGTCGTGACTTTTGACGACGAAGACGCGGTCGGTCCCTTCTTTTTCTTTGACTTCGAGCACAACCTGGTCGGATTTGGCGGTCGGGATATTGACGCCGACATAATCTGCCTTGATAGGGAGCTCGCGGTGGCCGCGGTCGACGAGGACGGCGAGCTGGATAGTTTTGGGGCGGCCGAAATCGATGATCTGGTCGAGGGCGGCGCGGATAGTGCGGCCGGTGAAGAGAACATCATCGACCAGGATGATATTCCGTCCGGCGACATCGAAGAGGATATCGGTGCGCTGGACGATCGGCTGGTCATGTTTGGAGCGGACATCGTCGCGGTAGAGGCTGATATCCATCAGGCCGACCGGGACCTTGACTCCTTCGAGTTTTTCGATAGTGGCGGCGATCCGTTTGGCGAGAAACGCGCCGCGGGTGAGGATGCCAATGATGGCGAGCGACTCGGCGCCGGAATTGTGCTCGAGGATCTCGTGCGCAATGCGGGTGAGGGCCCGCTGGATCTTGGTATCATCCAGCAGCAGATCAGACTTATCTGACAGGGGCATTCGGTGTCCTTTTGTGACCTCGCGGGATCACTTAAAAAGGTTTGGTTTTTTTAGCTGGCGGGAAAATAGCGGATTGTGGGGCGGTGTCAAGGGGAGGGGGAAGAAAAGTGTAAGTGGTTGGGGGGGAGAGGGGTGGGAGGGCTACCGAGGTAGTCTCAGAAGCTGAATCCCGCCTTGTTCAGAAGATAGAGTATGAGTCTCAGGGCAGCCATGGCGAGAAATCCGTACGCAAGTCCGTCCACAAAGGGATGTTTCTTCCCTTTTGATTTGCCGCGCTTCCATCCTCTGTAGACAATGTACCCCACTACACTGGCAAGAACAAGGAAAGCCACAATCTCTTTCACACCCACATCCCCAACGTTCCACTCTCTGAGTCTTGATCAGTACAGTGGCCGTTCAATACCTGGTGCAGGCACAACGACTTGTGGTGGAGTGACACACAATGGATCATAAATATTCGTGGAAATAGTACGGGGAGGGTGGATAAGAGTCAAGCGGGGAAAGAAGCGCGCTCAATTACGCTGGATGCCCGCCTGCGCGGCATGATGCGGTGGATGGAAACGGGGGGAGTGGATTTGTGCGGGCAGACGGGGACGTCTGCCGCGCATATTCGCATAGTCCCTCATCCGTCGCTTCGCGACACCTTCTCCCAGGGGGAGAAGGGAAAAACCGACGCACATGATGCTACTTCACAGCAGAATAACCGGGCAGGATAGTGTCTATCGGTTCCCATGCAAATCGGAGCACTACAGTGTCTCCCAGACTAAAGAAGCAGCGAGGGCGTTCAGCAAAGAGGCTCGGCACGTCGTACTCCCATACCTCATAACCTGCTTGAGTTGTATCAACGAAGTACGGGATGTCTACGACTCTTGACAATTCAGCTTTGGACAACCCCGGATGAACATCCGCAAATTGACTTCTATAATGTATCGATATAAACGTGCACCCGATCAGCACTACGATAGAGAAAGCGGCGATTTCCAGGAGAAAGATCCCGCACTTGACACACAGCGACTTGGAACGGTCAATCCAGAAGCCACCCATCCAGAAGGCGAGTTTGTCCGGTCCGTCGCGCAACCACCAGATGATCCCGAATAGGTAGTTTCCAGCTACCGCGACAACTACCAAGAGGAAGAATTTCAGAAAGGGGTCATTGCTTACTAGTTCGTTCATATTAATGATTTGCCGTCGAGGTTTGAGCGAAAATCGCCTCCCGAGTCATTGTTCTCCGAACAAAGGATATGGAGTTTTAAGGGATTGGGCAACAGGTTGCTTCGAAATCGCGGAGGGGGGAGTTGTGTTGTAACAGGAGTGGCGGCCGCGATTTCTCGCAATGACGTTCAAAGGCGAATGACAGAGAAGGGTTGTTTGCGGTGTCAATGGGAGGGGGGTAGGGAAAGGGTGGGCGTGGAGTCTGTGCAGAAATCATGATTCGGACTTGATGCCGAAATAAGTCTCCAAATCTTCTTTGTCGCCATCATAGACTATGTTCGTGCAGCTTGCCAGTCGTTTTGCCACTAGGGTGAGTACTTGCTCACGATCAGTTATGTCCTTCGTAATGCTAATATTGTTTTCGACCGATGAGAGAGTTAGCTGTCCGTATCGGATTACAGCTTTTGAGATTGATTGG
>JAYRFH010000164.1:0-6188 GCA_041908405.1 Candidatus Zixiibacteriota bacterium
CAGGTGCAGGATTTCAACTTCTGGTATTTCCTGGTCGGTATCATAGGCGTGATCTATGGTACCATGTCCTGGCAGGGGACACAGGCCTACAATTCATCGGCGAAAAACGCGCATGAAGCAAAGATGGCCAATGTACTGACCTCGCTGCGCAACCTGCCGATGTCCATCATGTTCTTGTTCATCCCGATCATCGCATACACTGTGCTGAATCATCCTGACTTTGCCGGAATCGCTGGTGCCGTTTCAAACACATTGTCAGGGATTGAGGGAGAAGCAGTACAGAGCCAGTTGAAAGTGCCATTGGTGCTGACACACCTGTTGCCACGCGGCCTGATGGGCCTCTTCGCCGCCATGATGCTGGCCGCCAGTATCAGCACACTTGACGCTTATATGCATTCGTGGGGTAGTATTTTGGTGCAGGATGTGCTCATGCCGCTGCGCAAGCGTCCGTTCGAACCAAAGCAGCATCTTCGCATTCTGCGTTGGGCGATCGTTTCGGTCGGCTTGTTTGCCTTTTTGTTCAGCCTTATCTTCAAACAGTCAGAGTATATCTTCCTGTTCTTCGCCATCACGGGCGCGATCTTCGCCGGCGGCTCAGGAGCCATTATTATAGGCGGATTGTACTGGAAGCGGGGGACCACCGCCGCGGCCTGGGCGGCCATGATAACCGGCTCCGGCATTGCAGTCGCGGGGATAATCCTGCATCAGATCTATCCAGACTTCCCGATCAACGGCCAGTGGTTCTGGGGGATCAGTATGGTGGGAGCATCCGTGATGTATGTCGGCGTGTCCCTGTTCGGCAAGCGGGAGGAGTATGATTTCGACAAGCTGTTGCATCGCGGCAAATACGCCATCGCGGGAGAGATGACCATCGTCGATGAAGCTCCTTCCAAAGGCTGGGCGATGCTCGGCATGGGGAAGGAGTTCACGCGGGGCGACAAGATCATATACATTTTGAATTACGCCTGGACCGGTGGTTGGGTGCTCACGTTTATTGTGGGGACTATCTACAATTTAACTCATGATGTCAGCGATGAGTCATGGCTGCTCTTCTGGCGTATCTACTTGACCCTGCACATTCTTGTCTCGGCAGTGATAATCGTTTGGTTCCTGCTGGGCGGTTTCCGCGATCTTCGACGCATGAACAGTAAGTTGCAGGTTTCGGAGCGCGACCATAAGGACGATGGATTCGTAACAAAGGCTGCCCCGCCTTCCGGATCAGTGGAGTAATACGGTGAATCAGAAAGAGACACTCATAGCGATACGACGCATCGAACAATTCAATCGTCGCGCCATGAAAGCGATCGTCAAGGAAACGGTATCGCTGGAAGCATCGTTTGCGCGGTCATCCGAGCCTATTCCGTTCGAACATCGGACAAAGCTCGCCTACAGCCCAATAGAAGTTGGCGAGGTTTGGGGAAAGACATGGGAGAGCGCCTGGTTCCGACTGACCGGTGACATACCGAATTCCTACAGTGGAAAACCGGTCGTAGCGCAGATCGATCTCGGGGGTGAAGGGCTGGTTTTCCTGCCAAATGGTAAGATCCTTCAGGGGATTACGAATGGCTCGGTATTCGACACCGAGTTTGGGCGGGATATTGTTCGATTGTCGGATAGTGTCTCGGGCGGGGAGCGCATAGAGTTGTGGGTTGAGGCCGCGGCCAACGGATTGTTCGGCATGTTCTGCGATCTTGATCCCGGACCGGACGCAACCAATCGATACGGTCAGTACGACGCTCGGGCCAACTGTATCCGACTTGGGGTCTTCGATACCGAACTCTGGCATCTTACGCTCGATCTCCGAGTCCTGCTTGGATTAGTGAAGAGCCTCCCGGAGAAAAGCGTTCGCCGGGCGCGCATTATCCGAGCCTGCACCGAGGGTTTGAACGCATACGCCAAGAGCGGCGATGATCCTCGTGTCTTCCGGGAGATAATCGCGCCCGAGTTGGAGAAACCGGCGACAGCTTCATCTCTATCGGTGACGGCGGTCGGACACGCGCATATCGATACTGCCTGGCTTTGGCCGGTCAGAGAAACGATCCGCAAGTGCGCGCGGACATTCGCGACACAGCTTGAACTTATCGAGCGATATCCGGAGTATGTCTTTGGAGCTTCGCAACCACAGCACTACGCGTTTGTCAAAGAGCACTATCCCGCCCTCTACGAGCGGATCAAAGCCGCGGTGAAAGCAGGGAGATGGGAATTGCAGGGCGGCATGTGGGTTGAGTCGGACTGCAATGTTACGAGCGGCGAATCGCTGGTTCGCCAATTGCTGCACGGTAAGAATTTCTTCCGGAATGAGTTTGGCGTTGAGGTCAACAATCTCTGGCTGCCTGATGTCTTCGGGTATTCCGCGGCTCTGCCACAGTTGCTCCGGAAGAGCGGGATAGACTACTTCCTGACGCAGAAGATGTCCTGGAGTCAGATCAACGACTTCCCGTACCACACGTTCAATTGGCAGGGGATCGATGGGAGCACGGTGCTCAGTCATTTTCCGCCGGAGAATACATATACCAGCCAGTTGGCATCCGAGTCATTGAGGGCCGCGCAGGAGAATTTCAAGGAGAAAGAGTATATCGATGAGTTCATCTCGCTCTTCGGCGTCGGCGATGGCGGCGGCGGCCCGAAGGATGAGCATATTGAGATGGGGAGACGCCAGGCGGATCTGGAAGGCGCACCCAGAGTCAGACTTGGGAACGCGCGAGATTTCTTCGACCGACTGGTCGCTTACAAAGATCAGGTGCCGACCCGGGTCGGCGAATTGTATCTCGAATTGCATCGAGGCACACTGACCACCCAGGCCTTCATGAAGTGGGCCAACCGCAAGCTGGAGCAGAAACTTCGGGCATTGGAGATGCTCAGCTCATGCTTACCTGTTGAGAAGTATCCGCAGGCACAGATCGAGGAGATATGGAAGACTGTTCTGCTCAATCAATTCCATGACATCATCCCTGGCTCAAGTATCTGGCGGGTCTATCGCGTAGCGCACGAAGAGTACCGCGATGCGCTTGAAAAGTGCGATAAGTTGTTGACAGAAATTGGCGGTGAGCTGTTCAACCCGGACGATAACGCAATAACACTGGTCAATACGCTGCACTGTCCATTCGAGGGAACGGTGAATTTGCCAGACAATTGGAAAGGCTCTGTCGCCAAGTTGGAATCAGGTGAAACTCTGCCGTGGCAGCAGGAGGGGGATCGGGTTGCAGTGCGCGTCTCAATTGCGCCGTATTCAATTGTGACCCTCACCAAAACTGTCATGGCTGAAAAGCGGAGTGATCCAGTTCCGGGGTTGTCCCTTGAGAATGATCTTGTTGTGTACGAGTTCAGCGAGGATGGCACGCTGGTGCGCTGCTTTGATAAAGAGATGCGGCGCGAGCTGATTGCGCCGGACCAACCCGGAAACCTTCTATGCTTGTATGAGGATCGGCCCAACGATTGGGATGCCTGGGATGTTGACTCATTCTATCGCGACACGTTGCTCGAGACTGCCCAAGTGGTGAGTGTAGAGGCATTGACCAATGGTGAGGTGCGGCAAGGGCTCCGCATTTCGTATGAGATAGGCGAGTCACGAATCGAGCAGACTATCCGACTAGAGAAACGGTCCAAGCGGCTGGACTTTGAAACGCGAGTCGAATGGCGGGAAAAGCACAAGATGTTGCGCGTGGCGTTCCCGGTGACTGTCAGGTCCGAGCAGGCATCGTTCGACATCCAATACGGTTATCTTAAGCGCAGTACGCATACGAACACAACTTGGGAGCAGGCGAAATTCGAGGTCGTGGGGCATCGGTACGCCGATCTATCGGATGTGGATCACGGCGTGGCGCTGCTCAATGACTGCAAGTATGGCTATCATGTGGGGAATGGTCTGCTCGACTTGAATCTGTTGCGCTCTCCGAACTACCCTGACCCCGATGCTGACCAGGGAGAGCACCAGTTCACGTACAGTCTCTTGCCGCATACCGGTGATCTGGTTCACTCAAGCGTATTGTCCGAGGCGGCCAAATTGAATCAAGATTTGATAGTACTGCCTGGCATGCGCGCCTCGCGCTCGCAACTGCCTGTCAGACTATCCGGTGAAGGGGTTTCGCTGGAGGTAGTCAAGAAGGCTGAACTGGAGAACTGTCTCATACTCCGCATTGTCGAAACGCACGGTCGACATTCAGTGGGCATTCTGCAGGTGGATCTTCCAGGCGTACAGTTGGTGGAGACCAACTTACTTGAGTGGACAGAAGAAGGGGCGATGGACTGTACTCGGCCAATCGAATTGAAGATGTCACCATTTGAGATTCGCACGTTTAAGCTGAGAGTGTCTGGCTGAGCGCATAAGCAGAGGATGGTAAACTTATGAAGTGGTTTCGCTTTACTCTGATGACATTTGCACTCCTCTGCTACCGAGGTGCACAAGCAGACTCGACTACAGAGACGGCGCAGTCGGTTGTGGTTTTTTCGGATAACATGATCCACTTCACGCCGGATGATACATCGAAATACGACAGCGATTCAGTAATATCGAGGGATCGAGGCCGGGTGATGGCGCGGAGAGTCAATCTTCCGCACTTCAACGGCCCGGTTAGCATTACGGGACATCTGGTCATCAAGCCGATCCCCAAAGACGAACTGGAGATGTATGACCGCTGGGATCGCGCCGGGAATATTCGGCTGGAGATCCCGGGCGCTCCCGATATTGAGTTGATCAAGTTCATGACCGCGTATGGCGGGCGAACGGAGTACGAAGTCGATCTGTCTTACCTAGCGACTCTGCTGGCTGGCGAGAGAGTCATCAAAGGGTTCATTGACACCTGGGTCACGCCGGCATGGAAAGTTGATCTCACCTTGACATACTCGCCTGACACTACCGCCATTAACGCCGACTGGGCGCACGGATTGATGTTTGTTGAGTCGTATACCAGTGATACGCCGGGTGTAAAAGGGACGGAAGTAGAGGTAGAAATACCACCCGACTTGAAGCGCGTGTTGGTGCATTACTATGTCAGTGGGCACTGCACGGATGGACGGGATGCTGACGAGTTCGTGCAGAAGGATAATGTCATCTATGTCGACGGAGTGGCGGTGTATCGCTATAGACCGTGGCGGGATGATTGCCGGCAGTTTCGCGCGATCAATCCGTATTGCCGTCGATGGACCGATGGCTCCTGGTCGTGTGATTACAGTCGCAGCGGATGGTGTCCCGGCGATATAGTGAAACCGCTGGAGCTAGACCTCAGCGACCATCTGACTGCAGGCAAGCACGCGATCAAGTTTGTGGTGGAAAATGTCCGCCCCAAAGACGCGGATGGACATTACGGTTACTGGCGTATCTCGAGCCAACTGCTGGGACTGAAAAACCTGCAATGATGCATCAACCATCTATCATCCCGGCCCCCGTTTCACTCTCACAGACGGGCGGTGAGCTTCGATTGAGTTCCCCACTCACTGTCAGTGTCACTCCAGGAAGTGTGGACGCAAAGACGATAGTTGAAGCATCCAGCCAAATGCTGCATACCATATGCGGCTTGTCCTTCCATCACGTAAATGACAGTAAAGACGCTTCGATCGTCCTGGAGCAGGTCGATGACTCGAGTATTCCGTCGAACGGATATCTGTTACGAGTTGAAAGCATTGGCGTCCGCATATGTGCACCCGAGACGAGCGGGTTGTTCTACGGGATGCAGAGCCTTTTGCAGTTGATCGGGCAGTGCGCGTCGCCGAATGAAATAGTGCTACCTCTATTGGAGATACGCGACCATCCGCGATTTGCCTGGCGAGGGATGCATCTAGATGTAAGCAGGCATTTCTTTCCAGTCGCGTTTATCAAGAAGTATATCGACCTGCTCGCTTCTTACAAAATGAACATCTTCCACTGGCATTTGACCGATGACCAGGGGTGGCGACTCGAGATACAAAGATATCCCAAACTCACAGAAATTGGCGCGTGGAGAACAGAAACGGGCGGAAGTCGTTATGGAGGCTTCTATACTCAGGCCGAGATTTGCGACATAGTTATGTATGCTTCAGATCGATATGTGACAATAGTGCCGGAGATTGAACTTCCGGGCCATGCAACCGCCGCGCTGGCGGCATACCCGGAGTACTCCTGTAGCGGCGGACCGTTTGAAGTGGCGACAACGTGGGGAGTATTTGAGGATGTCTACTGCGCCGGGAAAGAAGAGACCTTTGAGTTCCTTCAG
>JAYRFH010000165.1:0-15513 GCA_041908405.1 Candidatus Zixiibacteriota bacterium
AGGAGAAAATGTGCTCCGAACCTTCATCTACCCGGTCGGTGGAGAAGGCGTAATCTATCGCCAGCGTGTTATCCCCTATCTTGAACAGATATCCCAATCCGCCCGAAGCCCGACTGGAACCATAACCGGCCCGTAGCGCGAACATCTTCGTCACATTGTACTCCGCGCCAACGTGCGGGACTATATCCTGCTCCAGATTTTTCGTGATATCTGCGGCGAACAACAGCTTTCTCTGGAAAAAGCGAGCCGAGGCTCCCAGGCCGATATCCGGCGGTACATCATCATCCTGCGAATACGCGTAGACATCGCCACCCAATTCTGTCGGGAGTTTCTCCGTGTCCCAGCGATATTTCATACCCAATTGACGAATCGCCAACCCGACCTGAATATCCTGCACCTTCATCAGGTCACGTTTTTCTCTATCGATCATCCGGTCGACATGCAACATGACGCCGACATCAAACCCGATCGAGTACGCGGCCATCTCCGCGAAATTGGAATGCAGGTAATTAAGTTTTACTCCCGCCGAGAGGTAGTTCTCGAATCTCTTGGCGAAGATTATCGAGAATTGATGGTTCTGCTGTTCTATCTCCGTACCGATCAGGTCACCATCCCGGTCACGGGTAGCGACTGAACCTGACCCTGAATACAACCAACTCCCGCCCAGCACCGATTGTCCTTTGACCGGGAAAAGCGCCGTCGCATATCCTAGCTTTCGATCCAGTTGCAGGAAACGATACGATGTCGCGAACAGCGGCCGCGAGAGATTGGACAATCCCGCCGGATTAAACAGGATTCCCGCACCATCATTTGAAATTCCAATATATGCCCCGCCCATCGCGGTCGGACGGGCGCCTACCGGCACCTGAAAGAACGCGCCGGCATACCCGCCGTTGCCATCCTGGGCCATCAAACCGCAGGACGCCAGCAGCACGAAACAGATGATCAGTATTCTTGATTTCATTGCCATGCGCTCCTTACGGTACCACCGCCAGTTTACCCCAGGTATACTCACCATTCGCGAAGGTCAGCTTGAAATAGTACATCCCCACCGCGACAACATCTCCTCGATCATTGCGGCCATTCCAATATGGGCGCTGATCTCCGCTCGGCCCTGGCGGGTAGGTCCCCGCCTCGTAACTCACCGCATTGATCGGCGTTGCCACCAGATTCATGGCGAAATCAAATATCTCAAGCGTCACGTTTCCCGTGGTCGGAACGTCAAAATGGAATCTGACAGGGTCATCCCGATTCGGGCTGAACGGAACAGGGAATGCGTAGGCCTCCTCCGACGGATCGGTGCGGATGAAGAGCCGCTGATCGGTCAGGTCGTTTACATCTATGCGAACCGTGCCGTCGTCGGTACCTATCCAGAGATTGTCACCGGAGACTCTCGCGGCGTAGGCGGGTGTGCCCGGAAGGATCAGATCCTTGCCCTCCGCGTTGCGGAATGCCAGCGTGTCAAATTGCTTGCTGCTGTAAGGCGGCTCGTCGAAATTCCAGCCGACTATTAAACCGTCATCAGTGGCCATCAACAGCGTATCGCCAAGCGTTTCCATATTCCAGGCGAAGTTTCTGAGATAGACCACATCCCAACGGTACTTGTAACCGAGCAACGTGCCGAGCGTATCGCGCACTTCGACGACACGTCCGATCGAGACACCATTCCCACCGGATGTCGTCGGACGGCACGATGCGATGATCTGCGCGCTATCCGGCGTGAAATATTGAATCGCCAGCGCCGGGATGAAATTCCCGATAAGCCCGGCGGTGATGCTTCCATCGTCAACATTGATCGTCGAATTTACGGTGTACGAGATCACCAGGTCCGGCTTCACCGGATTGAAATTCGCCCCGTAGATCCGGTATGTCGAGCCGCGATTCAACGAAACCGCCGCTCCGCGGACTCCGCCAAATACCAGCGTATCGCCCTTGGTCGCCACTGAAAACACCGTATCCGTGCTCAGCAAAACTGTAGTATCGACCGCGTCGGCTATAATGGCGTTCTCGATATAATCAGGGTCGATCCCCATGGAGACTAACTGCACGCCATTCGGTCCTACGAAGTACACATTCTTCACGACATCCTTCGGGACATTGACCGGCGCGACATCATAGGTTGTTCCGTTTGCCCGGTAGTACTTCCAGCTCTCGGCCCTGTCAAATGAGACCGAGACAACCTGCCTGCCCCCGCCGCCAGCCGGTCGATTGATCGTCCAAATAGCGAACGAATCATTGACCAGCGAAATGGAATCAGTGAACTCCTGAATGCGTATCTGATGTACCCCGCGGGAGGATGAATCCGTTGGGGGAATGTAGTGCCGCATGGAGTCTATCGTACCCACACCGTCCATGAACAGCATGGTGAGTCCTGAGTCTGTCCCGACAAACAGCGTATCCCCTAATGCCTCGACTGAATGCGTGAAATTCAGGACATTGCTTAGACCGGTCGCCGCTGAATCCAGGTAGAGCCGCGCCCAAGTGGTGCCGGTATCTTCGGTGACCCAGAGCCCCCCCTGATCGGCGGCCAAATAGAGGCGGTCATTCATTGAGGCAAAGTCCCGGACAACTCGATTTGCGCCTGTGACTGAATCAAGGCTGACCTGCGAATACGTGTCCCCCAGATCCGTGGACACCCACAGTCCCTGCGAAACATTTGAGGCAGAATCGCTGAATCCGGCAAACAATACTCCGCCGAACTCCTGCAGTGCGGTGGTCTGTCGGGCATCAGCCGGAATGAAATCTTCCTGGAAAAAGCGGGTCCAGAATGTCCCGCCATTCGTTCTACCGCCAGTCACCCCGTTTACGCCCCCAAACCATCCGTAGTTGTTGCCACTTCCCGTGCAACTCTCGCACAGCGCAACTTTCTGTATCCGAAGCGCCGAGAACTTGTCTCGCGGGATGAGATACACATACTGGAGTATTCCTCCAGCGGTCCCGATCCAGACATGCAGCGAATCACCATGCGAGGTATCGGCAACCACCGAAAAAGCCCGGTTCCGCCACCAGAGCGTATCCAGGCCATTGTAGGCATTGACGAAATTGAGAGAATCATCGCGAGTCGCGAATATCCGCTTCCACGTGTTACCATTGTCGTTCGAGGCCAGTACCGCACCCGCAAAAGCCGTCGCAAAGATCCAGTCATCGCCGCGAAAATCCGCCGCGCCGGAGATGTCATAGATCGTGCGGAATGGCCCGGTGATATACTTGGGGAACTGTAGCGTATCATCCCAATCCGGCGTCACCCAGGTCTGCCCGTTGTCGTCGGTGTATGACATGCCGTCGGAGAAGACCTCTTCCCCACCCGCCACCACTCCTATATGGTTGGTAGCTATCCAAAGACGTGTCCCGCCGGAATAGATGGCGGAGACGTCATTTCCAACCAAACCATTGCTGGTGTTGTATAAGAGCCAGGTCTCGCCGTTGTCGAAACTGTAATTGACTCCCTCCCCGGTGGCGAACCAGATGCCGCCGTTGTGCTCGATGATGTCGATCACGACGTTTGTGGCGTAGGTGGTGTCGGGTTGGTCATAGAAGTGGGCCGGTCCCGCCAGCACCAGGGCTGGTGCCAATATCAGGAGAACGGCGCCGAGAAGCTTGGTCAAAAGATACCTCGTTGCCAGAAGGTGTGCATGTTCCAAAGCAGCATCATCTGCATGTATCGCTTGTGCGGATATCCCCCAATCGCGTGGGCTCCCGCATCGAGAGTGCCAACATACGTGATACACCTCTCTGGCGCAAGGAGATTCAAATTGAAAGCGACCGGCGTAACCTTTTGCGACAAACCGGACTGGAGCCGCGTCAGCCGACCCAATCACCGGCCATTGTGGACCGCTTCCGGTACACAATTACGTTGACAGTTTCCTGACCCCTGACGTATATATCAAAGAATGCACGCCTACCTGAGGAAGTTTTGACATGCGCCTTATCCCCCTGATCTGTTTGCTTATCCTTCTCGCCTCACTGTCGATGCTGGTCTCTGTCGGATGCGACGATCTGACGACCGAGGTCAACAACAACACCTTTTTTGACAGTACCCTGGGCGAGGACTGTCTGCGCTGTCACAGCGATGACGACAACGCCATCAAGCAACCCAAAGGTCAGTGGGTGACCTCGCAGCATGCTTCCCCGGAACTGATCGAGGCGGTCGTCCAACTGAATACCAAAGAGCGCAAAACCAACGTCTGCGGCCCCCAGTGCCACACGAGCGAAGGTTTCATTGCCTTCGTTGACAATGGCTCTACCTCTGCTCAGCAGGCTCCGTCAACCATCGATTGCTTCACGTGCCATATGCCGCACACCGGCGACTACGGCTCTTGGCAGATTGACACTTTACGCGGATTCGAGAAACCGGTGATTCTCAATGGCGATTTTGACTACGATATGGGCAAGTCTAACATGTGTGTGGTCTGTCACCAGGCAGCCACAGTCCCGACTATCCCGGCCAATACCACCGGAGTGAAATTGGATACGCTCGGTGTTGATGCCGCTCACTACAGCTCACAGGCCCACATGCTGATCGGCAAGGGTGGATTCAGATTCGGCTCCACTGCCTTCACCAATACTCATGCTACTGTGGCCGCTCAGGATGGCTGCCTCTCCTGTCACTTTGGGACCGGCAAGGCGTACCAGTTTGGCGAACATACCTTCAGACTGGAGGACGATCAGAGCGGCGAGCAGTATTTCGACAACTGCAATATATCCGGATGCCATCTGTCGGCTCCACTGACCGATTTTGATACCAAACCGATTCAGGACTCGATCCGCGCGCTCAGCAATACCCTCGCCGGTTACCTGATCAGCGCCCATGTGCTGACTGGCGCTGACTCAGATTCTACAGCTTACTATATTGACTCCACGGTCAACGCCGATGAAGCGCGCATTCTTTATAACTATCTGTTCGTGAAAAAAGATGGCTCGCACGGTGTCCATAACCCGGATTACGCCGTGACGCTTCTGACTGAGTCTGTCCAGCGCTGGGACAGCATTCCACGGGCCTCTTTCACTACCGATGTGACTGAGGGGTGTATTCCGCTGACTGTAAACTTCACGAATACGTCGACTGGCGCCATTACGACCTACAACTGGCAATTCAACACTGATAACAACGACAGCGCCGTCACGCGCGATGCTGCATTCACCTTCGAAGCCGCTGGTACGTATACGGTGGTTATGACGGTGACCAACTCCGGCGGTCAAGATAGCTTCACGCGCATCATTGTCGCCGATTCGACCCCGACCTGTAATATCGAAGCCTCCGACTCGAGCATTACTGCCGGTGAGACCGTCGATTTCACGCAGACGGCCACGACAGGAACGCGCTTCCTGTGGGATTTCGGCGATGGCCGTCTTGATTCGACAGCCACAAATCCGGGTATTGCCTTTCCCAATAGTGGCACGTTCATGGTACGATTCAAGGCTTACAACGTTTGCGACACTGTCAGTGACTCAATTTCAATTGATGTCGCCGCCCCGCCACCTCCTATCCTTGGGAAGCGTAGATAAAAGAAAAGCCCCCGCAACGCGGGGGCTTTTTCATTATGATCTACTTTGACTGTCTTACTTGTGAAGCTCCTGCTTGAATTTCGCGGTCAACGCCGGGACGACCTCAAACAGATCCCCCACGATGCCATAACTTGCGATGTTGAAGATCGGCGCGTCTTTGTCCTTGTTGATGGCGACAATCGTTTTCGCTGTCTGCATTCCAACCAGATGCTGGATTGCGCCCGATATCCCAACCGCAACATACAGCTTTGGGTTGACCGTCCGACCCGTCTGACCTACCTGAGTAGCATACGGCACCCAGCCAGCATCGACGATCGCGCGCGATGATCCAAATGCCCCGCCCAACGCTTCAGCGAGTCCCTTGACCAGATCAACGTTTTCCGGTCCCTTGATCCCCCGGCCGGCAGAAACAATCACATCCGCTTCCGCCAAATTGGCGGTGCCGGAGGATTCCTGCTTCATCTCCTTGATGGTGGCCTTGGAAGATGCGCCATCCATGCTCTCCACCACTACCTCGCCCGAGCCGGAAGTTGATTCGGGATAGATCTTCGGTCGCAGCGACACAAAGAAGGTCCCGCCGGTAGAACCGACTTGAGACACCACCGAACCGCCATACGATGGGCGCGTGACTTTCACCACACCGCTTTCAGCGGTGATTTGGGTCACATCGGAGGCCATGCTTCCGGAGTGCATTGCGGCCAACCGTCCCAAGAGCGCTTTGCCATAGAACGTCGCGGGGCAGATAACCAGCTCGATGCCGTGTTTTTTTATGAGGCCGGAAATGACCCTGGCATATAGATCATCGGTGAAATACCGAAGGCTCGCGTCGGAGACCGCCAGCACCTTCCCCCCGCCTTTGCTGGCGAGGCCAGCGGCCAGTCCTGCCGCGTCGGCGGCCAGAACCGCGGTAAAAAGCTCTCCACCCACCGATTTGGCCGCCTCGATCGCCTCCAGTGAGGCCGAGACAAGCTTCCCATCTTTCTGCAGCGCAATAACAAGCGTTTTCATAACCTACCTATTGACTAAAGGATACGGCGGCCAATATAGAACGGATTGTCGCCTGGCGCAAATATTTTCGATTCCCCCGAATCTTGAAACCCCACCGCCGGTTATTGGGACTCTCCCGCAGGTTTAAGTTTCATATCCTCTTGCCGACAATAGAACTATGCCTATTTCGACCTGCGGCAGCCCTGTCTGCCCGGCCGTCATAGCCCTGTGATTCGACAATAAAGAGCTCTGTTATACACAACGGAAGGGACATCCTATGCCGGAGATCATTGTCAAATACGATGACAAGATTATCGAGAGGATCGTGACCGAAAAGAAACGGATCTCCATCGGTCGCACCAACGATAATGATATCGTTCTCGAAAACCGGGGCGTCTCGCGCAAACACGCGATGATCGAATTCAATAACAACGCTGCCGTGATCATCGATAATGAATCGCTCAACGGTACCTTCGTGAACAATCGCAAGGTCACCGAAGAAGTACTGCGCGATCAGGATATCATCATGATCGGCAAGTACTCGCTGATCTACCGCCGCGATGCGTCTGCAGCCGAAGAAGCCGCCAATATGGACGGCACCATGGTGCTCAATACCAAAAAGCAGAAAGAGATGATCGAAAACGACCGTCTCGAACGTGAGATCGTCGCCAAATACGGCGGCTCCGTCCTGCTCGGCGAAGACAACGCCGATTTCTCCGAGTTCCGTCTCGACCGCGATGTCACTACTATCGGCAAGGCGAAATTCGTGCATGTTCACGCCAAAGGCTTCCTCCTCTCCGGTATCCAGGCCAAGATCGTTCAGGAGCCCGGGTGCTTCTGCATCGTGAACCTCGGCCGCGGTGGCAAAACGAAAGTCAATGGTGAGGTTGTCGAACGCGCCGTCCTGAAAAATGGCGACCTAGTCTCAGTCGGCAAAACCTCTTTCAAGTTTGTCGAGGGACACTAACTAATGAGGCATGCCCTGATATCGGACATCCATGCCAATCTGGAAGCATTGGAAGCGGTCCTGAAAGATATTGCGACTCAGCGGATCGATACGATCCACTCGCTCGGCGACATGATCGGGTACGGTTCCGACCCGCTGTCCTGCCTGGAGCTGGTGAGAAGCAATTGTGACACGATGCTCCTGGGGAACCACGAACATGCCGCCCTCGGGCATCTCGACCAGGAACACCTCAACCCTGTCGCCCAGGTCTCTCTCACCTGGACCCAGGGACAACTGAATGATCGGGCCTTCTCGATCATCGCCGAGTGCACGATGAACAGATCTATTGGCAACGCGCAGTTGGTCCACGCTTCACCCTATATGCCGGGAGAATGGCACTACATTCTGACCGCCAATGAGGCCGATGCCGCTTTCCGCAGCTTTGCGGAACAGATCTGTTTTGTCGGCCATACGCACCTGCCGATGATCTTCACCGAGTCCGAGCAGTTCGAGCACCGTCGTAAAGTCGGTCACGACTTTGAGCCGGACGAAGAAGCGCGTTATATCGTCAATGTCGGCTCGGTCGGGCAACCGAGAGACAATGACCCCCGCGCATGTTACGCGATCTACGATACCGACGCCCAGGAGATATCCTATCGTCGGATTGATTACGATATACAGAGAACCCAACAGAAAATGCAGCAAGCGAATCTCCCGGCCATGCTGATCACTCGATTAGCGGCAGGAAGGTAGAGCGAGGCCCCTATGTCCAAGTATTCACCGTATATTCTCTTTCTACTGATAAGCATCTTTGTGGTCATCCTGGCCATCAATGATATCGGGCCGATCAGTAGGCTGCAGCAGTCGGTCAACGACGCGCTCTGTCGCATGACTGCCTCTGATGACATGCGCCCTAACACGGTCCTCGTTACTATTGACCGACCGGCGCAAAATACTTTTGGCAACTGGCCCTGGCATTATGACCTGGTCGGCGACCTGGTTGCCGCCGTCGGTCAGGGGGAACCCAAAGCGGTCGTGGTAAACCTCGACCTCCCGGAAAACGCGCAGGAAGATTCTGCCGGCTATTCCAAGATCCTGGCCGACCAGCTCACCTGGGTACCCAATGTGGTCCTTCCGTACGACATCGCGTTGGGCACCTTCCCGAGCAACAAGACCGCAAACCCAAAGCACCTCTTCAACCATTCGATGACCGCCGATAAGGCCTTGATCTCGGCTGAAGACCAAAAGGGTCTGTGGGTGCGCAAGGTCTTCCTCCCTGCCGAACGACTGCTGGACAACAATCCACGTCTGGGCTTCGATTTCATTGTTCCCGACGAGGACCAGGTCGTGCGCCATCAGCCGATGACACAGTATTTTGATGGCTACTATTATCCATCCCTCCCGCTTGCCGCCGCCGCCGCTTACCTCGGGGTCAAGTCGGAAGATATCAGATTGAATGGCGATGGAAGCATTGATGTCGGCAGCCGTCATATCCCGGTCAATGCCAGTGGTGAACTGTTTGTCACCCATAGCGAAGGTCTCCCCTTCGCCCGATACTCCGCCAACGACATTTTGGGACAGAGTTTCGATCTCAAACGATTCAAGGATAAACTCGTGTTCATCGGAATCGATGACCCCGCGCTTGCTGACCAGTTTAAGACGCCGGTCAATGAAGTGTCCAGCGATCTGCAGATCACCGCTACGGTAGCAGACAATATTATCAATGGGAAACATCTGACGGTCCACGACCGTCCGAACTCAACTTACTTGATAATTCTCTTTGCGCTCGGTGCGATTGGCGCCGTCGTCCTGACCCATATCCCGCTCATGTACCGTTTGGTGGTCTTGGCTGGCTCGCTGTTGGTGCTCGCCAACATCAATTATTTCATGGTCGCGTCCTTCCAGACGCTTCCAAATACGATGTATATCGCTCTGCAACTTATCCTCTTTGCGGTCGCCTCACCTCTTCTTGAGACCGGCATCCTGTCTATGGAAGCCTACAAGCCGGCCGAGGACAAAAAGCCGAAGCGCTCCGAGAAGGCTCGCGCCCGAGAAGAGAAAGCTCAGTTGGCCTCCGCGCCCGTTCGCGAACTCAAAACTACGGCCAACGACCCGTCCATTCAGAAGACCACTGCCTTCGATTCAAGCGGTGATTACTTCGAACATGAAAAACGCACTCTCGATGCGGAGACTGAGGTTGCAAACAATCATACCGCCGCCTCCGAAGCTCACAGCACTGTAGCGTCGTCCTTTGATGATTCCAGTGACGATGACGTCATCATGGCCAGCCAGGATTCCGGCAGTCCAAAGGCCAGCGAATCCTCACGCTCTATCTCCGGCGAGATCGAGATAAAGAACCTCGGCCGCTACCAGATCAGCGGCGTGCTCGGCAAAGGCGCCATGGGCACTGTTTATCGCGGTATCGACCCGGCCATCAACCGCCCGGTCGCCCTCAAGACTATCCGCCTGGACTTCGTCAATGACCCGGCGGAGTTAGAAGAACTGAAGGAGCGACTCTACCGTGAGGCCCAGGCCGCGGGTAAGCTCTCTCACCCGAATATCGTGACGATCTACGATGTCGGCTCCGAGGGTCCCCTGCAGTATATCGCAATGGAGTTCCTCGAGGGCCAGACGCTTGAGAACCTGATCCGCAAGAAAGTCAAATTCAACTATAAGATCATCGCTCAGATGATCACGCAGATCTGCCAGGCGCTGGAATACGCTCACGCGGCAGGTATCGTCCACCGCGACATCAAGCCCGCCAATATCATGGTGTTGGCTGATTACAAGGTCAAGGTAATGGATTTCGGTATCGCTCGCGTTGATTCAAACTCCATGACCAAGACCGGTATCGCGATGGGAACACCGAACTACATTTCACCCGAGCAACTCAAGGGAGTCCCGATTGACCGTCGTGCCGACCTCTTCTCCCTCGGCGTTGTCATGTACGAAATGTTGCTCGGTCGCCGGCCGTTCAAGGGCGAGAATATCACCTCGCTGATCTACTCGATCATGCACAACGAGCCGGAAAAGCCGTCGGTCATCAATCCTCAGATCCCGCTCCTGTTTGACCATGTCATTATGCGGGCGCTGAAGAAAGTCCCGGCCGAACGGTATCAGAAGGCGTCGGAGATCGCGAATGACCTGCATGGATTCGTGGAGTCGTTCGCTCAGAGATGAGACCATTTCTTCGCTTCATTTTTGTCTCTAACGAAGCAAAGCCGCCGGAAGCCAACACCGGCGGCTTTGATTTTTTGGGAATCACTTGAAACGATAACCTATCTACTTCAACTCAGAGATATCGCAACTCACCGACTTCCCTTCCGGGTCGATCACTTCCCAACTGCTCGAAAAGACCGCCTTCGTCCAGAAGAGCCCGGTCGGCCATGCTTCTTCCCCCATCGGCGGCTCCATCGCGTACAATTTCCCATCCCTGACCACCATCATCAACATGTCGTCTGATGAGGCCGCGATCGATGTATCCGGACGATAGCCGATTATCTCGGCCGGCACCCACCCCTGCTTGCGAAGGTACTGCCGTGCAGATTCATCCAGGAACGAGAGACCGCGACGAGACGCGATGATCGTCACCAGCCGCCCCAGTTCATCATCGGTCAATTTCTCGACTCCGCAATCTTCGCACTCTCCCAGGTCCAATGCCTGACGCATTGGCGCTACCTTCTCCTTCTCAACTGCAATGGAATATCCGATCCCCAGGATCACTAGTGCCGCGGCGGCGAACATATACACCGGTCTCATAGCGTACCTCCATGCTGGGTGTCTTTTCCAATTATACTGACAACCCCGTTCAGCCGGCCAACAAAAAGACCCGGCGGCTGTGGCCACCGGGTCCTGATTGTCAGATCCTGGCCGCCTTACAGCGACGATACTTCCCCTATCCCAAGCGATCTGATTCCCTCTTCGATCTTGGCCTTATCCCCGACGATCACGATCGTCAGGTCATTCGGGCGAACATACTTGCCCGCGATCTCCTTGACCTTCGCCTGATCGATCGCCTGCACCTGGCCGACTCGCGTCTTCCAGTAGTCCAGCGGGCGGTCGTACAACGCCAGCGAACGAAGCTGCATCGTAATACCGCCGAAATTCTGGAATCCCTGCGGATACGACTTCACCATTGAAGTCTTGGCATCGGTCAACTCCTCATCGGTCAGCGGCCGCGTCGAGATGACATCCTTCATTTCCTTAAGGATCTCCACCAGCGCCTCTTTGGTCGACTGCGACTGCACCGGCGCCACAACGCTGAACGGGGCGCTCAGTTTGTTCGATCCGAGAGCAGAATATGAACCGTACGTGAATCCCTTGTCTTCACGCAAATTCATATTGATTCGACTGGTGAAATCGCCACCCAACCGGCTGTTGAAGACGATGAACGGCAGATAATCCGGGTCGGTCGGCGGAATGCTCGGATACCCGGCAAAGATCACCGACTGCTGCGCCCCCGGACGGTCTACGATATAGACGGTAGGAGAGGTATGCGTTATCGGTGTCGGAGCAGGCACCTCAGCAGGCGTCCCCTGTTTCCAGGTGGCGAACGACTTCTCAAACAGTGCCTTTGCCTCTGCCATTGAGATATCACCCGTGATCGCCACGGTGGTCACATTCGGGAAATAGTTCGCTTGATAGTATTTCAGAACATCGTCGCGCGTGATCGCGGCCAACGTGGCCTCCGTTCCGTTCCCCGATGCCGGCTGACCGTAGGCGCTGTTGGTGCCGTACAGCTTCTCGCGGAAAATGACCGACCCAAGCTGGCGCGGTTCAGATTTCATCGCCTCAATGGCGGACAACCGCTCGTTTTTGAGGCGGTCGAGCTCATTTTGCGGGAAGGTCGGCGCAAGCACCATATCGGCAACCAGACCTACAGCTGGCGCGAAATTCCGCTTCAGAACATTCAAATTAACGTGAGTCTCATCGTAGCTCGAGCCGGAACCGGCGTTCGCCCCGAGCATCCGAATAGTGTCGGATATCTGTAGCGCGTTCAATTTCTTGAATCCTTCATCCAGCATGTCGGCGGTCAGCGATGCAAGCCCGAACTTGCCCGCCGGATCCGACGTCCACCCGCGCTCGATCATCAACGACATATCGACCAGCGGCAACCGGTGGTCTTCGACCAGTAGGATCTGCATCCCGTTAGCCAGAGTCGCGCTTTGTACGGTCGGCGCGGTGAATGGCGCTTCCGCCATTGGTGTCGGCTTCACAGTGCGGTCGATACCGGTCTCTTTGGCGATCAGATTCCCCTGCGGGACGATATATAGCACTCCGCGCTTGTTCGGCGCGAGATACGTCTTGGCTAACTGATTGACCCCTTCGAGAGTCGCGCTGCGATAACGATTAACATCCCATTCCAACTTATCCGGCGAACCGAGTGATACGTTGTACTGGTTCAAGATGTCGGCCTTGCCGCCAAATCCGCCAATATTCTGAAGACGGCGAATGAACGACACTTCCCAATTGGTCTTGGCCCGTTCCAGTTCGCGCGCGGTAATACCGGTCTTAAGCAGCTTGTTTATTTCGACATCAATTGCTTTTTCAAGCTCCTCTGCCGTATGTCCCGGCTTCGCCACCGCCTGGATAGTGAATTGGCTGGATATCTCACGCGAGGCCTGATACGCGAACACCTGGTCAGCGATCTGCAGGCGATAGACCAGCGCTTCATTGAGGCGGGAGTTCATCCCGTTGCTCAACACATCGGCCAGCAAGTCCGCCTCGGCATCGCCGGGCGCGTAATACGCCGGCGTATGCCAGGCCATGATCACCATCGGAAGCTCTACCTCATCTTCGGCCACGGCACGACGTTCGTACGAAATGTCCGGGATCCACGAGGTGTATCGCTCTACCGGCGGCCCTGCCGGGATCGACGCAAAGTATTTCTCGATCAACTCCTTCGCGGTCGCGGAATTGAAATCTCCGGCGAGACAGAGCGAAGCGTTGCTCGGTGAATAATACTTTCTGAAAAAGTCCTTCACGTCATCCGCCGAGGCCGCGCTGAGATCCTCCATACTCCCGATGACCGACCAGGAATACGGGTGCCCCATCGGATAGATGAGGAGCGGGAGAACGTCTTCTTGCACGCCATACGGGGCGTTATCAACTCCTTGCCGACGCTCGTTCTTCACGACATCGCGCTGGTTGTCCAGCTTCTCCTGTGTGAAGACATCCAGCAGATGCCCCATCCGGTCGGACTCCATCGCCAATCCAAGCTCCAACTGTTCGGATGGGAGGTTCTCCCAGTAATTGGTGCGATCTTCCGAGGTCGACCCGTTGCAGTCCGCGCCGATCTTGTCGAGCGGCACAAAGTAGTCGCCATCGAAATTTTTGGATCCCTGGAACATCATGTGCTCAAAGAGATGCGCGAAACCGGTTCTCCCCGGCTTTTCGTTCTTTGAGCCGACATGATACCAGATGTTCACACTGACCATCGGGATCGAATGGTCCTCATGCAGGATCACCTGCAGCCCGTTCGGCAAAACATACTTCTCCGTCTTCAACTGCGGCAGTGATTGCGCCATTAGCGCGCCCGCCAGCAACAGCATGACAGATACCAGCAGTAAAATCCTTCTCACTGGTCTACTCCTTCTGCGAGTTTTGTAAAGTGGTGAAATCTCATTGGTGTTCGTTCTTGGTTCGCGACAGGGTGACTGCCTCGGACAGCATAAGACGTTCAGGGGAGGAAGATAATCTAATGAAATGTCGAATGAATCGGAATTTGTCGCTTCGCACGCGTTTCTGTCCGCCAACCACTCTATTCACACTCCGATACGCAATGCTCGCCCATAAGTTTCCGCCCCACTTCAAAATAAGTAATCCCCACTAACTTTACCTTGTTGTATGCGCACGCCACACGCTATCTTCTACCCGGCAAAGAGGTTATCTTCACACGCGAGGCAACCCGCGCCGGGGGGTACTCGTATCTAGGGTGAAGCCATTCTCACACAGTGACTGTGTGAGAATGAATTTGACGAATTGGACCCGATGACCGACCAGAACCATACCATTCTGCAGGCCGCTAAACTTAGCCGGTATTACCATCGTGGGCCACAAACTATCAGAGCCGTCGATGAGGTCGACCTCGCTATTCAACAAGGTCAGTTCCTCGCCGTGGTCGGCTCCTCCGGTTCCGGCAAATCCACTCTCCTCAACTTGCTAGCCGGACTCGACACCCCCACTGGTGGGGATATCCACTTCAGAGATGAATCGCTCGGTTCATATTCCCGACGTCAACTGGCGGGCTATCGCGGCACCCACATTGGAATGGTTTTCCAATCCTTCAATCTGATCAATCATCGCACGGCACTCGAGAATGTCGAACTGGCGATGTATTTCGATTCAACGCCCCGACGGGAGCGCCGTGACAAGGCGTCGGCCATGCTCGCACGACTTGGCCTGGCTGACCGCCTCACACACCGCCCAGCCGACCTCTCAGGCGGAGAGCAACAGCGCGTTGCTATTGCACGCGCATTGGTGAAAGAACCGTCGATTCTCTTTGCCGATGAACCAACCGGCAACCTGGATCAGGAGAACTCACGCCAGATTGTCACCCTCATGCAGGAACTGAGCGCCAACGGCCTTACCGTCGTCATGGTTACGCACGATCTCGAACTGGCTCGTACATTCGCCGGGCAGATGATCCGGATGCATTACGGCAAGATCGTTGTAGATCCGTCCGCTGAGGGAGGCCACCGGTGAAGCTGGTCGACTCGCTCTCCATCTCTGCCGGGAACCTGGTTCGCCTCAAGCTCCGCACCACCCTGACTATCGCCGGCGTGGTCATTGCCATCGCGACCTTTGTCGCCATGCTCTCATTTGGTGCTGGAAATCAGCGGCGCATCGAAGAGCAATTTGAGAATCTCGGCCTCTTCAACACTGTACAGGTCTACCCGCGAGAGAAGGAAGGCGAGAAAGACACGCTCGAAGTCCGCCCACTCGACGCGGCTGCGCTCGAGGAACTCTCCCGAATCCCCGGTGTGCGCCTTGCCTACCCGTACGACGCCTTTGGCGGTACTGCGATCTTCGGCGATTCGGTGCTTGATACTCGAGCTCAGGCTATCTCGAAGCAG
>JAYRFH010000166.1:0-12181 GCA_041908405.1 Candidatus Zixiibacteriota bacterium
AAGGTCGGCACTTTCGGCGGCCAGGTGAAGAGGAGTTTTCGTGGTGTCATTCTCCTGATGTTTTTTGCCCGCCACGATCATATCCTCAGTCAGATCGAGGATGAGGCTATCAGTGACTGTCGAATCTGTGAGTCGCCGGACAGTCAGCTCCGCAGTCCGGTCATTGAAGGTTATCCGCAGTGAGTCAGTATTCAGCGCTCTCGTTACGGTTGTCTCTTGCCTGTCTGAGTATTCGATATAGACTGGAACCAGATATTCGTACTGTGAGAGGGCGACCGCCGCACTCTGGTCGTAGCGCCGGTTGAACCATTTCCCCTGCCAGTTCTGATCCCAATACCCGGCGTACTGACCGGCATATTCAAAGCCCATCAGCTTGGCGATGTCATCACCGACATATCTATCCTTCGCCGGCACGGTCGCCAACAGGGAATCGGAGAACCAGAGGGTAAATGGTTCACGACCATGCCAGGAGTCGAGATAGTCGATGATCGAACTCATGGTCTGGCGTTCTTCGAGGTCGATCGTCACTGGTGCGGCGGCCGCGTTTCCAGCCAGAACAATATCGTGGGCGCGGAGTTTGGCATCGAGGCGGGATGTTTGGCTCCACTGCGCGATCGAGAACGCGCCCTGCGGACCATAGGCCGACAGTATCGCCACCGCGAAGACGACGATCGGGATGATCCGGATATCTTTCTTTCGACTCAGTACGAAATAGAGGACTACTACTGCCAAGCCGCAGGCCATGGCGATAACGAGATACCGATTGACGGTCACACCATATTCCCCGATGCGCTCGAAGATCGCGAGAAACAGCATCACCAGAAGCGGCACCAGCAACCGGAAGAACCATCGCGAGAATTTCCCTATCCAGTTATGCTCCGCGTTTTCGCGCAACGGCCAGAGCAGAAGCATGGCGAGAATACTGACCACGGAATACCAGAGCACCAGTTGCGATACCCAGCCGCGCGGCCAGTTCCACTGGAAAACGATCTTCAGCCCGTATGCGTAGAGGATTATCAGGTAAAGCCCGACCAGAGGAAGCAATATGTACTGCGTGAATATACGCAGACCGCGCGGGTAGTCAGTCTGCTCATTCAAATTGTTCAGATCTTCGGGAATTCCAGAGATGAAAAGCCAGGTCGTAAAGAAACCCGCGCAGATCGCCCAGAGTTGCATATAGATATCTTCATCGAAATCAAAATCGAACAGTGTTTTGAGTGCCCAAAGCGCAATGGCGAGTCCGCCAAACATGACGGCAGAGAACAGCCCGGAGGTCAGGAAGCGAAGGAAGAGCGCTTTATTGTACTGCCAGAAACCCTGCATCTGGTTGCCGCCCAGGAACGGGAGAAAGGCGGCCAGAACGTGGAAGGCTACCGCCAGCAGGACGATTCGGATGACATGAATATGCGGGTGGCTGATATCCGTCGGCATCGAGGTGAATACCGCGGCCAGTACGAGAATACCGATAGCCTGTGTGCCGTAATTGGCGAGGCGGCTCATGCGACGTTTTTCGGCGAACGCGGCCAGGGCGGTGAAGAGCGGAAGTCCCAGCGCGGAGAACGCGGCCCATTTCTGGAGGTGCGGGTCGGTAGGGAAAACATCGCGCTCGATCAACATCACCAGGAAGAGAGAGGCGAGCAGCCCCGAGATGAGCGTCAATGGAAAGCGGGCTACTCCCCGCGCGGCGTTGCGCGCCAGATACTCATAGGATGGGAATCGCGTGAACCAGGCCAAAGGTCACCTCACTGTTTGATGCCGCAGGAAATCTCGCGATTCCCTCGGGCATGCGACAAGCTAAAAATTCTCCCTGGAGAAAGTACGCTAGGAGTGGCGAGTTCTTCCCGCGATAGCTTGAAGGAAAGCAGGCAGGAGCAGCGTGAGAAGTTGGAATGTTAGAGGAGCTCTGATATCGACTGCGCCCCTACCCCATCGCTGTTACCGGTAACCAGACGACGGTGGTAGTCAATCTGGCCGAGATGATACGCGAAATGGGTCGCCAGGTGCACCAGGAACTGTCCGGTTATCAGCCGGGACTTGCCAACTTCAATGGGATAGATAGAGTCGAGCACGGAATCCGGAAGGTTTGCGAGCGTGCGCGTGGTCTCATTGATCGCCGCGGCTATCTCCGCCTGGATCTTTTCCCGCGGAACAGGTTTACCCGCGAATTCAAACTCGCGATCACGGACATAGCCGGAGTTACCCAGAACGGCGCCGATGAAATGGCGTGTATTGCCGATCAGATGCAGGGTCAGTGTGCCCGCGGAGTTCTTCAAACCATGCGGAGTGGACCATATTTGGGATTCATCCGCGTATCCCTCGAGTTCACGCGCCAGGGTTTTGAGGTCACGGGTAAGGGCTGTCGCGACCCACTGCTGAATGGACATCGTCTCTCCTCGGTTAGGCTGACATACAATCCCGGCAGGCCAATATCGCCTTTCCTCCGGTAAGAAACAAGACGGAAACACGTACCAACGTATCGGCAGGACGGAAGAGACCGCAAGCAGAAACGACTTGACAACATGAGAGCTCTATCGCCATTTTTTGGGGAGAGAGCGATTTTCGGGGGATATATGTGGTGCAATCGTCAGAGTCGTCTGCTCATTCTGTTCGCCGTGGTGATCCACCTCGTCGGTCTTTCTCTTATGCTTTCCCGACAGGCTGATTTCCTGTTCAATGATGCCTCTCATCGGATCGGCCCGGCTACCGATTTCCGATCCATGCATACGGCGGGGGTTGCCTGGCAGAACGGCGATCGGTTGTATGGTCAGGGCCCGGGTGGCGGATATCGGTATCATCCTTTTGCCGTCATGACGTTCTACGGGTGGTTGTCGTATCTTCCGCTGAAAGTCGCGTTTTATGTCTGGATCGGTCTATCCGAACTGCTGCTGCTAGCCGCGCTGATCGCCCTACGTAGGCTGATCCCGAATCCGTATCATTATTCATATTGGATGCTCGGGCTATCGCTCGCGACTCCCCTGTATCTTGAGTTGTACATGGGAAACGCGACTTTGGCCGCCGTGGCGCTTTTGATCTCGGCATACGACCAGGAGTCCAGGAACCGCCCGATCGCGGCGACAAGTATTTTCATCATCAGTTGCCTGGTGAAGCCGATCGGCGTGATCCTTCTCCCCCTCATGGTGATCAAGAGACGAGTGATACCGGCATTGGTGACAGTCGGCATCCTGGTGATCCTGGCGGTACCGTATGCTGTGGCGGAGCCGCAGAATTTCACTCGTATGATCCTGTTTAACTTTACGGATCAGGTCAATTCTCCCGGATTCCTGGTGCATGCCGGCAATCAGGGGTTACATGCGTTGTTGACGAGGATCGGGGCCTGGCAGACAAACGTTGCCTTGACTTCGCTGCATTCGATCGATCAGCTCTCTCCCTTCTTTTCACACTTGCTGTTTATCTGGCCGTTTCTGCTGTTCGCGCTCGCGATCTGGCTTGCCTGGAGATATCGCGCGGCCAACAACGCGGCACTGATGCTAGGATCATTCCTGCTCACCTTTGTTTGCGCCTACAGGGAGATATGGGAGCATAGTTATGTAGCGGCTGTATTGGCCGCCCTCTTGCTCTGGGGTGCCGGGACAGTCAACCGCAAAGCGATCGTGGTCGGATTTATCATAGTTGCTTTGCCGACCGCCCTTGCCTTTTACGATATATCATATACAGGAGGTCGGATGCATGATCCGGACTGGGAGTGGAGTACGACGGTCTCACTGCTGCACCATGCGACAAAACCGACCGGGGCGATCATTCTGCTTTCAGCCGCGGTGGTCGGTGTGATCAGGTCCGGCAGGAGAAGCAACAATATCCAGAGGGTTACCCGTGATCAGTCTGTCTTTCGCACGTTCATTAGGAAAGTAGCACCCAAATTGTGAGCGGGTGAACTGGATCACTCCGTATGAAGATGGTCCTTCGCCCGGAAAACCCACCCCGGCGCAGAATCAACTGTCTGTCGCATGATCAGGTTCATCTGGGCGGCATGATGCTGGCAGTGCCGCATATTATACAGGAATTTCTCGGCGACCGTGATATGGGTGTTGCCGTAATGATATAGGTGTGTACTCAGTTCTTCCGTCAGCCGGTGAAGCGCTTGCTTGGCATTAGCCCTGGCATGGACCAAAAACGCAAGCAACTCCTGTTTTGAGTACACTCGCGGAGGCAGAAGACCGGCCGGATCGAGTTCTTCCAAACCGAACGGCTCTGGTGGGCGGTACGCCTCGCCAGTGTCTTGCATATACAGGTCGAGCCAGAAGATGGTGTGGAAGGCGAGATACCAGTACTGTGGGTCACGCGATGTGTCTGACCAGAGTGAGTCGGGGCAGAGTTCAATACTCTGCTTGATGGAGTCAATCGATGCTCCAAACTGGAGCCAGATAAGGTCTTTCCACTGTTCATGCATCGGATGTCATTCTCCCTGTCCTCGCCCCACCCAACTTAGCGAACAGATCGTGACGCGTATATCACAATCTTCGGACAGCCGTTATCCCTTGAATCCGACCTTGGTATGGGTACCGTCGCAGAATGGTTTTTTGCCGGATTGCCCACAGCGGCAGAGCGCGGTCTTGCGGTCTTTGCTTTCTTCGCGTCCGTCGGCATGTTTGAGCGTTATCCGCCCGGAAACAATCAGCGGACCATCGGAAGTTACTTCGATGACAGCGGAAGAGTCTTTCTCGGGAGCAACTTCTGTGCCCGCGTTTCTCTCCCAGGACAACGCGCCCGATGGGCACTTGTCGACCTGGGCCATTATCTGCTCCGAAGTGGCGCCATCCATTTTCACCCACGGCCGTTCCTTCGGCTGAAAGACTGAACCGAGTCCTTTCCAGCACAGGGTCGAGTGGATGCAGAGATCCGGCTTCCAGACCACTGTTATCTCGCCATTGGTGTATTTCTTGGTTATCTCATCGCGCATGCGGTCCGATCCCTTTCTATTTGATCGCGACATCGGCATACTCGGTATGTCGCTCGAATTCTCTTTTGGCGAATGGGCAGAGCGGGACGATCTTGAAGTGCTTCTCTCGGGCGAGATCCACTCCCGCTCTCACCAATCGCGCGCCAACCCCCTGCCCTTTGAGCGTTGGTGAAACTTCGGTATGGTCGATTATCATGAGGACAGCGGTGGACATGACGTAGGTCATTTCGGCGACCCGTTGGCCATCCTGTTCGATGAAGAAGCTCCCCTTGGAACCGTCGAAGCTGTGCTGAATCTCCATGGGTCCTCAGATGTGGTTGAAGTGCTCGAACGCACCGGTGATATACGGTCAAACGTCCGAGGTGACACGCCTGTTCCGGACGCAAAAAAGAAAACCGGCAGCGTGTGGCTGCCGGTTTCCAGTCGTCCGAGAACCGATAGTTACATGAGCAAGCTCATCTTCTTGCTCTGCCAGTATCCATTGAGTTTTTGTCTATTTGTAAGGGCCCCGGCATCGTCCAGCCGAGGCCCGAACAAGTCTTATTAGTTGTTGACGATTATCTCCGCGCCAAGCGCCTGGGCGGCCGCGCCGCCGACAAACCCTTTGGCGAAGACGGTGTAGATATCACCAGCCGTGAGGGTAATCCCGTTCAGGCTGAGCACCACAGTGTTGTTGGTGGCGGCATCGCGCACCTGCAGGTTGTAGGTGCCGGCATCAAGGGGAGTGAAGTCAGTCGCCTGCTTGAACGAGTTGTTTCCGAACACGATGGTTCCGTCGGTCAGGGTGATATTCACCGCCGGGGCATTCGGAGAGAGGTGCACAAAGCGGACATGCGCCTTGCCGGCGGCGGGCATCACCAGGTTATCCTCGAGCACAACGGGCGAGATCTTGCTCACAGAGTCGACCGCAAAGACGGTGTAGTTGTTGTTGGCAGTAAGAGCCAGATCTGCTTCGATCACAGTCGTGGTCGTTCCAGTCACATTGACTTTCACATTGCGGGTTCCGGCGTTCACCGCGAGGTAGCCGGTATTAGCCGGGAAAGCCAGGCCGGTGCCGGCGACCGCGTTGTCGACCAACAGGTCAACGGCGGGGGCATTCGGCGAAGCGTGAACGACCATCACATTAGCTTTGGGCTGTGACGCAACTGGATTGTCATCGTCGCTGCAGGAAGTGATCGCCAGCGGAAGGGCGGCGAGCATCGTCACGAAAATTGCTTTCTTAAACATTGGTTTTCTCCTCTATCTGTTTTCGTTCTTGTCAGTTTGGGTCGGGTCGCGCCAGCAATAGGCGGCACGACCCGTTCGATCAGTTCTCAGTGATGTTATTCTTTCTCTTTGGGCAGGATGACCGTGTCGATGACGTGGATCACGCCATTTGAGGCGGCGATATCCGTCTTTACGACCTTCGCATTATCCACCATGACATCATCTTTGTTGGCGGCGATCTTCACGCTCTGGCCGTTGACGGTCTTGGCTTCGGTCAGCTTGACAACGTCGGAGGCTTTCACTTCGCCGGCGACAACGTGATAGGTCAGAATGGCGGTCAGTTTCGCTTTGTCCTTGAGAAGGGCTTCAACGGTTCCGGCCGGAAGTTTCTTGAACGCCTCATCGGTCGGCGCAAAAACGGTGAACGGACCTTTGCCTTTCAGGGTCTCCACCAAACCGGCGGCTTGCACGGCAGTGACCAGTGTGGTGAAGTTGCCAGCAGAGACCGCGGTCTCAACGATATCCATCTGCTTGGCCGGGGCTTTCTTGTCAGCGTCACCCGCCTGGGCGGAGACGAACAGGCCAATCAGGGCGACAACGAGGGCGAACGATTTCAGAGTCTTCATTGTAGTCATATCCTTTTTCTCAATGTTGTTCACTTTTGTTTGCAATTCCGGGTTAGGCGCGGGCTGCGGCCATTCCCCAGCGACGCTGGATCGCTTTCCACTGCAGCATCTGGTAGATGGCGCAGGCGCCGACCACGACGTAGACCAGACGGCTCAGCATCGTGGAATCACCGAACAGCGTAGCGACCAGGTCAAAATTCATGAAGCCGACCAGACCCCAGTTAAGGCCACCGACGACCAGCAGCAGGGCGACGATTGTGTCTACAGATTTCATTTTCTTCTCCTCACTTGTGGGTTCGAGTGCTTGAGACACTCGACCGATTTGTTCATCGTTTGTCTATTGTTTGCCTAAAAAAACCGTTGAGGGTATCCAGAAGTTCACGAGAAACGCAGATTTTTCGAAAAATCACATAACTGATTACTATGTCACTAATTAGACGGGTAGTATGGTCGGCGTCCTAATCAATTAGCCGCAAGGAACGGAACTTAGAGCTTGTCTATTGTCTTACAGGAGTGTATATAATGTCTAACTTTTGGATGATTGACGCAACGGATCATGTAGAGATGGAACTGACCAAAGAACCGGGACTAGGGATTCGGGCCGTGGCCAAACGGCTCGGCATCAGCCAGCACCTTATAAGGGTGTGGGAGAGACGATATCGGGCAGTCACACCCAATCGTACAGAGACCAATCGTCGTCTTTATTCAGAATCTGAGATAGAGCATTTGCGCCTTCTTCATATGGCGGTGCAGGCCGGACACAGGATCGGGGATATCGCGTCCATGACCAATTCCGAACTGGAGCGATTGATCGGGTCCAGGACCGCAAGCTTGCCGACTGTCGAATCTGAGAATACGTCAGTGTACTTCGCGGAGCGCGCGCTCAAAGCAATCAAGAAGCTGGATGCGGAAGAGTTGGATGCCGTTCTGACCCTTGCGGAAGTACAGCTCGGTCAGGCGGTAGTGCTGGACAGAGTAATACTTCCGCTCATGGAGCAGGTCGGGTCACTCTGGAAAGATGGCTCCTTGCGGATCGCGCATGAGCATATGGCGACGGCCATGGTGAGTCAGCACGTGGGAGCCATGCTGCTCTCGCATCGATATCCGGCCAACGCGCCAGCCATAGTGATCTCAACGCCGGCAGGACAATTGCATGAACTTGGCGCGATGATCGCGGCGGTCCAGGCGGCGCTGGAAGGATGGCGCCCGATCTATCTCGGGCCGAGTCTTCCGGCGGAAGAGATCGCCGGATCCGTCCAACAGACTGGAGCGACGGCGATAGCGTTGAGTGTCGTGTTTCCCGCCGATGATCCCCGTCTGCCGGGTGAAATGGCCAGACTTCGCCGCCTGATCGGTGACCAGATCCCCATTATCATAGGGGGCTCAGCGGCTCACGCCTATCAGTCCGCATTGCTGGGCGCGGGAATCACTCTTGTTGATGACATGCTCGGGCTGCGCAAGCAGTTGGGCGTGCTCCGGTCACGGTGACCGAAGAGTCCGAATGGCTCACCCCGCGCTGTCGAAGGCCTGTTTGATCCAACTGAACAGCTCGTCATTGACCTCTGATACGTCGGTGAGCTTGACCTTGTAGTTGCACATTCCGCCGGCCGGGAGTTCTTCAAGTCGCCCTCCCGCTTTCAGTCCCTTCACGTTCAGTCCAACTTCGAACCGCGAATTGGTCGCTGGCCCGAGCATGGCGAACTGCTTTTTGCGTCGAAGGCTGACATATCCCTTCTTGGGGGCGACCTCGAATTCGCCGAATGTTTTGATCTTCTTCATGAGCGCTTCATGGATCGGTCGCATATGTGCTTTGGGACCAGTGTAGATAGTATCCAGGATATCACCACCGGCCGAGGTCGTTTCCTGCGCGGCGCTGGCGCCGTCACTCTTGAGGATAACGTGCGTGAGCGTGTTGGCATCGCCATGTCCCAGACCAAGCTCCTTCTTGAGCATATCGCGAATCTCACCATGTTTGGTCAGGCCGCTCTTCTTTACGATCTTTGCTAGATCATCCAGTGATTTGCCGGTTTTGGTCTGAATGTTCTTGAGTTGAGTTTGCAGTGCTTGTTGTGGATCTGCCATAGCTTCATGTGCTCCGTGAACGTGTGTTTAAGGCCTCGACCGAAATCATTTTCTCGTCTTCCAAAAATCGAAGGAACGGCCCGGTACAAAAATATCTATTCCTACTGACGGTTTGTCCAGAGGGTTGGTCACGATATGGAATTCATTCCCCGGAATATATACCGTGTCACCAACACCAAGAGTCTGCTCGTCGGTGTCAGTCGTGATGGTCAATTTGCCTTCGAGGACGATCAGTACCTGGGCATTGGGGTGGTCATGTTTGGGAGACGAGTGCCGTGGCGGTTTAACGAAGTGCTCGATAGAAATATCCGGCTGAGCACAGAGCGAGATCCGCTTCCAGTCCTTCTCCGGTTCGTATCTTTCGCCTGAGGCTATTCGAATGACCTGCATTGTTGGTCTCTCCTCTGTATGTTGATTGCAACTGTGAAAGTAGTCGAAGGGGATGTCCGGTTCAAGTCATAAGGTCGGCCGTCCGCAAAGGGATAGTCAGTCACTAGATCCGACCTGCTTCAGCGTCCAACCATGTCAGGCTCTTTGTCTCGTCGCCAGCTCGCGGGCGGTCAGAGATCGGACCCCTGCGTCCCGACACGCTTTGAGAATATCGTGATACAGCCCCATGGTTATCCGATGCTCCGGATTAAAGAACTGACCGGGATGGAAAAGAATGGTCAATGCGCCGCCGATCCGGCTCAGATGTCTCAGTTGTTGTTCGACAAATGGGATCGCCTGTGGTCCGTGTTGTGTGGCGAGCGCGAGATCCATCACGACCATCGGAACCTCCCACATATCCATGGCTCTCTTGCGGGTCGCGTCAAATGGCTGGAAGCATCCGGCCAGACCGTTCCGGTAGCCGACAAAGTCCGCCCAACCGGAGGATTCATCAACCGTAATACCGAACTGACGGATAAAGTCAAACGACCGGAATGGATCAAATCGAAGGTAGTGCGCTCGCCCGGAGATGACCTTATGAGGGGACAGTTCTTGAAGCTCCGCAAGCTGTGCCGCGAACCGTTCTTTGTCGAGGAACGTATCGTAATTGTAGTGAATGCCGCTTTCCCATCCGGGAGAGAGCTGCTTCATCAGCCGCGCGATCTCAGACACCGGGCTTCGCGCGCCGAACCGTCCGCCGGTGCCATTAAGCCAGTAAAATGTGGAATGGTAACTGAAACACCGCTCCAATTCCATCATCCCGGTAACATTGGAGGCGTAGTAACGGCGTGGGGTCATCGCGTTGCGGGCAATCCACCAGAGATTGCCGACTCTTGGCAGGCGACCCCGTGTTATCGGTTGGGGAATGCGGACCAGACGGACCGCCTGCGTGATGAAGTCGTTCCCTTTCAGAATATCACAGTCATGCGACAGCACAACGACTGGCGGGCCGGAGAGAAAATCACCATGCATCGATGGTTGTCCCATTCTGGGAAGCGAAATTGCCGAAGCTGCCAACAGCGCGGCAGATTCATTGAACGCGGGCACGGTCAGCAGCCCCGCGTTCAGCCGGGGGCTGAAACGATACGAGAATCTCCCGTGCTGGTCTCGCTGTGGTGTGCGTGATTCTTCGCCAAAGGTCAGCAGATCAAACAGATTGCTGAAGAGATTCCAGGCAGGGATCAGAGCGCCACTCGCGTGCTGATACCAGACCGGCTGCGAGTCGTGCGGAATCGCCCGCCAATGCGGGTCGTCCGGTTTGGGGATGCGATTCCAGAGCGTAAGCACCGTGCCATTGAAGTCGACCTTCCAGGGATCAGTTGGCGACGGTGGGATTGGGACATCGACTGGAATGGCGATCTGTTTCCCGCGTGTACTTGAGGCGTCGGCGTATGGAAGGAACTGAACAGTCTCGGACTCAAGCGCGCTAGTGGCTTCCTCAGCAAAAAAGCGCCGGGAATGTTGCAGTAACTGCCCGCGAAGATACTCCGATTCCGGGTGCTCCATCAACTCAGCACTCCCTCGGTGAAGATGCGGCTGACATACCAGTCATCGAAGGCCTTGACGCTCGTACGGCTCTCCCCTGCTGTACACGCACGCAGGACAACATAGTGACCGCGCTTCACGTGGTAGAACCCGACCTTTCGCGACTCACGAAGCAGAAGTTGGGCGAAGTGGTGGGCATTCACGTGCCATCCACGAATGCCGCTCGCCCCCATATCGCGTGTCCCGAGTATTGCCTCGATCAATAAGAGCCGTACCAGTTTCGCCGGATCATGCTTCGTCGTGTCACACGCGAGCATGATGTCAACGAGGTAACCGAGGCCGTCATCGCCGAGTGTATACGCAACCCAGCCGAGCAGAGTTGAGCCATCGTATATCCCCTTCACCACTGAGCGCACATACGGATTGTCATACAGTCGCCACTTGAGATAAGCGGCATCGCGATAAATGGTCGTGCCGCCCCATTGCGCGATAAATCGACGACAGCAGTCTCCCGCCTGCTGGTCGGGTTGCTCCATTACTCGGATAGATATTCCCTCCGGGAGGGATTTTGCGGTCAACATCAGTCTCCCCGCGCTGACCGCACCGGCGGTCGCCGCACCACCGCGAAGAATTAGTGTCTTGAGATGACCCTTCAAACTTGAAGAGGAAGTTCTCTGCGCTTTCTCCAGCATCGGCCCGATCGAGCGCGATGAAAACGGCAGAAATATCTGCTCGGTAACTGTCGGAACATCGAAGCCGAGTTTGGTGAATGCTTTAATGGCCGGGGTGAATCCCCAGATCGAAGCGAACTGATGTTCGTCGGCGTACCTGAACAACAGATCGTACATCTTTTCGAAGAGCTGCTGTCCCCGATAGGCGGGGTCAACGAGAGTTGCTTCGGACTTGGCGGTCCAGAAGACACCGTCGCGGTCGATCATCTGGATCGGAATGTATGCCTGCGTCCCAACGATGGTCTGACCGTCCCTGGCGAACGCGAATGGATACGTGGACTGGCCGTATCTGTTCTCGACGAACTCCCAGCGGAATTGCGCGAGAGTGCGATTCTCCTGATAGATGCGATTATGAAGGTCGTTGCATCCTTCAATGTCGGCAGGACGCATCAGGCCGAATTCCACGCATGGCTCCCTGAAACGGTGTGAGTGATCTATCGATGATAAAGGTAGGACGCGCGAACTAACTGGGCAAGTGCTTTAAGGCCCGTGCGCCGATCGCCCTGGCCATCCGGCGAAAGACCCACACATGCACGGGATAGACACCGTACCAATAGAGTAAGCCGAAAAGGCCGCGAGGATAGAATCTGGCGGTTTGATTCAGGCTGCTTCGTTCATCTGACAGTGAAACCACTTCAAACTCCAGCCAGGCTTTGCCCGGAACTTTCATTTCGGCGCGCAGGAGCAGACGCTTACCTGGTTCA